>JBOGLD010000001.1:0-8771 GCA_050745885.1 Terriglobales bacterium
GTACTGGGTCGTGCTGCTCTTCTACTAGTCCTCGAGCGCCTCCAACAACCGGTTGTCGCATGTGCTAGTCTGCAGGCATCTAATTGTCGGAAGTAAGGTGTGTGGACGCACCCTCGCAAATCCGCGTCGGCACTGCCGGCTGGTCTTACAAGGACTGGGAGGGCCTCTTCTATCCGCCCGGCATGCAGCACCGCAAGCAGCATCCCCTGGAAATCCTGGCGCGCTGCTTTGACATGGTGGAGATCAACACGTCTTTCTACGGACACATCAAGCCCCATCTGGCCAAGCTCTGGGTACGGAAGGCGGAAGCCGTGAATCCGAATTTCACCTTCACCGCCAAGCTGCATCGCTCCTTTACACACAATCCCATGGCGGTCATGGAGCCCACGTCCGCCGCCTCCATCCGCCCGAACGACGAAGACGAAGCCCTGGCGCGCGAAGGACTGGAAGCGCTGGCAGGAGAAGGAAAGTTGGGAGCGCTGCTGATTCAGTTTCCGGTTTCATTCAAGAATACATCGCTGAACCGCGAATATCTGGAAAAGCTTCTGCGCCAGTTTATCGAATATCCGCGCGTGGTCGAGGTACGACACGATAGCTGGGAGAATCCCGACACCATCAACGACTTCATGCAGAAAAATGTCGCCTTCTGCAACATTGACCAGCCGCTGCTCGGCCGCTCCCTTCAGCCCACGGAGCATGTAACTTCTCCAGTGGGCTACGTGCGCTTGCACGGACGAAATTATGATCAGTGGTTTGACGCGGATACCGGCGCTGATCGCTACAACTATCTTTACAGCGAAACCGAACTGGCAGGATGGAAAGAAAAGATCGTTCACATCGCCGCCAAAGCCGAGATCACCTACGTGGTGACCAACAATCACTTCGAAGGCAAGGCGGGAGTCAACGCTCTGCAACTCAAGCACATGTTGACGGGACAGCGCGTAAAGGCGCCCGAACCGCTGCTAGAGCACTATCCAGACTTGGCCAAGATCGCCGACCCAATTTACGACGACACGGCAAGCCCAGAACTGCCCCTCCGCGCCTGATGTAGGCGCGAGCGTCCCGCTCGTGCGGCAGCGAGGCTTGATGTAGGCGCGAGCGTCCCGCTCGTGCGGCAGCGAGATGGCCACGATAGTCTTCGCCTGGCATCACGCTGTCTTTGCCACAGTCGAAACCCACAACCACCGATATTCCGCCGCGTCTTGCACAAGTCCTGCTCGCACTGGATTCTGTACCATATATTCAACTTTCGCGTGGACACTTTCCTCACGCCGGAGAACCCGATCAAACGATTCACGCTGCCAGACTTGCCCACTACGATGCAGCAAACGATTGATCCTGTGCGCGGCGGCACTCTTGATTCCCTGCATGATCTCCGCGACGCTGTACAAGCTATCGCCGTCGTACAGTGGAGTGAGAATCAGATGAACGTGGTCCGGCATGACCACAGCTCCGTGCAGATCGAAACGGGTTCCGTTTCCCCAGGTGCAAGATTCAAGAACGATGGTTCGAGCCTCGGGAGGCAATCTCCACCGTTGGTGGGTAGAGAATGTCACGAAGATGGCTTTGCGGTTGCCTTGATAGTGAGGGAGATGACGCCGGTATTCATAAACCCGGTTCACCCGATACGAATACCACAAGGAGCCGGCACGAACGTGACCGTGGAGCTTAAAGTGAAAGTCTTTGTTTCGGAATGGGAAAATACCTAGGGAGTCCGACGTCCGTGCCGCTGCCGCACGAGCGGGACGCTCGCGCCTACATTCAACGTGCGGTCAGTTCTTCTTTGGCAGCGTAGTGCGAGTCGACATAGTCGTCGAGAATCTTGATGAACTCGGCGACGATCTTGTCGCCCTTCAGAGTGGTGAACAAGCGGCCGTCCACGTAAACCGGCGCCTTCGGTTCTTCGAACGTTCCCGGCAGTGAGATGCCGAGGCTGGCATGTTTCGACTCGCCCGGGCCGTTCACCACACAGCCCATCACCGCGACCTTCATCTCTTCCACGCCGGTATAGTGTCCCTTCCATACCGGCATCTGGTCGCGCAGATAGGTTTGAATCTGCTGCGCCATTTCCTGGAAGAAAGTGCTGGTGGTGCGGCCGCAACCGGGGCATGCCGTCACCTGCGGAGTGAAGCTGCGGATGCCCAGGGATTGCAGAATCTGCTGTCCCACGCGAACTTCTTCGGTTCGATCGCCGCCCGGGGCGGGCGTGAGCGAAACCCGAATGGTGTCGCCGATACCTTCCTGCAACAGCACGCCCATGGCGGCGCTCGAAGCCACGATCCCTTTGGCGCCCATGCCGGCCTCGGTCAGCCCCAGGTGCAGAGGATAGCTGCAGCGCGCGGCCAGCGAGCGGTACACGTCGATCAGGTCCTGAACTCCGCTCACCTTGGCGCTCAGGATGATCTGATCGGGCCGCAATCCGTATTTCTCGGCCAGGCTGGCGGAATTCAGCGCGCTCACCACCATGGCTTCCATGGTGACTTCACGCGCGTCTTTCGGCTCCGGCAGAAGAGAATTCTCGTCCATCATGCGGGTCAGCAGCGCCTGGTCGAGCGATCCCCAGTTCACGCCGATGCGCACCGGTTTCTGGTTCTCCACCGCAACCTCGATCATGGTGCGGAAATTGTTGTCGTCCTTGCGCCCAATGCCTACGTTGCCGGGGTTGATCCGGTACTTGGCCAGGGCCCGGGCGCAGGCTGGATATTTCTTGAGCAGGATGTGTCCGTTGTAATGGAAGTCACCGATGATAGGTACGCGTACGCCCTGCTGATCGAGTTTCTCGACGATGGGCGCGACCGCGGCTGCAGCTTCTTCGTTGTTGACCGTAACCCGCACCAACTCCGACCCGGCCCGGGCCAGCGCCGCAACCTGCTGCACCGTGGAAGGAATATCGGCGGTGTCGGTGTTGGTCATCGACTGCACTACAACTGGTGCATCGCTGCCCACCTTCACGCCGCCAACCGCGCCGGTAACCGATTTTCTGCGTCGAATGTCTGCCATGGGAAAGTGTAGTTTAACACGGGAGAAGACGGCTCTCAGCTGTCAGCTCTCAGCCATCTGCACTTAAAGCGCTGCGATTAAATGGCTTACAGCGCCAGCTTTCAGCTGTCAGCTCTCAGCCCCAAGCCCCAAGCACAACTGTGTCATCCCGACCGGAGCGACGCGAAGCGAGCGCAGTGGAGGGACCTGCTTTGCGGTTTCCCTTGCCGCAACCAGGCATCAAGCATGAGAGCTGAAAGCTGAAAGCTGAAAGCTGAGAGCAGAAAGCTGCCTTACGGCATTCTCTGCATCACGCCCGGCAGCATCTTGGCCACATCGTTGTAGATGACCATGACCGCGAAAAGCACCAGGAACACAAAAGCCGCCTGGTAGATACGTTCCTTGATGCGCAGGCTGATGTCCCTGCGGATAATGCTTTCGACAAACAGCAAGAGAATGACGCCACCGTCCATAATGGGAATGGGCAGCAGGTTGAAGATGCCGAGGTTGAGGCTGATTCCGGCGGTCAATTCCAAAAGCGGGGTCCAGCCTTTCTTGCTGGCTGCCTGCCCGGCGGCGCGTCCGATGCCGATCGGCCCCTCGACGGAGCGGATCGAGATCTTGCGCTGTATCATTTTTTGCACCAGTTCCAGGATCAGGAGCGAGCCCTGCTCGTTCTGTTCCAGGGAGCGGCGAAACGCCGCCGCCAGCGGCAATGAGGCCACGGTCATGGGCTCACTGGCGAAGCCTACACGGTAACGTTCTTCCCCTGAAGTGTCGGACAGAACCGGACGCATGACGAAGCTTAGTGGCTGGCCATTGCGCAGGACCTCAATCCGGATTGGCTTGTCCTTGGTGCGCTTCAGAGCTTCGATCATGGCCTCGATGCCCGGCATCGGCTGCCCGTCCACGCTGACAATCTCGTCGCCCAGTTTCATCCCGGCCTGTTCGGCTGGCATGCCAGGCTCCAGGATGGTGACGGGAAAGCTCGGCTCCTTGGGCTCCCATCCCGCGGACCCCATTTGATTCGGTCCCAGGGCCTCGGGCACGATGGTCTTGGATAACGTCTTTCCTGCGCGCTCAATCGTGACGTCGAGGGATTGGTTGGGGTTCAAAGCTACCCTGGGTATGACTTGGTCCCAGGTCGGATTCTCTATGCCCTCAATGCGAACGATGCGGTCTCCCGCCAGGATTCCAGACTTGGCTGCGGGTGTATCCTGCTGCACCCATCCGATCACGGCAGGCTCGTCAAAAAATGACGGATATTCGTAATGCACCATGTAGACGCCGGTGAGCAGGCCCACGGCAAACAGAATGTTCATGCCGGGACCGGCGATGGCGATCAGGAAGCGGTGCCATCGCGGGTGCGACATGAATTCCCCGGGATCGCCGCTACGCTCATCCATCGGGTTTTCGCCGCTCATCTTGACGTATCCGCCCAGCGGCAATACGTTGACGCGATAATCCGTTTCGCCTTTCCTGAAACCGAACAGGCGTTTGCCAAAGCCAATGGCAAATTGCTCCACTCGAACACCCAACAGCTTGGCCACGGCGTAATGGCCAAACTCGTGAATCAGGATCATGAATCCCAAAATCACGCCGACGGCGAGCACTGCAATCAAGAATCCAGACATATATGAGGTTTTTCCTACTCTCCCCGTATCGCGGTTGAGACCGGCCTCTGACTTTCCGACCCGGTCCCCACCCGCTCGACTCTTTCGCGGGCCAGTTCACGCGCCAGGGAGTCGGCTTCCAAAACCTGCTCTATAGATTCCAGTTTACCCACTTCCGTTGCAGAGAGGACTTCCCGGATGACCGCCGGAATGTGATCAAAGCCGATACGGCCCTGCAGAAACGCCGCCACCGCTACTTCATCGGCCGCGTTGAGTGCAACAGTTTTCGCACCCCCGGCCTCCGCCGCTTCATAGGCAAGGCCCAGGCAAGGGAATTTTTCCATATCCGGTGGCAGGAATTCGAGATGCCGTAAGTCCATGACCGGGAAATGCATAGCCGACGGAATGCGATCGGGATACGTCAACGCGTAGAGGATGGGCAGGCGCATGTCGGTCACAGAAAACTGAGCAAGTATGCTGCCATCCACGAATTCGACCATGGAGTGGATGGTGGATTGGGGATGCACCATCACCTGCACCCGGCTGGGCGGCAAGTTGAACAAACGGCAAGCCTCAATCACCTCAAAGCCCTTGTTCATCAAGGTGGCCGAGTCGATGGTGATGCGCTGGCCCATTTTCCATGTGGGGTGCTTCAGGGCCTGGGCAACCGTGATCGAAGAAAATTGCGATCCCGGTGTGTAAAGAAATGGTCCTCCCGAGGCGGTCAACCAGATCCGCTCCACCTCTTCCATCCGTCCGCCCCGCAGGCATTGGTGGACCGCATTGTGCTCGCTGTCGATGGGCAGAAGAGGTTTGCCCCGGCGGCGCGCTTCGGCGGTGATCAATTCTCCGGCCGCCACCAGACATTCCTTGTTGGCCAGCCCCACCGTTTTTCCCGCTCTTACCGCTTCGTAAGTGGCTTTGAGCCCGGCCACGCCCACGATGGCGCTGACTACGAAATCCACCTCCGGATGAGTCGCGACCTCGACCGTTCCCGCCTGGCCATGCACGACTTCGATGTTTTTCATGCCGGACGTTTGCAGGCGGGAGCGCAGAATCTCGGCATCGACGGCGGTCGAAATCGAAATCAGCCTGGGCTTCCATCGCCGGGCCTGCTCGAAAGCAGTGTCGACGTTCTGTCCGGCCGCAACCGCCACGACCTGAAAGCGCTCGGGATAGCTTTCAACCACGCTCAGCGTGCTGCGGCCAATCGAGCCCGTGGATCCCAGAATGGCAATGCGTTTCATAACAAAAATTCAGGGTGGGGCGTAGCCAGGGGGGCGGCCTACTGCATCACGCGCCAAGCCGCATAGTACCACAGCAGCGGAGCGGCAAAGAGCAGGGCATCAACTCTGTCAAGCATGCCGCCGTGGCCGGGAAGAAGCGTCCCCGAATCTTTTACCCCGGCGCCCCGCTTGATCAGCGATTCCACCAGATCGCCCAGCTGGGCGGCGATATTAATGCCTGCGGAAAGCAGGATGATCGGCCACAGCGGCGTCTTCTCCAGGGCGAACAGGCCGTCCTTTTTTTCAATCAGACGCGCATTCAGCAGCGCCGTGCTGATAGGCAAGGCGTAGTTATACAGCAACATGCCAATCCCCACGCTGGCGACCATCGAGGCCAGCGCTCCTTCCCACGTCTTTTTGGGACTGATGCGCGGCGACATCAGGTGGCGTCCCAGCGAGCGTCCCACAAAATAGGCGAAGATGTCGCCCGCCCATACCAGCAGGAGCAGGTAGAGCAGCAGGAACGCACCCGCGACCTGTTCCCGAATCTGCACCAGGCATCCCAGCGGCAGGGCAACATAAGCGAAAGCAAATGCCGAAGTCATGGCCGCTGGAAGTGCCGTGCCGAGATCGGCCCGTCTCATGCCAATCACCAGAAAAACAAAGGGCGCCATAACGGCCACAAACGCCGCGCTGCCGGCGAACACCGATGTGGAAAGCAGCGGAGTGCCATGCCCGGGATTCACCGCCAGGAAGAGAAAAAACAGCCCGATAAAAATGTAGGTGGGCCAGTGAAAAGGCCTGATCTTGTAGGCCTCCGAAAGTTTAAGCAGCTCCTCCGCCGCCAGCAGCGCCACCAGGGCCGCCACCAAGGCCAGCACCGGCACCGGCGCCCGCAGCACCAGCAGGAGCACAATCGGGATCAGGAGCACCGCGGTGAGGATTCGTTTCAGTAGTTGCAAGCCGTGTCAGCTCCGGCCGGTCTTGGATGGATGCGAGTGAGAGTTGTGCGCATGGGCGGCGTCGCCGGCCAAGCCGCCGTAACGCCGCTCGCGCTTCTGATATTCCGCGATACCTTCCAGTAAGTGCACCCCGCGAAACTCCGGCCACAACGTCGGAGTGACATAGATTTCAGCATAGGCCAGCTGCCATAACAGGAAATTGCTGAGCCGCATCTCGCCGCTGGTGCGGACCACCAGATCGGGATCAGGCAAATGCCGGGTGTACAGGTTCTGCGACACCGCGTCCTCATCGATGTCCAGATGTTCGAGGCCGCCGTTGCTGGCGGCGGCGTCCACGATGGAGCGGAACGCATCCACCAGTTCGGTGCGCGCGCTGTAATTGAGCGCCAGGGTCAGCACCATGCCGGTATTGCCCGCGGTCGCCTCCCGCGCCCAGGCCATCTTCTCCTGCACTGAGGAAGGAAGTTCATGCTGGCGGCCGATGTATTCCAGGCGGATGTTGTTCTTGTTGAGGGTCGGGACTTCCGCCTTCAGATAGCGGCACAACAGGCCCATCAGGAAATCCACTTCGCTGCGGGGACGCTTTTTCCAGTTCTCTTCCGAAAACGCATACAGGGTCAGCCACGGGATCCCGATACGCGCGGCGGTTTCGACCGTAGAGCGCACGGATGCAACCCCGGCGCGGTGTCCGGCGATGCGCGGCAAGTGGCGGCGGCGCGCCCAGCGGCCGTTGCCGTCCATGATGATGGCGATGTGTTTCGGGAGCCGTTCCGGATGAAGCTGCTGGTAAACTTCCGCTTCCTTGCGATCCAGCCCGGCAGGAATCGTCGCTTGCAAGCTAACCTCTGCTGTTTCAAGAAGCTAACATAGGGGGCCAGAGCTTGCAATGATACTAAAGGGGCACCGCTGCGGCGGGCGCTTGAGCCGCCCGGCCCACGGGGCATGTGGCGCCGTCACGCGGGCGAGGGCGCCCGCGCCACACGGCTACGTCGACTCTGCGGGCACGATTTGCAGTTCCAACTTTTCCGTCCAGCGCAGCACCGTCAGCGAACTACTGACACCCACTCGAGCGTCGGTCAGCAGGCGGTGCAGGTCATCCACTCCCGCTACCGATTTGCCATCCAGTGCGACAATCACGTCACCTTCCCGTAATCCCGCCTTCTGTCCGGGGCTGCCGGCAGTCACGGAAATCACCACCACGCCGCTTTCCTGCGGGAGGTTGTAAAAACGCACCAGGCGGCGATGCAGGGGCGTGGTCTGGGCCTCCACTCCAATGTAGCTGCGGCGAATTCTTCCTTCTTGCAGCAGACGTCCGGCCACAAACTTTGCGGTATTGATCCCGATGGCGAAACACAGCCCTTGCGCGCCCATGATGGTCGCCGTGTTTACTCCGACGACGTGGCCATCGGAAGTTACCAGGGGTCCTCCCGAATTGCCCGGGTTAAGCGAAGCGTCGGTCTGGATCACATCATCGATCATTCGTCCCGAGTAAGAACGCAACGACCGCCCCAGAGCGCTGACGACGCCGGCCGTGACCGTGTACTGGAAGCCGTAAGGATTTCCAATCGCAATCGCCAGTTGTCCCACGCGCAGCTTCTGCGAATCTCCCAACGGGGCGGCCACCAAATGCGGGGCGTCGTTATTGGGGACATCCACGCGAACCACGGCCAGGTCTGTCGCCGGATCGTCACCGATGGTGTGAGCCGGAAATCGCCGCCCGTCGGCGAACGAGACCTGAATTCGCGTGGCTTCATGCACCACGTGGCTGTTGGTAAGAATCAGGCCGTCGGGAGTGAACACGAAACCGGATCCGCCCCCTTGCTGCTCGCGCGGCTCGCCGGAACGGCTTTTCCCCGACTGGGCAACATCGATCTTGACCACCGACGGGCTCAGTTTCTCGGCGGCGCCGACCACGGCCTGCGAATATGCATCAAGCAGGACGCCATCATTCAGCGCGCCCCCGCCGGATGTTACGGCCGACGGCTCGGAAT
>JBOGLD010000002.1:0-24405 GCA_050745885.1 Terriglobales bacterium
TTTCGAGCTTCGGCCGGGTTGCTCACCTCTTGCAGAAATGCGATGCGAGTGCCGCGGATGCCGTCCTGGGTCTTCAAGCGCACATGAAAGCCGAGGCGATCGACCGCTGTCATCGTTGCTTCCTGCGACTCAATGCCGGCAAATTTCCGGGCAAGGAGGACGAGCGCATCCTTGTGGTCGGTGTTCATGTGCTGAATGATCCCGGCCATTGAGTCAGCGAGACGATCGGGTTGGCTGCCGTCATATTCGGCGGCGGATACCCAGCCCATCACACCGAAGCCGCCCACGTAGTAAACATCTACTACTTTCATGCGGTAGAAAGAGAAATCTTCAAAATCTACCCAATACTTGCTGTTAGCATGGCGCGCCAGATAGAGCTTTCGAGTCTCGGCTACTTCGGCGTCCGGTGCCGGTAGAACATTTCCTACTAGTGTGATCCTCGATGCTCCGAGCGGTTCGCTGTCCGTGCTCTCCTGGGTAACAAGCAAGCTGGCGCGCGGGTCGGCCTGCAAGTTCTGCGTGTGCATGGCCATTGTGCTGATAAGGAAGATCGGACGCCCGTGATCGTCCAATCCATAAGGCATCAGGGACCCGAACGGGAAACCTGGCTGTTTTCGTGACAGGGTCGAGAGGCTGCCTATTCGGCCCAAATACACCAATGTGCGCGCACGCTCGGCGAACGCGGGCTCGGGAACCTGCGGCTGGTCACTCGCTGGCCCAGGCCCTGCATGTTTTCTAGCAGATGGGGCTGTCATTCGTGGTCTTCCTTCCTATGTGTCTTCGTCGGGCAGGCGCGCCACCAAGATCCTGAGGTTTGATCTTCTCAACGTCGAACTTTGCTAGACGCTCGCGCATCGTCTTCAGAACATCTTCGAGAGGCGGGGCGTCGCCCTTTGATCCACCGCAGCGGGTTGATGCGAGCCGCGACGAATGAACGGGCGAACTGTTTTCCGACGGCCCGAAGGGACAGCATCCCCACATTGACACCACCCATTGCATCGGCTGCGGCACCAGTACCTCGGTCCGCCCAGAGGGAGATGTGCTTGCAATGCTAGCAGGCAAGGCAGTCATTGTTAATGGGCATAAATGTATCGGCCACAGCCTGTGTGCCAAAGCCAGTCCGGTGGGCGCGATCACAAATGGTGATGGCGGGCCCCAGCATGGGCGCCGACATGCCGTTCGCCAGCCACGAATACGAGGCGAGTATCCCAACCTGTTTATCGTCGGGGAACTCGGTGGCTTGGCATCATCACAAGAGCAACCCGAAACGGAGTGCAGTTTTCACTTTCATCGAATCCTGGTCGAGAAAGCGAAACGCTTCGTATAATGAGCCGGGCATTTATCAGGCGATAGCCGCTCGACGCCGTAAAAAACGAGAACGATTCCCAAGCGCACAATCTCCGACGGACCTTGGGTCAGCGTGCTGAAATAGCGTTTCCAAGGCGGTTGCCGAGGATGGACGAACACGCCCGGCTGGTTCCTCGTCTATAAGCTCCTTAGTTCGATTTAAGCAAATTGGGAAAAGGGCAACTCGCAACCGGAGTTACCTTTTCGGTGAGTTTGCGTTGATTCGTAGCTTGGGCATCATGGACACGCCTGATTGCCGCAACGTATGATACGTCGGCGTCGCATTATCAAGGGCACTTGGCGCGCGCTACCGGCAATTTGCCCAGCCCATATCGGCTACCGTTTTACGCCATGAGCCTTACGCGCGCACGATTCGCCAGGGCTTTCGCGTTTGGGGACTTGGTTCTGGGAAGGGCCAGGCAGTTTGAGAACGGTTGCGCAAAGTCAGGAGAGACATGCAGATTCAGAAGCTAAGACGATCCCAGCGATGGGCAGTCATTGTACTGGCAGGAACAATGGTTTTAATGGCGGCCGCGGGTTCTGTCATGGCGCAGAACGTGAGCCAGCCCTGGATGAACTCCAGTCTCTCTCCCGAAGAGCGGGCCGAGTTGGTTCTGAAGCAGATGACTCTGGAGGAAAAGATTGCGCTCCTGCACGGCAACGGCATGGCACATGCCTCCCAATGGCAGATGCCCCTCACCTATCTTTCCAACGGCGGCGCAGGCTACGTTGAGGGGATCAAGCGGCTAGGCATCCCCCCGCTATTCCTTTCTGACGCCGCCTACGGCGTTCGCGACAGCGGGGCGAATGGCCGCTATTCGACGGCGCTCCCTTCGGACCTGGCAGCCGCTTCGAGCTGGGACACGCAAGGTGCCTGCGAGTATGGCACGCTCATCGGCCGCGAGTTGCGAGCCCAGGGCTTCAATATGTCGCTGGGCGGGGGCGTCAATATTACCCGTGAACCGAGGAACGGGCGGACTTTTGAGTATGCCGGAGAAGATCCGCTGCTCGCCGGAACCATGGTGGGCAATCTGATGAAGTGCGAACAGGCGCAGCACGTCATCGGCGACATCAAACATTTTGCCCTCAACGATCAGGAGACCGGTCGAAACATCGTGAACGTGATCGTCTCCAAACGCGCCATGCAGGAAAGTGATCTTCTCGCCTTCCATATTGGCATCGAGATTGCGAACCCAGGCGCGGTGATGTGTTCCTACAATCGCATCGACGGCGACTACGCCTGCGAGAATACTTACATCCTGCACGATGTTCTTAAGAACGATTGGGGATATAAGGGTTTCGTCATCTCCGATTGGGGCGGTACCCACAGTACCGAGAAGGCTTCGGCGGCGGGTTTGGACCAGGAACAACCCATGGCCGATTTCTTTGGCCCGGCGCTGACTCAGGCGGTAAAGGACGGCAAGGTGCCGATGACCGACATTGACGACCATGCCCGCCGGGTGCTGTATGCCGAGTTCCTTTCCGGGGTTGTGGATCATCCCATCGAGAAAGGCGTCGTCGATGTGCAACGCGGGCTGGACATCGCCCAGCACCTGGAAGAAAAAAGCATCGTGCTTCTCAAGAATGACAAAGCGATCCTGCCCCTTGATGCAGCCAGGATTCGGAGCATCGCCGTGATCGGCGGGCACGCTGATGTGGGCATGATTTCCGGAGGCGGCTCAGCCCAGGTGGATCCGCCTGGAGGCAATGCGATTGCGCCTCCCGGGAAGGGCGCGACTCACTGGCAGGACCACATCTGGTTCCCCACGTCGCCGCTCAAAGCGCTACGCGCGAAGCTTCCGAACGCCAAGATAGAATTCAACTCTGGCCAGGACCTAACGGCCGCAGCAGCTCTGGCCAAGAGTACCGAGGTCGCCATCGTCTTTGCCTACCAGTGGGAGGCGGAAGGCGTGGACCTGGCAACTCTCTCACTTCCCGATAATCAGGATGCGTTGATCGAGCAGGTAGCGGCCGCGAATCCACATACGATTGTTGTTCTCGAGACCGGCACCGCGGTGACCATGCCCTGGATCGGAAAGGTGAGTGGCGTGGTGGAAGCATGGTACGCGGGCAGCAGCGGTCATAAAGCTCTCGCCAACGTGCTGACCGGGGAGGTGAACCCTTCCGGCAAACTTGCCATGACCTTCCCCGAGAGCGATGCCGATTTGCCGCATCCAGTCATTCCCCCACTTCCTCCGGAGGACAAAGGTCAAGGCAGCGGCGTGGAGAACGGGCCTACGCACGTTCAATCCAAGTACACAGTGCACTATGACGAGGGCGTGAAGGTCGGCTACAAGTGGTACGAGTCCGAGCACAAGCAGCCGTTGTTTCACTTCGGGTTCGGACTCTCCTACACGACTTACGCCTATTCCAACCTGAAGACGGACAATGCACAGCGCACGGTAAGCTTTGCCGTGAAGAACACGGGCAAGCGCGCCGGCGCCGAAATCGCGCAGATTTACGCGAGGCTCCCGGAGGCCGCCGGCGAACCCTTCAAACGGCTGGTGGGATGGCAGCGTATCGAACTTGCCCCGGGCGAGTCCAAGACCGTTACAGTTGCCACCGATCCTCGGGTGATGTCTATTTTCGATGAGCAGAAAAATGCCTGGAGCCTATTGCCGGGTGCCTACAAGATCTTTGTCGGTCCGTCTTCGGGCGAGACACCGCTGAATGCGACGCTCCAGATCCAATAGTGGTCCTTCGTGTGCCTAGGCCGTAACCAGGGCCTTGCAGTCATTCGAACCAGGCGGAGGCCAATAGCGCCATGGATCGGCGCGGTTTCATAAAGTCGGCTTTCGCCTTGTATGGCGCGCTCGCGTCCAGCCGAGGCGCTTCTTCGTCCCGGCAAGTGGCTCCGGCCCCGGTAGCGCCCAATTTACAAGTGAAGCGCGTCTTGACCATGTTCAAGTGTCATTTTGACGCTGGCTTCATCGACACTCAGGCAGCGGTGGTTCATCGCTACTTCACCCAATACTTTCCCCAAGCCATCCGCACCGCGGACCACATGCGCCAGACCGGCAGCTATCGCTATGTCTGGACCACCGGTTCATGGCTGCTCTATGAGTACCTCGAACAGGCTGCGCCGGAAGACCGCCGGCGCATGGAGCGCGCCATCGCGGACGGCGATATCGCCTGGCATGCCCTCCCCTTCAACTGGCAGACCGAGATGATGGACCGGTCGATGATCTCTGCCAGCATCGCACTGTCTCAATCCTTGGACCGGCGCTTTGGCCGCACCTCGACCGGGGCGAAGATGACTGATGTTCCCGGCCACACCCGCGGTCTGATCGCTCCGCTCGCGGAACAAGGTGTGAAGTTCCTCGATATTGGCGTGAACGGTGGCAGCACGCCGGCCGAAGTGCCTCCCTTGTTCGTCTGGAAAGACACGAGCGGCGCTTCGATCATCGTGATGTATCACCATGACTACGGCAGTGTGGTTTGCCTCCCCGGCTCCGATCTGGCCATCGCCATCGTGGTTCGCGACGACAACACCGGTCCGCATACCCCGGAAGAGATCGTAAGCACCTACTCCGATCTCAGGCGACAATTTCCCAACGCCAAGGTCATCCCCACCAGTCTCACCGAGATCGCAAATGCGGCCGAGCCGTATCGCGGTCACCTTCCAGTCGTCACCCAGGAAATTGGTGATACATGGATCTACGGGGTTGCCAGCGATCCCGTCAAGGTCGCCCGCTACCGCGAAGTTTCCCGGCTTCGCCAGGCCTGGATCGCCCAGGGCAGTTTCCGCTCCGGCGACGCGACGGATGTCGCTCTGCTGCGGCATCTTCTTCTGGAGGCCGAACACACCTGGGGCACCGACACCAAAACCTGGCTGGATTTCGAGCACTACACGCCTCGCGATCTGGCCGAGATGTTGAACACGAAAAACTACAAGGTCGTCCAGTTCAGTTGGGCGGAAAAGCGGCAGGACCTGTTTGACGCCATCGCTGCGCTACCCGCGCCGCTTCGAGATCAGGCGCAGACCGCGGTCCGCGCCCTCACGCCGAAAGAGCCTGAGCTCCTGAATGCCACGGTGCAGTCCGGCAGCAGGGAAGTGGAGACGGCACATTTCCTTTTGCGGCTCGATCCAGTTACAGGAGCGATCCATCGCCTGCGCGACAAGAAGTCGGGAAGGGAATGGGCCTCTCCCGAGCACTCGTTGGCTCTCTTCTCCTACCAGACGCTTTCGCAGCAGGACTACTCGCGGTTCCTCTCGAACTACATCATCACCCAGGCGGATTGGGCGGCCAAAGACTTCGGCAAACCCAACATCGGGCGCTTCGGAGCAGAAAGCCAGAATTGGCTGCCATCTCTCGCCGAGATTCACGCCGAGAAAAACAGCGACGGCCATCGTCTCCTCGCCAGCCTGGAAATCCGCGACCAGGAAGCTCTCCGTTCCGGACGCGCCTCGTTCCCGAAAAAAATGTACCTGGAGCTTCTGCTTCCTGACGCAGAACCAGCGCTGCATCTGAATTTCTACTGGTTTGGAAAGCCGGCCACTCGCCTTCCTGAAGCTCTGTGGCTCACCTTCAACCCGATCGTGCCTGACCAGCGGGGCTGGACCATGGACAAAGCAGGCGAACAGGTGTCGCCCTTTGATGTGGTTGCCGCGGGCGGCCGGCACATGCACGCGGTTTCGACCGGATTCAGTTACCGTAATGAAGATCAGTCCCTGGTCGTGGAGACGCTGGATGCGCCTTTGATTGCCGTGGGAGAGAAATCACCGCTCAACTTCTCCCGCTCTGAACCCGATCTCTCGAGTGGCGTGCATTGCAGTCTCTTCAACAACGCCTGGGGGACGAACTACGTCATGTGGTTCGGGGAGGATATGTGCTTCCGTTTTGTCCTGCGCCTGTGACGTAATCAGGCGGTGCAGGCATTCCCCTTACGAGAACCGCGTCCTGCGCCACAAGCTCCACGTGCCTGCCAGCAGGCTCAACAGCAAGGCCACGCCCAGCACCGCAACCCAGCGAACGTTCATGGCCAGAGGAGGCACCACTGCCCGCGCACCCAGCCATACGAACACCCCGATCGCCACGGCGATAATCACATAGTCCCACCAACGTCGCTGCTGGTTCTGCCCGCCCAACTCGTCCCCGCCCATCGACGCAATCGTGCGCTGGTAATCCAGGCCGTATCGCTCACACTCCCGCAGCACCGCCTCATTGGTTGAGCTTTCCTCTCGAGCGGAGGCCACCGCCGTACTGATGCCGAGCGCCCCAAGGATCATCACAATTGACCCGGCCACGACCAGCAGTTCATGCGCCTTGTCCGCCGTAGCCAACTCCCCGAACACCAACGCTCCCCAGGCCAGCCCCCACAACTGGTTGGTATTCGAAAGCGGGATTCCTCGTCCAATCCCCAGATACTTCGCCGCGAACTGCTGAAACAGATCGCCGATCACCCAAACAAATCCGCCCAGGAACAGCCAGAACAGAACCCCGCGAATGCGGAACAACTGAAAGGCGGACGAATGCAGGCCGCCATCGAGTGCCAGGGTCAAAGCCAGCACCGTTCCCAACTCGCCAACGGTAAATGCAGTCACAAACGACAGCGGATTCATCCCGCTCAGATAAGCCTTCCTGTAGGGAATGTACATCGTCCCCCACATCAGGCTGGCGCCAAGTGCCGCAAGAATCCCGCGGAAGGCATGGTGCCCGGCGGCCGCCCCGGCCGTAGCGCCGTCGAGTGTGCTGAAACCCAGCATCACGGCGGCAGTCACGATCGCGACCGCGCCCACCACGACCTTGCCGATGTTGGTCGCGCTCGCTACTTTCAGTTCGCGAAACAGCACCCGCCCCCACAGCAGCCCGATCAGAGAGTTCATATTCCAAAGCGGAAACGCCACCGCCAGCCCCACATCTCGAATCGCAAACACGGTCAGAGTATTCGCCACCGCCCACAGCGCCCCCGCCAGCAGCGCCCACACAATCAGGTGCTTCCTTTCCATCAGGTCCGCAAAAACGTAGCTCGTCCCTTTCAACAACGTAGGAAAAGTCCAGCGCGCCGTAAAGACGCCGGCCACCATGCACAACGAGATCGCAAAAGGAGAGAAGCCTGCCGTCACCAGCTTGGTCGGAGCCTCGGCCGCGCCCAACCATACCCCCGCCGTCAACCCGCAGATCACCCCCAGGCCATGCAGCGACGGACCCCGTTTTTCGACCCTCTCGGCCACGCCCGCCATGCCAACCTCCGGCCAGCCCACTTCAACTGCACTCCGGCCACGCTTTTCCACCGAAGCACCCGGCTATCGCAACACGATCAAAAGGGCTATTCCCGCAAGAAGTACAAAAAATGGCACCAGAAAATGACTGTCTCCCACCACCGCCTTCATCCCACGAACAAAACTCATCCGAGCACCTCTCCAGAAAATCGACTTAAAGCCCAAGCTAAGCGCTTCCGTAGCGTTAAACCCTGGATTCCCTTTTGCCCCGCTGACATGGCTCGGGCGCCCAGCAAACGTCCCCTAGTGCTTCGTCTCTCCCGCGCCTGCGACTTGGACAGGCAAATCGCCATAACCCAATCGGCGATGAAAGAAATCAAAAACCAGACCGTATAACTCATATGCCAGTTCAGGGTCATAGCGGACACCCTCGTCGCGCATGAAGGCGTGAGCGCCGTTCACTTCGTGCCAACTGAACTTCGCGTTCACCTCATTCAATCGGGCCAGCACCGTCATCCGCCCTTCCAGAGGAATGTGCGGGTCCTGCCGGCCCCAGATCATCAGCAACTCGCCCTTGATGTCCTTTGCACGCTGCAGAGAATCGTCCTGCATCCCTTTGCCCAGGCTGCCCTTATGGATATCGGTTGCATAAAAGCACGCGGCGCCCAGGACGTCGGGATTCATGGCCGCGCGGAACGCCAGATGACCACCGATGCAGATGCCCAATGCGCCCAATTGACCGGTGCAATCCGGACGCGACTTCAGATGGTCCAGCACGGCACGGGCGTCGGCATCGAAGCTCGCAAGCTCCTTGGTCGTCTTCCACGCGTTGCCGCGATCCGAACCTGCCTGGTCATAGGCCAACACCGTCCCGGCAGCTTCGAACTCGTGATAAATCTCCGGGACCGCCACGATGTATCCATGTCCCGCAAGCATGGCCGCGGTTCTGCGAATCGGTCCGGTTACCTGGAAAATCTCGGTAAAGAAAACGATTCCGGGATACTTGCCGGGCGCTGCCGGTCGGAAAACGTGGGTCCGCATCGGCCCGTAAGTTGTAGAAAGCTCCACTTGTTCATCGCCAATCAGAATCATATCGCTGGCTCCGTTTCCACTGCTGCTGATTCTAGCGTTTCGAGCCGAGTTCAAGCCACATGCCGTGTCTGGTCAGGACACGCGAACCGGCCACGATCCGCACACTTTGGGCGAATGCCCGATATCAGGCATCGACGGTATGGCTCCAAGGCGATCAACACTGTGATAATGGATGAGGCCGTAACATGCAGGCAAGGCTGGCATGATCGCGATCAAAAGAAAGAGCGTCTTGTGGTATTTCTTCCGGGTGCCGGTGTACCTCTATCGCTGGCGGCTAGGCTGGCTGTTCGGAAACCGGCTCTTACTGCTGACACATATCGGCCGGCGCACCGGCCTGCGGCGTCAGACCGTTCTGGAAGTCGTCGAGTACCGGAAGGAAGGTCCCGAGGCCGTGGTGGCGAACGGTTTCGGCCCTGATTCTGACTGGCTTCGCAACATCGAGGCAAGACCTGGCGAGGAAGTGACAGTCGGCTCCCGGCATTTCGTGGCGTCGCATCGCTTTCTTGGTGAAGAAGAAGCGATGACGGTTATCCAAGGGTACGAGTACCGGAACCGCTTCATCGCCCCGATTGTTCGCCGTGGGTTCAGTTGGCTGCTGGGGTGGCAATATCGTGGCGGCGAAAGTGATCGCCGGCGGCTGGTCAGACAACTTCCGCTGCTCGTGTTTCGACCGCGATGTTGAGGGGTGATAAATTGTAGTCACTACAACTCCGCGCTCGCGGGGCGGAGAAACGAATGTCGTGTTGTGGCCTTCCTTCGCGAGCCGGCCAACCTCACGCTGCGTTGCACTGCAGCTAAACTGATGGAGAACAAAAATCGGGCCCCGACGGTCGAGAAGGCCGGCGGATGCGGCTCGTGCAAGCCGGACATTAGGAGGTCCGCACAATGAAACTGATCCGATTTGGTGAGCCGGGCAAGGAAAAGCCGGGCGTGCTGCTGCCGGAAGGCATTCGTATCGATGCATCCGGGCTGGGTTCGGACTACAACGAGGAATTCTTTGGCAGCGGCGGTTTGAAGCAATTGGATTCCTGGCTGCGGAAAAACGCATCGTCCGCCCCTCGGGTGGCTGCGTCGGTGCGCCTCGGGCCTCCGGTTTGCCGGCCCAGCAAGATTGTCTGCATCGGACTCAACTATCGTGATCATGCGGCGGAAACAAAAGCGGAGCCGCCAAAGGAACCGGTGCTCTTCTTCAAGGCGACGACGTCCCTGGTGGGGCCGAATGATGCCCTGGTCAGACCGCGGAACTCAAGCAAGGTGGATTGGGAAGTTGAGCTGGCGGTAGTTATCGAAAAAAGGGCCTCATACGTGTCGAAGGAAAGGGCCCTAGACTACGTTGCAGGATACGCCCTGCACAACGACTATTCGGAGCGCAACTTTCAGCTGGAGCGTGGAGGCCAATGGGTAAAAGGCAAGAGCGCGGACACGTTCGCTCCTTTGGGTCCGTTTCTGGCCACCGCGAACGAAATTCCAGAGGTTGGCAATCTCAAGATGTGGCTCAAGGTAAATGGAAATTTGCGGCAGAACGGTTCCACCTCCAACATGATCTTTGATGTGGCAACGCTGGTTTCGTATACGAGCCAGTTTATGACCCTTCTTCCGGGCGATGTGATCAGCACCGGAACGCCGGCTGGAGTTGGTATCGGAATGAACCCGCCTGTGTTTCTGCAGGCCGGTGACGTGGTAGATCTGGGCATTGAGAACCTGGGAGAATCGCGCCAGGAAGTCAAGGAATACCAGTAGCCGGGGACCGCACGAAGCGGTTCGGAGAGAAACGCATATCGTGCTGTTCAAGGTTCCGGATGGTTGCCTTCGAAGAAGGCGCGGAGGTGTTCGTGCGCGTAAAACAAATTGCATTGCTGCCGGTTCTGACTGCTGTCTTTCTGTTGGCCGGTCCGATGATGAACCACTCGTGGGCGAACCCCGTAGCCACACCACTTGGTCTATTCGAGGACCATGCCGACGTCGGGACGGTCCTGCACCCCGGCACGGTTGAATATGACCCGTCCACGGAAAGCTATACCCTCACCGGCAGCGGCGAAAACATGTGGTTTACGGCAGACGCCTTTCAGTTTGTCTGGAAGAAGGTCTCGGGTGATGTCACCTTGACGGCCGACGTCTCATTTCCGACCACCAGCGGGAATCCACATAAAAAGGCGGTGCTGATGATACGGCAGAGTCTCGAAGCCGATTCTCCCTACGCCGACGTGGCGCTGCACGGCAATGGGATGACAGCGCTGCAATATCGCGACGAGAAGGGCGCTCTCACCCGCGAGATCCAGTCGAATCTATCCGGGCCCAGGCGGTTGCGTATCGCAAAGCGGGGCGATTACGTATACATGGCCCTGGCCGCCGCTGACAGCGAGCCTGAAGTGGCCGGCGGATGGCTGCGAGTACCGCTGCAGGGAGGTTTCTACGTCGGCATCGGCGTCTGCTCCCATGATAAGGAGGTCATCGAGAAGGCGGTATTTTCGAAAGTCGATTTGGCCGCGCCTGCACCCAGTGCGGCGCAGCCGACACTTTACAGCACGCTGGAAACAGTAGCGGTCGATTCCGGCGACCGGCGAGTGGCTTATATCGCCCCCGAACACTTTGAAGCCCCGAACTGGACCCGCGACGGTAAGGCTTTCATATTCAACAGCAACGGCCACCTCCTGCGCCTGCGGGTGGCCGGGGGGAAGCCAGAAATGATCGACACGGGTTTCGCCACGCGCTGCAATAACGATCACGGCATCTCGCCGGACGGTACTCAGCTCGCCATCAGCGACCAGTCGCAGGAGGAGCACCACTCCCTCGTCTATATCGTGCCGATTGGCGGCGGAGCTCCCCGGCGCGTCACCAAGAACTCGCCTTCGTATTGGCATGGCTGGTCGCCGGATGGGAAAACTCTGGCATTCGTCGGCCAACGGAATGGTGAATTCGACATCTACACCGTGCCCGCCGCCGGAGGCGAAGAAACACGCCTTTCCGCCGCCAAAGGCCTGGACGACGGCCCGGAATATTCGCCCGACGGAAATTTCATCTACTTCAACTCCGAGCGCACCGGCATCATGCAGATCTGGCGCATGCGCAGCGATGGCGGCCAGCAGGAACAAGTCACATCTGACGATTTCAACAACTGGTTTCCGCACATTTCGCCCGATGGAAAGTGGATGGTCTTTCTCTCTTACGACCGCAGCGTGACCGGACATCCCGAGAACAAGGATGTGACGCTTCGCCTGATGTCGCTGAGCGACAAGAAAATCAAGCTGTTGGCCAAACTCTTCGGTGGCCAGGGAACGATCAACGTTCCTTCCTGGGCGCCCGACAGTAAACAACTGGCTTTCGTGAGCTATCAGTTAATTCCAGACGAAAAAGAAGGGAAGAAATAGGGAAGGCGGCGGGTTCTACCTTTACCGGATCGTACCCGGCAAGCCCGTTTGCAGGAACCCGGTCCTGCCGGTATACTGGCCGTCATTCATCCTTAGGGGGACTTATGGACTTTACCAGGCAATCTGACGCATGGACGCCTTATGAAGTCAAAGCGGCATCGATTCTGTACGAACGCCGAACCGAAGACCATCAGTTAGAACAACTTCGGATTCGCCTCCAAAAAAAGATACGAGAAGCAGAAGATAAAACCACCGCCCCGACAGCCGCCTAATTTTTTCCCCTTCAATATAAGGTTTAAAAACCGGTCGCTTCCGCGACCCGAACTTTTCGGACCCACTTGGCCAGCAGCCTGCCAGCTCACCCCTGCGCGAACCAGCAGCTTTCGAGCCCAGGTCCGGCTCATGGAAATGGTTCTTTATCTTTGAACAATTCCTGCCAGATAATCCAATTCATCAGATTTTCATGTTCTTGTAACCATCCCGTAACACTGCGGAAGTAGAAGAGACGGTACTCAAAGATTACGGGAGAGCGACAGGTTGAGCTTTCGCTTCGAGCCTGAGTGTGTTCGTTGAACATGGAATTTCTGTGGCCGAAAGTGCCCGTAGCGACTGCGGTACAAACTCGATTCTGTGGGTCCTCTGCCAAGGCTAGAGGCAAAAAGGAGAAATGATGAAGTCCGTACTCAGGTGGTGCGTAGTTCCGCTGTTGGCTGGAACGCTGGTAGCGCAAACTGCGGCTAAACCGCGAGCCAAGAGGGCCGCCAAGCCCGCCCAACCAGCGGTAACCCTTCAGGACATCCAATCTTTGAAAGATGCGCTGGCTGCCCAACAGCAGCAGATTGAGCAGCTTAAACAGGAACTGCAACAGAAGGACCAAGCCTGGCAGCAGTCGCAACAAGAACTTCAACAAACCCAGTCCGCCGCGACTGAGGCCCAGCAAAAGGCGGCGGCCGCCGAAAGCGCAAGCAGCGAGCAGAAGGAAACTGTCAGCAAGCTCTCGTCTGACATGACCGATGTCAAAACGACGTTGACCAACACCGCCCTCAACACCATCGATGAGCAAAAGAAGTTCGCAGCCCTGGAGGGCGCGGTAGGCCATATCAAAATGAGCGGTGACCTGCGTCTCCGCTTCGAGCCGTTTTTTGGTGGTGGCGCCGCCAGTGCGACTACGCCTGAGGCCCGCCTCCGGGAACGCTTTCGCTTGCGCTTCAACATCACCAGCAAGATCAGCGACGACTTCGCCGTGGGCTTCTCTGTCGCGTCCGGCGATTTGGGTGATCCCGTCTCCACCAATTCCACCGAGACTGGGTTTTTCACACGCAAGCCCCTGGCGATCGATAAGGCGTACGGAATCTATAACCCTCACTACTTGAAGCCATTCACCCTGACCGTGGGCAAGTTCGGATATACCTGGCAGCGCACTGAATTGACCTGGGACAATGACTTGAACCCGGAAGGCGCCAGCGCAGCCGTGGGTTGGGACTGGAAGAAAGGCTTTGTCAACCACTTTGCGGTGATCGCCTATGGAACGCCGATTTTCGAAGTCGGCGGCGGCCCCGATACGTTCATGGCGGGGGGCCAGGTGCAGGCGGGCTTTACTCTCCTCCCGAAGGTAAAATTCGGGGCCAACCTCGCATACTATGATTTCCAGAACGCCGATACCATTGCTCAAAACCAGACGCAGAGCCCCAGCAACGGTTTTGCCGCGCAGGGCATCACCAACGGTGGCGGCGGCAACTTCGGCTTCAGCGCTTCCGGTCTGAGCAACAATTTCGGAGTCATCAACGGGAAACGCGCTTTCGCTTCCCAGTACGGCATCGTGGACGCCATCGCGCGCCTGGACTTCGACACCGGTCTCAAGCGGTGGCCTGTCTACGCCCTGTTCGACTTTGCCCAGAACACCAAGGCCTGCGACAATCTGGCGGCCTTCGTCGCCGCCGGAGTAGCCGCTCCGGCCTGCAATTCGCACGAACGTCACGGTTACTGGTCGGAGTTTAAAGTCGGCCAGACCAAAAAGAAGGGCGACCTTCTCCTCGGCTATACCTTTGCTCGCATCGAGCGGGACGCGGTCCTCTCCGCGTTCGACTTCAGCGATTTGAGGGCGCCGACCAACGTCGTCGAGCACCGGGTAGAGGCCTACTACCAAGCCTATTCGCACGTGCAGATGGGGGTCACGGGTCTGGTCGGCCGCCAACTCTTGAACGCCCAGAGCCCCACCGAGGAGCGCTGGCTCAAACGCTGGCAGTTTGACACCATTTTCAGCTTTTAGCCCGCCAATGGCCGGAAGTTAGACCAACAGGAAAACGGGCGCCGCTGGTGGGCCAGGCGGCGTCCGTTTTATTTCCACTGAATCAGGCCGGCTTCATTGCAGGCGCTGAGGTAGTCTTCCACGATTTCGACGGGTAAAGGGCCATACTCCGCCGAGACCGCATCCCTGATTTCTCCCACGCTCCGCTTGCCATCGACGAAATTTACGATCTCGTACGCATACAGCTCCGAAAGGTCCTGCGTGTTGAGCAAAGGCGTGGCTTCGCTGTTCAAAAGCTTGATCCTGGCCACGCGCTCCCGGCTCAGGCGCGCCTGCAGAACGTTGTCGTTCTGATAGGTCAGCGGTCCGAAGTCGCCGATTCGCACCGGAATCTTCGTTGCCGCCGCTACTGTTGCCCAAGGCGCTTTCGGCTCCGTACCCTGAACCCCTCGAGACTTGGCCTGGCGGTCGATCCAGGCGTTGAAGGTGGTCACCTGGTCCGCCAGGGCCTTCTCAGTGGCTGCATCGTGCGGGTCGGAGCCGCCAAATTGGAGTAGGGAAGAGATTGTCGCGAGCTCCCGGCGAAGTCCCTGCCGTACCACGTTGCGTGCCTCGTACCACGCGGGGTTGGGCTCCAGCTTCGGGTCCTGCACGACCTCTTGAGCTCGTTGGAATAACTGCGCCAGGCGTATTTCCGACTGCGATGCAAGGAAGGGAAGCAGCTCCCGGGAACGGTCCGCATCGAGGCTGGCATACACGTACCCGGCGGCAGCCCCCAGCAGCGCTACCCGGCGCAGCTTGGTGGGATCGATTTGTTGCAGGGTATCGTGGTCGGTGTGAATGTAAATGTCCGGCCAATCGCGCAGATAAAGCGATGGAATCGCGACGGTGGATGAATCGTAGTCGTCGTGATCACTACCCGCGGCATAGGGTGTGACGTCCTCCAGAAACTGGTTGCGCGTGCCTTGCTCGCCGGCGCGGGTCTCAAGCACGGCGGCTTCCGGGGAGTCACCGCTTCCCGCATAGTTGGCTGCTGCCGCGCGAATGACGTCTGCGAGGGTGGCCCCGACGTCGGTCACAAAACTGGGCAGTGACCAGGGAGTCTCGGTCACATGCAGGATGGATTTGTTTTTGAAGGGATCGCCGCCCACCATGTCCATGTGAATGTCGGCGCGCATTCGGGCGCGGATATCGGGGTGACGGCTGAGATAGGCCATGGTGCCTTCCACCTCGGGCCCCCAGATGAAGCGCAGGGTACGTTTCGGACGGGGCAACGCTCCGCTGCCGATCAGCCGCGCGATGACGCGAGCCGATTCCAGAATGGTCACGCAGCCACTCCCGTTGTCGTTCGCGCCGGGCCGCTCGTGATCCAGATGACAGCTGTAGACGATTTCGCCGCCGGCCGGGTCAGTCCCAGGGATGACGCCGGTCACTACGGTCCAGTGCCCGGGGCCAACTTCCGCTTTCACCTTGGCATGAAGAACGATCTGCTCTCCCGCGCGGAGATGGGCGCGCAAAGACTCGGCCGTTTCCCTCGAAACCATGAACGCGAATCCCGCCGGCTGGCGCGCATCCAGATGACCCCAACGCACCAGGGTGCGATCCAGGCCTGACCAGGCCGTGGTCTGGTTCGGCATGTCGCTCACCATGCCGGCCGCTCCGTATTTGGCCACTGCCAGCGCTTGTACTCGGGCCAGCACGCCATCGGCCAGGACAATCTTTCCCCGTACGTCCTTGCCGCTGTAGTCGGATTCGTGGGCGCCGTCGCCCACATCCACCAGAGGTGCTTCCACGTCCGCGGTGTGACTGTAGTCGGCCAGCCGGATCGGGTCGGTTGCCCAATCGCCCAGCAATAAGTGTTGTGGGCGCACTTCCCACAATTGACCGGCCGCGACTTGCCAGCCCAGGTAGGAACGCATCAGCCCGTAGGGCGTCTTCCCGTCAATGGGAAATTGCTCACTCTGGACCTCGGCGAGTCCGTACTCGCGCGCCCGCTGCAGGACGAACTGAGCGGCCTGATCAAATTCAGCGGTCGCGGGCACGCGATGCCAGCGGGTCAGATAGCGCAGATTTTCGTAAGGCGCCGCGCCGTTGGCCTCATCGCGCAGCTTGACCCATTGTTTTGAGGAAAGAAACGGCTGCTGCGCAAGCGCGAAAGTGGCAACTGACAGGAGAACGAAGCCAGCGAAAAGGGTTCGGACCATGGAGGGAGAGCATACCTTTGCACCGTCCCTCGGCGCAATGCTCGCCGGCTATGCGCTGAGCGCGACTCCGCTCGACTGGTCAAAGCCGCGGCGGTTCCGCCATCCTGCCTGGGGCGAGCAGTGTTGGTCATAGACCCCGTTGGCGATGCTCCAGACGCTTTCAAAGCCGTCGTGGTCCGCCAGCACGAGTGAGGCCAGGGCATGAATGAATTGGTCGCGACTGTCGAGTCGGTCCAACTGCTTTACGAATTTTGGATCCTCAATATTCCGGATCAGGGGCATGGCGCATACTCCTGAAATTCACGCTACACGTATAGATGATGCCGCAGCTTCAGGCGAGTCCCAATCCGGGGAGTACGGGATTACTTTAGTATCAAGAGCAGAAGCGCGATCGGACAACTCGCTACGGGCCACTTGCCGTGCGGGGATGTGAATCAGCTTTCACCGAGGGCAGGTTGGCGGAATTCCATCCTCCGCCCAGGGCCTTGATCAGAGAAACGCTGGCGGCCATGCGTCGGCGCAGAATATCGACCGCGGCCCGTTCGTCGGCCAGGGCCGTGCTTTGCGCCGTGGTCACCTCCAGATAGCTGACCACGCCACCCTTGTAGCGGTTGGTGGAAAGTTGCAGTGAGTGCTCGGCCGCCGCCACTGCGGCCTCTTGCGCTTTGGCCTCGTCGCTGAGAATACGCAATACGGCCAGGTTGTCTTCCACCTCCTGAAAGGCAGTGAGAACGGTCTGGCGATAATTCGCCACGGACTCATCGTAGGCCGCGCGGGCCTGCTCGGAGACGGCGCGGCGGCGGCCACCATCAAAGGCGGTCACGGCCGCGGCGGCGCCTGCGGTGAGAAAGCCGCTGGGACCCTGAATCAGCGTCGTGATCGCAGTGCTTTCAAATCCGCCCGAGCCGGTCAGGGTAAAAATCGGGAAGTAGGCGGCCCGGGCCACTCCCACCTGGGCGTTGGCGGCTGCCACACGGCGCTCCGCGGCCGCGATATCCGGTCGGCGCTCCAGCAGTTCCGACGGAAGACCGGGCGGAACCTCAGGCGGCGGGGAGTTCCACGCTGCCGCGGGAACGGTGTAAGTGGAAGCGGCCTGTCCGATCAAGGTCGCGATCGCATGTTCGTTTTGCGAGCGCTGGATCAGCACATCAATTGCCTGAGTACGGGTATTTTCAAGCTGAGTCTGGGCTTGCGCTACGTCGACCGCTGATGCCACTCCGCCTTTGTAGCGATTTTGCGTCAGTTCCAGCGCTCTTTCAAAAGCGGACACGTTCGACCGCAGCAGCTGCTCTTCCGCATCGAGCGTACGCATCTGGAAATAGGCGAAGGCAAGTTCAGCGTGCAGGCTCAGGCGCACCGATTCCAGGTCGGCGGCGCTGGCTTGCGCATTCGAACGAGCGGCCTCCACCGAGTGCCGCACACGTCCAAACACATCCGCTTCGTAGGACACATCCACCGGGATTACCAGGTCGGTTCCGTCGGTTTTGGTGGAGGGGGAAACCAACGGGCGGTGCTCGGAAAGATGTTCGCGTTCGGCCGAGGCGCCCGCCGTCACCGTGGGATAGTAAGCCGCGCGGTTGAACCGTATCAACGCCCGGGCCTGCTGGAACTGGGCTTCCGCCGCTTTCAGATTCTGATTGGAGACATTGACTTGCTCTTCCAGGGCGTTCAGTTGCGGATCCTGGAAAATCTCCCACCATTTGCCCCGTGCGATTTGATCGCTGGGTTGGGCCGCCTTCCAGTCGGGAGGAACCTCTTTGTAGCTTGGCGGCGCGGGCGCTGTCGGCTTCGCATAACGCGGCCCAACCGCGCAACCACAAAGCAGTAGCATCAAGGCCAGGCCTCCGGCTGCGGACTTCGGGTGCGGGCAAGGCAGACGCCTGCGGTCCGCGGTCCGACGCCCGAGGCCGGGTTTCCTCACTGCGCCCCCTCCGTAGTCTGGGCGACGCGGACAGTCTCGCCTTCCACAACTGAATCCGGAGGATTAACGATTACGTTTTCATTTCCGTCCAAACCGGCAACAACTTCGACTTCGTTGCCGAAATCGTGGCCCAGCGTGATCGCCTTCAGCTCCACCTTTTCGTTCTGGCCCACCGTTGCCACCCGAAGACCTTCAGAGCGAAAAAGCAGCGTATTGACCGGAAGGATCAACGAGGATTTCGGGGTTGGCACCTTGAAATGCACCTCGGCGTAGGAACCGGTGAACAGCTGCCCGGTCGGATTATTCACGGCAATCTCAACCAGCAGAGTGCGAGAAGCTGGGTCAATGGCATTGGCCGTGCGCACCAGCGTTCCCCGGAAACGGCGCCCGGGGAACTCCGCCAGAATAAGGTCTGCTGCAATCCCAGGCTTGGCCACTTGAGAATAGATCTGAGGCACACTGACGTAGACCCGCAGCTTGTCCGGCTGCGCGATGTGAAACAGTTCATTCCCGTTGCCCCCGCTGCTGCCGGAATTGATCAGGGCGCCGATGTCGGTATTGCGCGCCGTGATTACGCCGGAGAAGGGAGCATAGATTTTTTGAAATGATTGCAGCTCTTCCAGTCGCTTTACATTGGCCTGTCCGGACTGCAACGCTGCCCGCTTGGCTTCAAAGTCCCCGGCTGCGTTATCGGATTCCTGCTTGGAAACCGAGTCCGTCCGCAACAATCCTTGGTACCGGTCTGCCGTAATCTTCGAGAGATCCAGGTTTGCCTGGGCAGTGGCCAAATCGGCGCGTGCTTGCCGGAGCTGCTGATTCACCTCCGGAGTGTCAATTTCCGCAAGAAGTTGGCCCGCCTTTACATGACTCCCGATATCCACGTACCAGCGTTTCAGGTAACCATTGGTGCGGGCGTAAATAGGAGCATCGGCAAAAGCCTGTACATTGGCCGGAAGAACGATCTCCTGCGCCGGTGCTGATCGCTTGGGCTGGATCACGACCACGGTAGGGACCGCCATCCGCAGGGTTTCCTGGCGCAAAGCCGTGCGCGCCTGAATGCGAGGCAGAATGCCAAACACGACCAGCAGCGCAGCCGCAGCGACCACAACCACCGGAATCCACCAGCGCGATCGGCGAGCGTATTTTGTACGACCCGTTGGGGCCGTCACTTCGGGGCCGTCCTGTCGATAAGTGCCGTTTTCGTTTTCCACCTTCATTCGATCTCCCCGACTCAACAAAATAGACCGATCAAAATACAATTGTACCTAGGGTTCAATCTTCAACTCCTGCTCTGACTGTCGGCGGCCATGCAGCAGGCTGAAGAATACCGGAACAAAAAACAGGGTCGCGGCGGTGGCGAAGATCAGGCCGCCAATTACGGCACGGCCCAGGGGCGCGTTCTGTTCGCCGCCTTCCCCCAAGCCAATCGCCATCGGGACCATGCCGATGATCATGGCCAGGGCCGTCATCAGGACGGGGCGGAAGCGGGTGAAGCCTGCCGCCAGAGCGGCGCTCAAGGCGTCCTGGCCTTCTTGCATTTGCTCCTTGGCAAAGCTGACCACCAGAATGCTGTTGGCCGTGGCCACGCCCATGCACATGATCGATCCGGTCAGGGCGGGCACGCTGATATTGGTCCCGGTCACGAACAGGAGCCACACGATTCCAGCCAGCGCCGCGGGCAGGGCCGAAATGATGATGAACGGATCCAGCCAGGACTGAAAGTTCACCACGATGAGCAGGTAGACCAGCAGGATCGCAAAGGCCAGGCCCGAGAAGAGGCCGGAATAGGAAGACTTCATGGTCTCGACTTGTCCACGAATCACCAATTCCGACCCGCGCGGAAGCTGCTTGCGGCTGTCGTTGACGATCTTCTGAATGTCGTCCGCTACTCCCCCCAGATCACGCCCCTGAACCGATCCGTAAATGTCCACCACCGGCTGTATGTCGTAGTGCGAGACCAGGGCCATACCGCTGCCCCGCTGAATTGACGCCAGCGAGCCCAGGATCGCTGGAGCCGCGCCACTGGTACCGGTAATCGGAATGTTTTCCAGTCCCTGCAGCGAATCCAAACGATATTGCGGGGTCTGGGTTGCGATCGAATAGCTTACCCCGTTCTTGGGATTGAGCCAGTAGGTTGGCGAAGTCTGAAAGCTGCCGCTCAGTGAGATCAGCAGATTGGTGGCAACGTCGCGCTCCGTGAACCCGGCTAGCTGCGCCTTGGTTCGGTCCACATTGATGTGTAAATACGGTTGATCGAAGGGTTGCTGAATGCGCATGTCCGCAGTTCCCGAAACCAGCCGGACTCGTCGCAGCAGCTTGTCCGCAAACAGGCGGTTGGCTTCCAGGTCGTACCCGGTGACCTGAATGTCAATCGGAGCCGGCAGACCAAAGTTCAGAATCTGGCTGACGATGTCGGCTGGAAGAAACGAAAAATCCACCCCGGGAAATTGTTCTCCCAATCGCAAGCGCAAATTATGGACATACTCTTCCGTGGGCCGATGCCCGGGTCTCAGGCTGACCAGAATGTCGGCGTCCGCCGGGCCGGTGGGAGCGGAATTGCTGTAGGAGAGGTTGATGCTGCTGTAGGGCAAACCGATGTTGTCAATGACGCTGGAGATTTCGCCAGGTGGAATCTGTTCGCGTATGAAGGCTTCGATCCGGTCGCAAAGACCCGCGGTCTCTTCGATTCGGGTGCCGGCCCGCGCCCGCAGGTGCAGTTTGAATTGTCCGGCGTCGACTTTGGGAAAGAAATCCCGCCCCAGCCAGGGCGCGATGAGCGCGAACGAACCCGCGCACACCACCGCAAAGCCCCACAAAAACGCGCTGCGGTGATGCAGGCAACGCTCCAGCATCTCGTGATAGCGGTCCCGGAACCTTTCGAACGCCAACTCAAAGCCGACCTGCATCCGGATAAAAGGGTTGCGGCTCGAGGTATTCAGGTGTCCGGCTTCCTGTTCGTGGCCGCGCAGCAAATACCTGGCCATGGTCGGCACCAGAGTCCGCGACAGCAGATAGGACGCGAGCATGGCGAATACCACCGCCTCGGCCAGGGGAACAAACAGATATCTCGCGACACCTGTCAGAAAAAACATGGGCAGAAACACAATGCAGATGGCGAGGGTTGAAACAAAGGCGGGGACGGCGATCTGCTGCGCGCCATCGAGAATTGCTTTCTGGATCTCCTTGCCTTGGGCGATATTCCGATTGATATTTTCAACTTCCACGGTGGCGTCGTCCACCAGAATGCCGACCGCCAGCGCCAGTCCGCCCAGGGTCATGATGTTGATGGTTTCGCCCAGCGCGCTCATCACGATGATGGAAGTGAGAATCGAAAGCGGGATGGAAACCGCGATGATCAATGTGCTGCGCCAGCTCCCCAGGAAAATCAGAATCATCAGGCCGGTAAGGCAGGCCGCAATGACGCCTTCCCGCAACACACCGTTGATGGAGGCGCGCACAAAAATCGACTGGTCCGCCAAAGGCTTGATCTGCAATTCGGGCGGAAGTTGGCCCTGGATTCGCGGCAGCATTGCCTTGATTCCCGAAATGATGTCGAGAGTCGAAGCGTTCCCGGTTTTCTGGATAGTCAGCAGGGAAGCCCTATGGCCGTCGACCCGCACAATATTGGTTTGCGGTGGGAAACCATCGCGCACGAAAGCCACGTCCCGGATGTAGATGGTCGTGTTTCCCACCCGTTTGATGGGAAGGTCGTTCAGCTCCGCTACCGTTTGCGGGCTACCGTTCAGATCTACGTCGTATTCGAACTGTCCGATTTTGGAGGTTCCGGAGGGAAGAATCAGGTTCTGCACACTGATGGCGTTGACCACATCGCTGGGTGACAGGCCCTTCGCCTGTAAAGCGTTGGTGTCCAGGTCCACCTGCACTTGCGGAAGCTTGCCGCCGTAAGGATAGGGAATGGCGGCTCCGGGAATTGTCACCAGGCGGGTGCGGATGAAGTTCACCCCATAGTCGAACAGTTGCTGCTCGGAAAGTTTTTGTCCCGACAAGGCCAGCTGCAGAATAGGAACGGTGGAGGCGTTGTAGGTGATGATCAGCGGCGGTGTGGTTCCAGGCGGCAACTGCCGCAACTGGGTTTGACAAATTGCGGTGATCTGCGCGATCGCCTTTTCAATGTTGGCGTGGGGCTGGAAAAATACCTTTTCCACCGCGATCCCGTTCAGAGACTGCGACTCGCTGTGCGCGATGTCGTCCACCGTGGTGGTCAGTACGCGTTCGTTCAGGGTCACGATCCGGTGGGAAATCTCCTCCGCGTTGAGACCGGCGTAATTCCACAAAATGCTGACCACGGGAATGTCAATGTTCGGAAAAATGTCGGTGGGCGTGCGGAAGATGACGATCGGGCCCAGAATCAGAAGCAGCAGAGCGAGAACGACAAAGGTATACGGCCGGCGTAGCGCCAGCGCAACAATCCACATGAGGGCCCTCTGGGTTCAGTGCGTCCGTAAACCTATATGGATGTGCGGACCCTGGGTTTGGGTGGCAATTTTTGTAAAGGTCCCCTTTTAGAGCCACTTCCCGTACATGGCGGCGACCAGACAAAAAAGGCCGGCTGAATGCCGGCCCATCAGAAGATTCGCAAAACTTTACGGATTTGGATCCGGCTGGCTAGAATCCGGCTGGCTGTTGTCTGGCCGATTCAGAATTGGCCGGTTCGGGTCGGACTGGTTCGGATCTGACCGATTCGAATCTATCCGGTGGCGTCCTTCATTCGGTCCCCGGTTGGTGGCCACTACGGTCAAGGGAGCCTGCAGGGTGAAGTTCAGCACGGTCTCCGAAGGCAGCCTGATCTGCTGACCCTTGGTGGCTGCTTGCACGCCGCCACCCAGGCCACCGCCTGCGGCTGCGCCAATCGCCGCCCCTTTGCCTCCCCCGGCGATGGCGCCAATGATGGCCCCGATGCCGGCGCCGGCGCCCACTTTTTCTGCCGTATTTTTGCCGCGCGACGTGCCCTGCCGCCGATACTGATCGGTTTGCAGATTGTAGTATTTGCCTCCAGCAGAAATGCGATCCAACTGCAAAGCCAGGACCGACTGACCGGCGAATTTGCCAGCACTCTTTACGTCCACGATATGGCCTTCGACGTCATAACCGGAGGGAATCGCTACATCGCCCTCGTACGACAGCGGCGAATCCAGCGTGGCATGGAAAGTCTGACCGGGTTGGCTGGTTTCCGAATCAATGGTATCGACCAGTCGCACTGCGAGAGTTGTCCCGGATGGAATCGTGACCTTCTTCGGTGGAGGCGGGGGAGGCGGCGTTGAGGGCACCACGGCCACTGGCGCCGGAGGCGCCATTGCAGCTACGGGAGCGGGCGCGGCAGTGTCGCTGGAAGAAGTAGAAGAAGAAGAGGGCGTGCTGCGCACGCGCGGCTCATGCCGGCGAGGCCGGGGCGCCGCGGCCGGAGAAGGCTTGGCTTCCTCCGCCGGGGCCGGCGGCGGGGTGGCTTGTGCCGTCTCTGTCATCGGCGGAGCGGCCACCTGCAAATTGTTAATGACCTGCTTGACTCCCGGCTCGGAGGAAGCATAGCGGGCGGCGGCATCGCGTTGCCCATCATTGTCCACTGTGCCCGTCAGGGTCACGCTCCCGCCTTCGGCTTTCACGCCTAGTTGCTTGCCCATCAAACCGGAATCGGAAGCCAGTTTGGTCTGGATGTCGCTGGCCAGTTGAGCGTCATTCGGGGCCTTGGTGCAGCCCACGCCCACCGTTAGAATCGCGAGCATCACCGCGATGACGCAGAGGGAAAGTTTTGCCTTCATAGAGAAATGCTCCTGATTGAGCTAAACCGAATACACGTAGTTTAGATGCATAAACGTCCGGATCTTGGTCAAAATTATGTTCGCAGAACCCGCGGACACTGAACGCCGAAGGCGGCTGGCTTAGGACGATTTGGGCCTCGGACGAGGCCGGGTTGGATAGACTCCCTGACTTTTCTCCGGTCAGTGCTGGCGCAGGAACTTGTAGTCTAGGATGGACTCAGCCAGGCCGATCGCTTCTGGATCCCTGAGATCCTTCCGCCGGATGATTCTCCCTTGGCAGAGCAC
>JBOGLD010000003.1:0-18022 GCA_050745885.1 Terriglobales bacterium
CCTGCGGGTCGTGTGCTTGCTGGTAAGGCCGGTTGGTGGTCAATGCGTCAAATGTGTCGGCCACGGCGATGATGCGGGCCAATAGCGGAATCTGATCGCCTTTCAGGCCATGGGGATACCCGCGGCCGTCAAGCGACTCATGATGCAGCTCGATGCCGGGAATCATTTCCTTCAGTTGCGCCACGGGGCGCAGAATGTTCGCCCCCTTTGTGGTGTGCGTCTTCATGATGGAGAACTCGTCGGTCGTTAGGGCGCCGGGCTTCTTGAGAATGCGATCTTCGATGCCGATCTTGCCCACGTCGTGCAGCTGGGCGGACACGCGCACGATTTCCAGAAATTCCTCGGGGTGGCCCATTTCTCGCGCGATCATCATCGAATAGCGGGTCACCCGGTCGGAGTGTCCACGAGTATAGGGGTCCTTTTCATCGACCGCGCCGGCCAGCATCTGAATCGAATTCATGAACAGTTCGCGATTCTCCGTGGCGGCGCGTTTGAGGTCGAGCACGAATTGCTCAAGCTCTTCGGACATGGTGTTGAAGGTTGTGGCCAGTTCCCCAATCTCGGTGCGGCTCCGGAGTTGGACGCGCTGCGAGAAGTCTCCGCGAGTGATGGCCCGGCTGGAAGCGGTGAGAACTTCCAGCGGATTGGTGATGCGGCGCGCGGCAAAAATGCTGATGCCCACGCTCAACAGAATGGCCAGCAACGCCAGCAGACGGGCGCTGCGCTGCATTTCGAATACGCCGCGGTAAGCCTCCGCCCGCGGCTTCTGCACGATCACGGCCCAGTCCAGATTGCCCACCGGGCTGTAGGTGCCGAGCATCTTGGTGCTGACCTTGCCCTGGGTGACGCTGAATTCCCGGGTGGCCGCGACCAACTGCGCCTGGCCGCCCTGTTCAAGGAAGTTCCTTACGATCTCGGAGTTGGTCATGTCCTGGCCCGTGGCATAGTCGGGAGTGGCCCCGGCCACCAGCCGGCCTTCGCTATCGACCACATAAGGCGTGAGCCCGCCGCGGTTGACTTCCTGCAGACGCCGGATCAGGAACTGCAAGTCCTCGACCGCCCCGATCATTCCCAGAAAGCGTCCGCCATACATGACCGGAGTGCTGACCAGCATCACGGTGCGGGCGGACTTTCCGCTGCCTACCACCAGCGCCTGGCCACTATAGGCGCGGCCTTCGCGGGCGGCGTCGTAGGCGCGCACCAGATCACGTTGCAGGAAGGCATCGGGGGCGATACGTCCAGCCGAGATTCCCTTGGACTCCGAGTTCAGCAAAGTGGCGTAAGCCAGGTCCGCGGACGAGGACACAAAATGCTCGAGCAGAGCGCGCAACTCGGGCGCTTCCACATGCTCGTCTGTAATGTCTCCGCCGCTCGCCACCTGCAGGGCGGAAGACAGATTGGCCAGCATCATGCGCAGCGATTCCTGGTGCTGTGAAATGTCGTCCGCCAGGGAGCGGGTTACGGTATTTTGCAGCAAGCGCTCGTTGGTGATCAGGCGCTCGCGATTGATCGCTTCCACCTGCTCCGAGTAAAAGTACATCGGTACCACGCTGATCAGCGCGAGCACACTTAGGATGACGTACAGAATGGGGATGCGTGATGGGAGGGGTAATTTCAAGACAAAGTGGCCCGGCCCCGCCTTTTACCCACCGCTGGCGGCTTTGATTTCTCTTGGAATTCTACCGGGTGAGAGTGCTCGCTAGGTAGAGACCGAAGGCCATGTCTGTTACCAAAGTGCCAGAAAATTCCGGATGACAGGGTAGAAGGCGAGGGCTAATTGTCACAGATAACAAAGGGGTTGCTTCCGGTTTGGGAAACTGGCCCTCCGTTGTCCTGTCGGGTTGATTTGGACCTTGCTGGTGGCGCCGGTAGTCCCGCCCAAGGTCGCACCGGGATCGCTCCGAGGTAAGGGTTCGAAAGCCCTAGGTGCTTAACCCGCCGAGCGTCAGCTGGAAGCCAGGAGCTAAGAACTAAGAGCTAAGAGCCGTCTCACTCTTCACGCTGCGAGTCATCAGATCGCGGATCGCCTCCGCCGGAGCCTTGTGGCGGTGCAGAATCGCGTCCATCTGCTCGGTGATAGGCATCTCGACCCCGCGGCCGCGAGCCAATCCGACGGCCGCCTGGGTAGTGAAAACACCTTCTGCCACCGCCCCGTGCATGCCGGCAATGATGTCCGGCAGTTTGCGGCCGCGTCCCAGTTCGACGCCCACGCTGCGATTGCGCGACAATCCGCCGGTACAGGTGAGCACCAGATCGCCCAGGCCGGCGAGCCCGGACATGGTTTCCTGGCGGCCACCGCAGGCGACGGCCAGCCGTGTGATCTCTGCCAGACCGCGAGTGATAAGAGCGGCGATAGAATTGTGGCCAAGGCCCAGTCCGTCGCATACGCCGGCGGCGATGGCGATAATATTTTTCAGCGCTCCCCCGAGTTCCACTCCGACCACATCGTCGTTGGTATAGACGCGGAACCGCGGATCGCTGAATTCGCGCTGCACCGTTTCCGCCAATTCAGAATCCTTCGAGGCAACGGTGATGGCGGTGGGATCGCCGCGTGCCACTTCCTTGGCGAAAGACGGACCACTCAGCGCTCCGATGCGGGGCGCAAACCCACACTGCAATCCAATCACCTGCGCTGCCACTTCGGTCATTCGCAAGAGTGTGTGCTCCTCCAATCCCTTGGTGGCGCTTACAAAAAGAATTTCGCGCTTGAGATGTGGGGTCATCTGTTGAAACAGCGGACGGCAATGCTGCGAAGGCATGACGCTGACCGCAATTTCAGCCTCGTCCAAAGCTTCCTGCAGGCTTCCAGTGGGCGAGACTGTTTCCGGTATGGCCTGCCCGGGAAGGAACAGTTGGTTTACGCGGCGGGTTGAGATCGAATCGCGGACTTCTTTTTCGTGCGCCCAGAGCCGCACCCGGTGATGGCCGCTGCGTCCCAGCACGATCGCGAGACCCGTGCCCCACGCTCCTGCCCCGATGACAGCGATCCGGCTCATCCGCGTCTCCATTGAAAACGAGGTTCCGTCCCGGCCACAAGCCGGCGGATGTTCTGGTGATGCCGGGCAATGATGAATACCGACGCGACCGCCATCGACAGGAGTACTTGAGGCGCATTGCCGTAGTCATGCAGCCACCACGCGAGAACAGGGAAGAGAGCGACTGCCAGGATGGACGCCGGAGAGACGCGGCGACACACCAGCACCGCTGCAATAAAAACGCCCAGAATAACGAGCAGGGTCTTGGGCGCGAGCAGCGCGAAAGAGCCCAACGCCGTGGCTACGCCCTTGCCGCCACGGAATTTCAACCACAGGGGAAACATGTGTCCCAGGATCGCGAAAAGCGCGGCCCAGCCGGCCAGGACGTTCCGTCCGGGAAAGAAGGCGCGAGTGAGCGCAACTGCAGCCAGTCCCTTGAGGGCATCGAGAACCAGGGTAAACACGCCCAAGGTCAGCGAGGAGCGTGCCACGTTGGTGGCGCCGATGTTACCGCTGCCCGTGTGCCGGACGTCCTGCCCGCGGAAAACGCGCAGCAGAATAAGGCCAAAGGGGATCGATCCCAGGAGGTAACTGACGGCGGCAGTGAGAAATATAATCATTGCTCTGCGATTCCTGCAGCGCCGGCGAGGACGCCGGGGCTACCCCAAACCGAAGCTCGCAACCTTTGTGTACCGCGCGCCGCCCCGCAGGAGTTGGCTCTGATACAAGCAGAACTCGCGGGCGGTCATCGTACCAAAATCCAGCGCCGTCATCGCCGCCAATTTTTCCTGCAAACGCTGAAACACCGGGTTGGGACCGTCGCTCTTGCGCTGGTGTGGAGCGGCGGAGCTCCCTCGCCGGGCCAAAGTCAGATGCGGGCTGAACTCATGTTCTTCTTTGGGCACGCCAAGGGCAGCCGTGCTCTCATCCACCGACTTTGCCAGAGAAGCCAGTTGCGGCCCGGCTGCAATGCCGATCCAGAAAACGCGGGCCGCCTTGGGAGTCGGAAAAAATCCGTAACCGCGAAATGAAATCTCGATCGCACCGGACCGAAGGGCGCTCAGGGCCTGCCTGATTTCATCCACGGCCTCCGAGGGTTTCTCTCCGATGAACTTGAGAGTTATGTGCATGGACTCGGGACGCACCCACCGCGCCTCCGGGACAAATCCCCGCACGCCGTCCAGAAACTGCAGCAGACGCGCGCGAATGGCATCGTCGATATCGAGAGCAACAAAGATCCGCATGAACACGTCGATAGGCGTTAGTCGCTGGTCATCAAACAAACCAAATGCCCAACAAACAAGGACCAACGACCAAGGACCAACGACCAACGGCCAACGACCAACGACCACCAACGACTGCCCTACATCAGCTTTCTTCTCACCATGTCCAGCGCCAGCTGGCTGGCGAACCAGCGGACGCGCTTGCGATCGCCGGAGAAATTTCTCTCCGCTACTTCGGTCCCTTTTTCGCTGGCCAGCGCGTGAAAGACGAGGCCCACGGGCTTTTCCGGCGTCCCACCCGCCGGGCCCGCCACCCCGGTAATGCCAATTCCCAGGGTCGAGCCGCAGCGCTGGCGAATACCCTCGGCCAGCGCCGAGGCCACTTCGCGGCTGACCGCGCCATGCTTTTCGATCAACTCGGCGGGAACATCGGCGAAGGCCGTCTTCAACCGGTTGGAGTAAACCACGGCTCCGCCCAGGAAGTAGCGCGAACTGCCGCTGACCGAAGTGATACGCTCCGCCAGCAGTCCACCTGTGCAGGACTCGGCCACCGCCAGCGTCGCGTTGCGCATCTGCAGGTAGTAACCGACGATTTGCTCGAGCGAATCCCCGTTGTCCGAGAAAACATTGTCCTCGAGCTCTTCTTCGATTTCTTCCGCCAGCTGGTCGACGCGTTGCTGTGCGGCCTCGAGCGACGCCGCACGGGTCTTCAGGTGCAACTGGATCTCGCCCGCTCCTGCCAGGATCGTGGTTTGCACGTCGGCGTAGCGCTTGTAGATAGGCGCCACCTGCGCATCGGCCTGCGACTCCGCCATCATGGCAATCTTCAGGACTCGGGTCGCCATGAATTGTGGCGGCACCTTGGCTCGCAGCCGGTCCATGCACTGTTCTTCGAACAGGGCTTTCAGTTCATGCGGCGGGCCGGGGAGCAGCATGATGATCTTTTCTTCCCCTTCGTACTTGCCGCTGATCCACTGGCCGGGAGCGCTGCCATTGGCGTTAGGCAGAACCACGGCTCCGGCAATCACGTCCGCCTGCTGGAGATTGTTGGCGGACATCGTCTTCCAGCCCCGCGCCGCGAAGCGCTGTTCCAGGCCGGCGACGATTTCAGGATCGCGGTGCAGTCCAAGTCCCAGGGCATCCGCCACGGCTTCGCGGGTGAGATCGTCTTCGGTAGGCCCCAGGCCGCCCATGAAGATCACGATTCCGGCGCGGGAAAGCGCCAGGCTGGCCGCCCCGGTGAGATGCTCGCGGTTGTCGCCCACGATCGTCTTGAAGATCACATCGACGCCCAGCAGGTTGAGCCGTTCCGTGAGATAGAGCGAGTTCGTATCCTGACGGAAGGGGGTCAGCAGCTCCGAGCCGATGGCGATGATCTCGGCATTCACGGCTAAGAGTGTAAATGAACCACGGAGGACACAGAGATTTTACCGCGAGAGCTGACAGCTGACAGCTACGCCAGTTCCGGCACCAGCGGCGCCCCCTGTACTCCCCACAGGAGACGATGCACCGCGCCGGTGGTAGCCAGCACGGCGGAGCGGCCCGGGGCGAAGGCCAAACCAACCAGTCCCGGCCCGGCAACTTCGAGCGAAGCCTTGGCGTCGGGGGTGATCTTGACGATGCCACGCTTTCCGGAAAGCGAAGCCGCCACGTAAATGTTGCCGTCAACGTCAAACGCCAGACCTTGCGGACGTCCCAGACCTCGGTAGAAGGTCGAAACCCGTCCATGAGAGTCGATCTTGTACAGGGAATCGAAGCTGGAGGTCGTGGGCCCGGTAACAAACAGGTCTCCGCCCGGACCGAACGCCAGGTGGTAGGCGGAAACACTGGGTTCGAGCGTGGCGAAAACAAAAATCTGACGGTCTTGACCGATCTTGAAAACCGTCCCGCTGCGATCGCCGACATAAAGATTTTCGTTGGGATCGAAGGCAATCCCGGTCGCAACTCCCATACCCTCAGCGTAGGTGGACATGGTGCCGTTCGGCGCCACCCGGTACACCGTCCCGTCGAACCGTGAAGAAACATACATCTGGCCGCTTCGATCAAAAGCGATGGCGGTGGCGTTAGTCATCTCCGCCAGGAATGGCTTCACGTTGTAATTGGTATCGATCTTGTAGATCGCCACCGGGACTTTCTGCCCCCGCGATCCGGAGAAGGTGGCGTAAATGTTGCCGTCGGCGTCGAGCGCCGGATTCGTGACCGGGTGCAGGTTCTCGGCAATCAGGGCGGCGACTTTGATCTGATGCGGGTTACTCGCGGCGCCGTTGGTCGATACCACCACGGCACCGGAGGAAGCCCCGGGAGGGACGCGGGCGACCAGAAAATCGTCGGAGCTGATGACCACCGCGCCCTCAACGTCTCCAAAACGAACCTGGGGCTGGCGCAGCTCGTGAGGCCGCAAGCTTCTCCCGGTGATGCGCACTTCTCCGCCCGGCAGAGCGGCGCCTGGGTGCACCGCCTCGATGTGAGGGTGGCCATTCACGTTCTTCTTGCCTAGCAGACGGTCGGAAATGCCCATGGATCCAGTTTCCTGAGGCTGTGCGCGGCGCCTGCCTAGCGCGCCAGCAGGCCGAAATGCAGCACGATCTGCATCACCGCCAGGCCGTAAAGCCCGGCCCCCACGTCATCGACCACGATCCCGATTCCTTCGGGCAAGTGTTCGAGGCGGCGCAGCGGCGGCGGTTTTACGATATCGAATCCTCTAAAAAGTATAAAGCCCAGCAGCAGAGATTGCCACGCGATCGGCGCCGCAAACAAAGTAATGAGCTGGCCGGCCACTTCGTCGATCACCACAAACTGCGGGTCTTTGCGGCCACTGGCCCGGGCAACTCGAGTCGCGGCGGGAATCCCGGCCAGAATCGCGGCGAGAGCCAGGAGGACCAATGTCCAGGGCTGCCAGCCAGGCGCGATCCAGTGCGCCAGAAGCCACCACAGAATCACAGTAGTTGCCGAGCCCCAGGTACCCGGTCCGGGATGCAAATATCCAACCCCGAAGAAGGTAGCGATCCGCGTTGCCCAGCGCGGGGCGCGCGGGCGGGGCGCCTCGGCGACAGCCGGGGGGACGACGGCGGAGGCATTGTCTGCTGTCAAGAAGAAGACCCAGGTTTTGGTAACGGCGGCGCCTCGCCGGCTGTCGGGTGGACGTCCCGCCCACCCTCAGAGAGTTTCATCGGAGTCTCGCGAGAGCTCTTCGATCCCATCGTCAGTGTCCTGCACCGGAAACGAAATCACATACGCGCCGCTGGCCCATCTGCCCAAGTCAATCAGGCGGCAGCGCTCGCCGCAAAAAGGAAACTCCGCATCCTGGCTGGTTACCGGCTGCTTGCAGATGGGGCACTTCAGCTTGAGATTGCGCTTGCGAGCCATTTGGCTTCCTATACGATCCGTGCAACCAGGTCGTAGTCGTGGGCCTCGGTGATCTGGCAGCGATAGAATTCGCCGGTCTTCGGCTCCAGCCCTTCCGGAACATCGTTGACGAATACCTTGCCGTCGATTTCCGGCGCGTGCATCGGGGTCCGGCCTTCGAGCAGCAACTCGCTTTCGTCGGAGACGCCTTCGAGTACGAGATCGAATTCCTGGCCCACCAGGGCCTTCTTTTTCCGCTTGCTGATCTTGCGCTGGATTCCCATCAGGTGTTTGCGGCGGCGTTCGATTTCCCGCTCCGGCAACTTCTTTTCCTCGGAGAACGCCCCTGCGCCTTCCTGGTCGGAGTAACCGAACGCGCCCATCCAATCGAACTCCGAGTCGCGCACGAACTGACAAAGTTCTTCAAACTCTTTCTCGGTCTCACCCGGAAACCCGACGATGAACGATGTGCGCAGCGTGACTCCGGGAATGGTGCGCCGCATTTTTGCAATCGAGCGCAGGAAGATGTCGGCTCCCGCGCCCCGCTTCATGCGTTTCAGAACGCCCGGCGACGCATGCTGCAAAGGCACATCGATATAGGAACAAATTTTTTCATGGGACGCGATAGTTTCTAGCAGGCGGCCGGTAATCTTGTTGGGATAGGCATAAAGAAACCGCACCCAACGCAGGTCTTCGATTCCAGCCAGTTTTTCCAGCAGCAGAGCCAGCCCATCTTTCAGCCCGAAGTCTTCGCCGTAGCAGGTCGTGTCCTGGCCAATCAGAGTAATTTCGCGCACCCCGGAACGCGCCAGGCGCTCCGCCTCGGCGATTACCGACTCAAACCGCCGCGACCGGAACTGCCCGCGCAGTTGAGGAATAATGCAAAAGCTGCAGGGGTGATCGCAGCCCTCCGCAATCTTGAGGTATGCGGTATGGCGCGGAGTGGCCAGCACCCGGGGCGTGGCTTCGTCGTACAGATAGTTGGGCAAGTCGGCGATGGCCCCGTCCCAGCTCTGGCGCGAAAAGCGGCCCTGGGCGGCGCGGGCATCGCCTTCAGCCCGCGACTGCAAGATGCGGAATGGAGAATCGGCTGCCAGCGCCGGCACCAGTCCGGCGGCGGACAATATGCCTTCCAACTCTCCCGTGCCCACCACCGCATCCACTTCCGGAATGTCCCGCCGGATATCGTTGCGGAAGCGTTCCACCAGACAGCCCGCCACCACCAGTTTGCGGGCGCGTCCGGTGCTCTTGTGCTTCGCCATTTCCAGGATAGTGTTGACCGACTCCTGCTGGGCGCTGGCGATGAACGAGCACGTATTGACCACGATGACGTCGGCCTCTTCGGCGCCCGAGACCAGCTCGGCGCCGGCCTGTTGCAGCAAGCCCATCATCACTTCGCTATCCACGAGATTCTTGGGACAGCCCAGGCTCACAAAACCAACCCGGGTAGGACCGGCGGACCTCGGCGCAGCGGCTTTAGTCGCGTCCTGGGTCAATGCGGGTAAGGTTTTCGTGGGCATGCAATCTGTTGATTTTAACACTCTTGCTGGATTGTTACCTGAGGGTCAGGGTGGCACCAAGCGAGGCATCGCTTTCCCGAATCCGGCTCACGCTGCGCGTGCTAACCTTTAGGCAGGCTTGGTCGAGAGACTTCGTGGGAGGCAAGATGGGACGCACACTATTTTCACTTGCAGTTCTGGTGTCGCTGGTGGGGCTGACGTACGGCGCCACCGCCCAGGAGAAGAACGAGCTGTCCGGACTCATCGGCCGCACCTTCGTCAGCGACCACGCGGCTTCGGACACCCTCACTCCCGGCGCTCTTCTTACCTCGGGAGCTGGCCTGAGCCTGGAAGCCAATTACGGGCGGCGGCTCATGGACCTGGGCATCGTTGGGCTGACGGCTGAGGTGCCTTTCGTGGTGAACCTGGACGAAAACGTGCACTACAACCTGAACCTCGTCCCCAAGGACTACAAGTCGTTTTTCGTTACGCCCTCGCTTCGCGCCAATCTTTTTCCGGGAACCGGGATTTCTCCATGGGTGAGTGCCGGCGGAGGTTTTGGCTATTTCAAAGAGAATTCCTCGCTGGAGTTTGGCGGGACCAACCCAGGCGAAACCGGGACCACGACCGGAATCTTCCAGATGGGTGTTGGACTGGATGTCAAACTATTCAGCCGTCTCAGCCTGCGCGGAGAAGCGCGAGACTTTTACTCTGGCGTGCCCCAGTTAAACGTGGATATCGGAAAAAGCCGTCAGCATAATATCTTCGTCGGGGCCGGAGTTATCTGGCATTTCTGAGGTAAATCCGCGGATCTCTGATGTGAGCCGTCTTCGCGTTCTTTGCGATGTTTCTTTGCGTCCTTTGCGGTGAAGAGGTTTGGTGGTTGCCGGTTATCGGCAAAAATCTTTACCGCAAAGGACGCAAAGAGACACCGCGAAGAGAACCCTTTATCAGGTCTCAGCGGCGCTGGCTCCCTGAAATTTCCTCGTACAACTCGGGCAGGCGCCGAACATCCTCGACGGAATCATCGAAACGTGCGCTTTCGTAGTGCCGGGTAAATTCCGCCACCCGCCGGCGGATGCCGGCATCGTCAATCCGGGAGACGAATTCGTCGGGAGTTTGGGTCGGCGATTTGCGCCAGCCGCGCCGAGCCACAATGTCGGTCATGCGCTCGTACCAGATCGTGGCCGCCAGACGGGGAGACCTCTCCGGCCGCGACGCCAGCCGTCGTTTGCCCAGGGCCTGCAGCAGCCGCGGCGCGTTGACCACAAGCAGAAGCACCGCGCCCAGCAGCACTCCTCCAAGACCCCAGCGCAGGGGGTACGCCACAACGCTGGTGCCGGTATGGCGGGCAGCCGCCAGCAGGCTCTCATAGTGGCGGTGCCACCAGTGCCGCAGGGCCCAAAACAGGCGGCGGCTGCGACTGGTTGCGCTGATCGCCAGGGATCGCTGGTGACCCACGTCGTAGTTGACCACCCACTCCCGCCAGAATGAAGCCAGGGCATCAACGTACAAACTCATTCGACTCCAGCCGGTGCGCAGCGGGATCGACGCGCCCGGAGTCGGATCAAAAGCCACCCACCCAGAGTTCGGGAAGTAGGCCTCTACCCAGGAGTGCGCATTGCTCGCCCGTACGACATATTGCGAGGTCAGGTCGTTGAACTCGGCGCCTCGAAATCCGTTGACCACGCGCGACGGAATGCCCAAGCTTCGCAGCATGACCGCCATCGAGGACGCGAAGTATTCGCAGTGCCCCTGTTTGCGCTCAAAAAGGAAGTTGGCCAAGGGATCGTGCGGCAGCTTGCGCGACAATTGCAGGCTATATCCGAAGTGCGTGCGAAGGTAGGTTTCCAGGGCCAGGGCCTTGTCGTAGTTGTTGTCCGCCGTTGCCGTAACCTGTTGCGCCAGCCGCGGAATGCGCGGATCAATCACCGGCAAACCGAGGTAGCGGGAAAGCACCTCGGGGGGATAGGTTGCGCCGGCAGCGCGGAGGTCGTTGGCCCCAGCTTGCCCAATGTCCGAGGTCGCCAGGTAGCGACTGACCGGATGCTCGGGATCCAGATCGAAAACCGCTCCTTCTCCGTCGATGGCCACATGTCCGTAGTTACCTTCCAGACTCTCCGGTGTGTTCGCCAGGAAAAAAACGTTCATTCCCACCGGCTCCATCAACACCTGATAGTGAATCAGGCGGGAAGGGCTTTTCCGTGCGCCGGCCCGCGTCGGCAACAATTGGAAATGACCATCCGGTTGCGGGGACAGCGGGCGCTCGTCCCGGTTGTTTGACCAGGTGCGGCCGTCGAAGTTGCTGAGCGCCACTCCACGCCATTTCAGGTCGAAGCGGCCCTGTTCGTCACCGGCAATCTGAATGTGCATGACTACCGAACCGGACTGCTGGATCTCGCCGATGCGCCCCAGTTCGACCGAATCGCTGAATCCGGTGGTAATTTCGCCGCCCGGAGCGTATGCCCCCAGATAGCCGGCCGAGACCCGGGGCAGGACGAAGAAGATCGCGGCCGCGCCCAACAGGATACAAAGCACCAGGATGGGAGAAGCCACAGCCAGCGAGGTCGCCATGTTCCGATAGCTCAGTCCCGTGCCGGAGTCCCGCGAATGAACCCCGGCCTTGGCGGAGATATGCCGCATCTCCATCAGGATGAAACACACCACGGCCATCAGCATGAAGACCGCAAAGGCGAACAGGAAAACACTGTCCACGGTGAGCAGCGCGGCGGAGAGCACCATCAGGAACGCAATGATGGAAAGAAAGTAGAAATCGCGATCGTGACGTGCTGAAAATAGCCGCACCACCATGACGAACAAGACCAGGTGAACGGTGGCGTTGAGAAAGCCGCCCGAGATCAGCAGGTAGTCCGCCGCGTAGAACGCCATATACCCCGCCGTAAGGATGGTGGTCCAGCGCTCTGGAATGAGTCCCGCCCGACCCCGGAACATCAGGTATCCGCGGAACAGAAGTGCCGCGCTCACCAGCAGCGCGGTCGTAAAACCCAGTCCCCCGGTAGAAGCCAGCGTGCCAAAGCCCGTAAGCACCATGAGATAGAGAGCGACCTCAAAGTAGCGCTGGAGGACGCCCGGGAGCCCCGTCGTTATGGGGTGGGGTTTGCTGGCTGAAACCATGGCTGGTTCCATTGTTCGCCATGCCGGTCAGGAAGGGAAGAGTACGGAGGTCAGTTCCAGTCGTCAGTCGTCAGTCGTCGGTCGTCAGCACCCAACCGCGGACGTCGGACACTGGACTTTGGCTTTCTCTAACCGATAAGAACGCAACCGCGGTGGGAAGCAAGGGGGTGGCCAACGACCAACGACCAACGGCCAACGACTGAGGTCTGACCACCGATGTTAGAATCAAAAGCGGTCAGGTATCGGTCCCGCGCGACGCATTCTCGCCAACCCCGCCAGGTCCGGAAGGAAGCAACGGTAACGGGCTCTTGCGTGTGCAGTGGGTGTCCGGTGCCTGGCTTTTTTTCGCCTGGTCTCTCACCGGGGCACCCACTACACGACGAAGTTCAACAACTGGTTGGAGAAGTTGGGCAGATTGGGGAAGATGGTGGGTAGATCTGCCGTGGGCACTCCAAACCAGTTGGCCAGGCTTCCGGCGTATTGATCGAGGGAGGTCGTCGGAATCCAGCGTCCTTCGTCGGTGGCATCGTCGGGGCCCGCCAGCGCCAGAGTGGGGAAGGTACCGTAGAAATCGCCGCCTTTAACCGCTCCTCCCATGATCAGGTGATGGCTACCCCAGGCATGGTCGGTGCCGGAAGTGCTGTCCGGGGCGTAGGTCCGGTTGAAGTCCGACAAGGTGAAGGTGGTGACCTGCGAGGCGGCGCCGATTTCGACGGTCGCCTGATAGAAAGCGTTCATGGCCTGACTGAGCTGAGTGTAAAGGCTATTGTGCGCATTCAGTTGGTCGCTGTGGGTGTCGAAGCCGTCGATCGAAACGAAGAAAATCTGCCGTTGCAGTCCCAGCGCCGAGCGCACCGAGATAATCTGGGCCACCTGCTTCAGTTGGTTTGCCAAACCGCTGTTGGGGAAAACCGTGGCCATCGTTGGCCGCGCTGCCAGAGCATCTGCCAGCGCCTTGCTGTCCTGCAGGGCGTTGGTGGTGGTGGTGCTGGCCGCCTGGATCAGGGACAAGCCGGTATCGAATGTCAGCAGGTTCTGCAGCGCGGCCATGCGATTCTGGGATTCAGCCGAACTGCTGAAGCCGGAGAGCAATTTTGTGGGATCGCCACTGGACTGAATCGCGCGCGCAGACAGTCCCTCGCAGAAAATGTTGGTTCCTGCCAGCGAAATAACAATGGGGAAGTTGGCGCCGTAGATGGATTGGATCTTGTCCGCCGTCCTTCCCGCCCATCCCGTCTGTCCGTTGGTATTCAGCGTGGCGGTTTGCATCTGCGCCTGCTGGTCTTCGTGCGAAAAAAGATTCTGCGGAAGATTGGCCTTACCTTGCTGAAACTGCGTGCGCGTCGTGGGGCGGACCAGCGTGCCTACATTGGCCATCACCGCCAGATGCTTCTGGTTGAACAGGGCCTGCAACTCGGTAAACTTGGGATGAAATCCGAAAGAACCCGCGCTGGGCGGCGCGATGGGTAGCAGGCTACCCTGCGTCAGGGCCAGCACCGAGCGGATCTGCTGGTACGAAGCGTATCCGCTGCTGCTCAAAGGGATGACCATATTGTTGCTGTCGTTGCCGCCGAACAGGAAGACGCAGACCAGAGCTTTGTAGTCCTGAGCGCTCTGCGCCAGCGCGTTCACCAGTCCGAACCGGTTGAAGCTGGCGGCGGCGAATCCCGCAGCCGCGGTGCAGCAAGTCCTTTTCAGAAAGTCACGTCTCGAAAATGCCATGGCTGTTCTCCCTTTAGTGTTCGACCTGGAACTGCGATGAGCTTCCCATCAGATAGAAGGCCGCCTTGGTGCGCCGCGTATTGTCGGAGATTCCGGAGAGCGTGGTGACCAGGGTCCCCCGCATGCTGTCTGACACCTGGCCGTGCAGCATTACGGCTGCGACCGCCGTTACCAATTGATCCGGATTGGCCGCCAGCGGCACGTAGCCTGAGAGATCCACGGTGGTGGTGCCGCTCACCGAGCCGTAGACCAGGGTGTTCACGAAATTGATTCGGGCTATATCGGTGCTGGTATTGAAAATCTCGAATTCGGGACCCAACAGGGTGGTGCCGTTGATTATGTGATCCGGGTGGTAGAAATTGAAGACTGTCGGTGAGAAGAACGGCGGCTGCTTCATGTCCGAGGCCCGATCCGACAAGGATGCGCCGTCCGATACTCCATTCATCGCGCGCAGCAGGTTGGTGATGAACAGTACCGGCTCTTTGAGCTTGCCATCGCTGGGCTGCACCTGGGCAGGATCATCGCCCCGCCTGGCCTCTGGATCGAGCAGGATCGCGGTGACGACTGCCTTCAGGTCGCCCCGCACCCCACTGCCATTGTCCGCGAATACGGCTGCCACACGGCCCAGATATTCCGGAGTCGGATTGCTCGTCACCAGGCGCTGGATGAGCTGCTTGGAAATGAACGGGCCCACGTTGGGATGATTGAAAATGTTCTGCAGGGCCGCCGTCAGATCGGCTTGCGCCGTTCCGCCTGCCGGCAGTGTTACGCCATTCAGCAGCAGCTTCGTACCGGTATCGTGATGGCTGTCGAAGGGGATCATCGGCCCGCCGTAGTACTCAGGGTTGCGGAAGCGGGCAGTCGCGCCCGGTTGCGTGGGGTACGTCCATCCGGTAAAGGTATGGGAGAAACCCTCAATTGTGTCCTGGTTATAGGTGGGTATGGGGTTGCCGGAGTCATCCAGTTGCACCGTGCCATCCTGATTCAGCTGCTCCAGGCCGATAGAGAATAGCTGCATAACCTCCCGGCCATAGTTCTCATTCGGGTCAACCCCGTTGTTGGGCTTGTCGTTGTTCACCATGTCGAGATAGTTGCCCATCGTCGGGCTCAGCGTGACATCCGTCAGCAAAGTCGAGAAGTTGCCCAGGGCGTCGTTCTGAAACATGTTTTGCCAGAGCACAAAGGCGCTGGGATTATTCACCTTCACCGCCGAGGCCACCATGATCTGGGAAAGCGCCCATGCCACCCGCTGCCGCAGCTGGTCCTGACCGGTCAGCGCATTGGTGAAAAATCGTTTTTGAACAAAGGACATGTCGTCATCCGTTCCGGGCGCGGGATAGGTCGAAATCGGCGCGGCGAACTGCTCGTTGAGGAAAGCCTGCATGCCGACTGCCTGCACGTGCGAGAGGGACTGCGGGTCTACACCCCAGGTGGCCTGTTCGAGCAATCGTGAAGCCGCTGCGGCGCTCAACGTATTGGCTGAAGTGCCTACCTCCAGCGCAAACTCGTTGGAGGTCTTCGAGCCGGGATCGGGATTGATCACCGTAACCTGCACGGTGCCGGCTTGCGCACTGGTCGCGGTGCCGGTCGCTGTGAGTTCGGTGGAGGAGATAAACGTGGTGGGCAGGAATGTGCCGCCGAAGGACACCACCGCGCCACTGGCAAATTTTTGGCCGGTGACCACCAGGGTGAAATCACCCACCGGAATCGTGGTGGGCAGCACGGCCGTCACCACGGGCGCCGGATTGGTCAGGGTTGCCGTGCCTGTTGAGCTTGCGGTCGCATCCGCCACGCTGGTGGCTCGTATCTGGATTGCGCTGGGGGTCGGAACTGTAGCTGGCGCCTGGTAGAGTCCGGTCGCGGAAATCGTTCCAATCGTTGCATTACCGTTCGGTATCCCGTTCACCGTCCACGTCACTCCCGTGGTGGCGCCCGCGCCGCTTACGTTGGCGGCGTACTGAAAGGAAGATCCAGCCGTGATCTCGACCGCCGGCGGTACCACCTGTACCGCGACCTGTCCCGCGGTGGCCACTTGCACGTTCAAGGACGCGGTCGAGGTAACTTTGCCCGGGTCAGGATTTTCGACCACGATATTGACCACGCCCTTTTGCGCCAAGGCGGCGGTTCCCGTGGCCTTAATCTGGGTGGGGGACACATACGTGGTCGCCAGCGGCGTTCCCCCAAAGATGACTGTCGAACCGTTCACGAAGTTGCTGCCCCCGATGGTGAACGAGAAATTGCCGACCACAAAGAAGTTGGGGCTGATGGTCCAGGGCACCGGAATGGGATTCTGCAGACTGACCGAACTGGTGGCGGAAAGGGATTTGTCAGCCGTGCTGACGGCCTTGACTTTCACCGAATTTGCAGAGGGGAGGGCGCTCGGGGCTTTGTATTTCCCGGTTGCGTCAATGGTGCCTGCAGTCGCATTTCCGCCGGCGATTCCGTTGACTGACCAGGTGACGCTCTGGTTCGTGTTGCCGGTGACCATGGCCGCAAACTGGGTGCTGTCCCCGGCGCGAACCACGGCGGTTGGAGGCGTAACCGTCATTCCGTTGGCGGTGGAGCCCGATCCCGAACCCGACCCGCCCACGTTCATGCCTCCGCCGCAACCCGACCATACGAAAATGGCAAACGAAAGCACCACACTGCCGGCCCATCGTGCACCGTTAAACTTTGCGATTCCGATCATCTCTGATCCCCTTTCCTGAAGATCCGAGTACAGAAGGAGTGTTCAATGGGCGCGTCGCCGGGGCGCGTCGCTAGTTTTCGAGTGGCGGATGAAGAGTAATGAAAGGCCGCTGACAAGCGAAGGTCTCCATGGTTCCATTCCGGGACTAGTGCCAATTCGGTACGCGGACTGCTTTTCGGCGGCCGCGTCGGCGTTGCGGCGTCGTGGTTTTTGCTTCCCCAGGTACATGTCCTTTGGTAATGCCGCGGAATGATCCGGGAGAGGAGTTTTTCCGGCCTGAATTGAGCAACCCTCTGGGGCACATACAGTTGGACATTGCCGCAGGGGTGCGTCAAAATACCCGGTTCGGCTTCGAACCCGAGACTAGAATCTGGAGAACTGATCGAGTGAGCCAACTGCTGCGCGCCAAGATTACTGCCCTGGGTGCTTATGTCCCGCCTCGTCTGCTGACCAACGATGATCTGGAAAAGCTGGTGGAGACTTCCAATGACTGGATCGTGGACCGCACCGGCATCCGCGAGCGCCACATCGCGGACCCAGGCGTAGCCACCAGCGACCTCGCCACCGAAGCTGCCCGTCGGGCCCTGGCCCAGCGCGGCCTGGAGCCCTCCGACCTGGACGCAATCATCGTGGCCACGGTTACGCCGGACATGTTCTTTCCCTCCACCGCCTGCCTGGTACAGCACAAGCTGGGGGCAAAAGGGGTTTGGGGGTTCGATCTTTCCGCCGCCTGCTCGGCGTTCGTTTATGCCCTGCAGACCGGGGCGCAATTTGTCTCGACCGGCGTCCACAAGAAAGTCATGGTGATCGGAGCGGATGTGATGTCCTCGATCATTGACTACACCGATCGCGCCACCTGCGTGATCTTTGGCGACGGAGCCGGCGCGGTCATCCTGGAGCCGGCCGAGGATGACTCCGTGGGCTTCATCGACTTCATTCACGAGGTGGACGGCTCAGGAGGTTGTTCGCTCTACATGCCGGGCGGCGGAAGCCTTCACCCCGCCACCCGGGAGACGGTGGACAAGCGCATGCACTACGTTCACCAGGACGGCCAGGCGGTTTTCAAATTCGCGGTCCGCAAGCAGGCGGAAATTTGCGAAAAGATCCTGACCCGCAACCACCTGAAAGGCAGCGACATCGATACCTTCATCCCGCATCAGGCCAACCGGCGGATCATCACCGCCACGGCGGACCGTCTGGGCATGAGAGCGGAAAGCGTGATCGTCAATATCGATCGCTACGGCAACACCACGGCCGGGACCATTCCCTTGGCCATGGACACTGCCCTTCAGGAAGGCAAGCTCAAAAAGGGCAACCTGGTGTTGTTGGCGTCGGTGGGAGCGGGCTTCACGGTAGGCGCTACCCTCCTGCGGTGGGCCTTCTAGCAATAATGTAGGCGCGAGCGTCCCGCTCGTGCGGCAGCGCCACAGACGA
>JBOGLD010000004.1:0-10881 GCA_050745885.1 Terriglobales bacterium
CTGCGACGCAGGGTGATCATGCCTCGCTCAATCGCCTTCTTCTTCAATTCGAGCGCCGAAGCGCCCACCAGGACCAATTCCTTGATCTCGTCATCGACTTCCATCACTTCGTACAAACCGGTGCGGCCCTTGTACCCGGTGTTGTTGCAGGTGCCGCAACCTTTACCCTTCTTGATCTTCACCGTCTTGGCTTCTTCCGGGGTGTAGCCTTCTTCGATCAGCGCCTGCACCGGCATGTCGATGACTTCGGCGCACTCGCCGCATATGCGGCGCACCAGTCTCTGGGCGCAAATCAGGTGCACGGAAGTCGCGACCAGAAAGGGTTCAATACCCATGTTCATCAGGCGCGTAATCGTCTCCGGCGCGCCGTTGGTGTGCAGCGTGGACAACACCAGGTGGCCGGTAAGGGCGGCCTTGATGGCAATTTCCGCGGTTTCAAAGTCGCGGATTTCGCCCACCAGGATGATGTTCGGGTCCTGCCGCAGGAAGGCGCGCAGCGCCGCCGCGAAGTTCAACCCAATCTGTTCCTTCATCTGTACCTGGTTGACTCCGGCCAGCTGAAATTCGACTGGATCTTCGGCGGTCATGATGTTGGTGTCGGGTGTGTTCAGGCGCGCAATGGATGAATACAAGGTGTTGGTCTTGCCCGATCCCGTGGGGCCGGTCACCAGCACCATGCCGTAGGGCTTGAGAATGGCTTTCTCGAACTTGGTCAGAGACTCCTGCTCGAAACCGAGCTTGGTCATGTCGAGGCGCAGGTTTTCTTTATCCAGCAACCGCATGACGATCTTTTCGCCCCACAGCGTGGGCAGCGTGCTGACCCGGAAATCGAGCTGCTTTTTGCGGCCGCCCAGGCTCATCTTCAGCATGATGCGGCCGTCCTGCGGCAACCGCTTTTCGCTGATGTCCAGTTTCGCCATGATCTTGACGCGCGAGGTGATGGCGTCCTTCAGCTTCAGCGGCGGCGACATGATGCTCTGCAGCACACCGTCAATGCGGAAGCGCACCCGGAATTCCTTTTCGTAGGGCTCCATGTGGATATCGCTGGCTCCCCGCTTCACCGCGTCGGTCAACACCAGGTTGACCAGTTTCACGATGGGAGCTTCATCCGCGGCCCGCTCCAGATCGGCCGCCTCCATCTCGGTTTGTTCCGCCTCCAGCTCGACGTCGGCGTCGCCCACTTCGGTCATGGACTGCATGACCTGTTCGAGGTCTTCCTGCTGCGTCGTGCCGTAAGCCTTCTCGATGCCTTCGAGAATCGAGCTTTCGGACGCCACCACCGGCTCGATATTGAAGCCGGTCATGAACTTGATATCGTCCATGGCAAAGACGTTGGTCGGGTCCACCATGGCGATGGTCAGCGAAGCGCCCACCCGGCTCAGGGGCAGAATCTGGTAGCGCTTGGCGGTTTCGAACGGGATCAGCTTTACGACGGAGGGATCAATTTCAAAGTAGGAGAGATTGATGGCCGGCACGCCGTACTGGCGGGAAAGAAAGTTGGTGACGTCCTCATCGGTGAGGAAGCCCAGCTTCACCAAAGCCGAGCCCAGGCGAACGTTGGTCTCTTTCTGGACCTTGGTCGCCTGCTCCAACTGTTCCCTGGTGATGACCTTCTCTTTAACCAGAAGATCACCCAGCCGTTGAGACATACCTCGATCTCCTATCTGCGTATCAGATAAATTCGGTCTGCGAAATGCGGCGCAACTACAGCTACTTTTTCGAGTGGAGAAGTTGCAGCCTATCGCGTTGACAGAAATTGTCAACGTAACTGGGTTACGGCACCAGTAACTTTAGTACCTGTACTGCGCTGTGGAAGCGGCTGAACACGCTCACGCTTCACGCAAAGGGCATTCGGCGTGGCTTTTTGCCCTGTGGGCTCGACATTGAATTCCGCCGGACATGCCCTTCGGTAAGTCTGGCTACCTGTGCAGCAGCCGGGAAAAAGCATGGGACAGCTCGCCCGCCACTTTTTGAGTGGTGCGGAGAAAAAGGCGGAACAATCCTCCTGGCCAATCAGAAATTGACTTGGTGGCCCTTTCGGGTCCGGCGGCGTTCCTTGAGGGGAGCACGATCCGCTACGGTCAAGCTCGGTACCTGAGGCTTATAATGAAGCGCTTAGGCTCGGAAACTCATGCTGGAGTTGTCGTTTGCCCGAGCCCATCCCCAAAGTGCCTGCTCCCAGTCCAACCCGCAAGCCAACGACCAGTCGCAAGAAAGTCATCATCTTGCTGGCGATTGGAATTCTGGTGTCGTTTGGCATCCTTCTTTCCCAGTCGTCTTTCGATCTGCCCTTCCTCAACCCGGACACCAATCAGGAGCGTTTTCCGCTTTTATTCTTCGCCGCCCTCACCATCCTGATATTTCTGCTGTTCGTGGCCCTGACGTTCGTGCTGGCCCGCAACCTCCTGAAACTTTTCGCGGAACGGCGACTGGGCGTACTGGGTTCGAAGTTTCGTACCCGTCTGGTGGTCGGCGGACTGCTGCTCTCGTTCCTGCCGGTCATCATGATGTTCTGGTTTGCCTACGGCCTGATGAATCGCTCTCTCGAACGGTGGTTTTCGCGCCCGGTCGAAGAGGTGCGCGAAGACACGGCGGCCGTGGCGTCGCTGGTCTCGAAGTACGCAGCCCAGAACGCTCGCGCCGAGGCCACGGCCATCGCAGCCTCCGCGGAGACGCAGCGGGCCTATGCCGGTCACAGTTTTTCCAGCGTGATGAGCGAATTCCGCCGCCACGAAACCACGTTGCAGGGCGGGTTTGCCGTGGCCCTGGAGCAGGGCAACGCGGAAGCCAGCATCGATATTCCCGCCCCCTGGCCGTTGATAAGACCGAAAATCCCGCTGGATCGCCTGACGTCCGATGCCGTTGTCCCCTTCAAGTGGGAAAACACCGACTACATTTTGAGTGGCGCTACGGTGGCCGATCGCGGCCTGATCGTGGTGGCCATGCCCTTACCCCAAAAATTCTCCGAGACAGTCAAACAGCTTGATGCCAGCCAGCACCGCTATCTCGAACTCTACCGTCAACGCCGGCTGGTGCGCCGCACTTACATGGAGCTGTTGTTGCTGCTCACGGTGCTGGTGCTGTTTTCCACCACCTGGCTGGCGCTGTATCTGGCCAAGCTGGTGACCCGCCCGGTGGTGGCATTGGCGGAAGCCACGCAGGAAATTTCGCGGGGACGTCTGGATTACCGGGTGGAAGTCAGCGCGGCCGACGAAATAGGCGATCTGGTGCGGTCTTTCAACCGCATGGCGGAAGAGCTCGAAACCAGCCGCCATCAGCTCGAAACTTCCAGCCACGATCTGGGCGCGGCGAACGTGGCGTTGGAGCAGCGCCGCCAGCACATCGAGACCATTCTGGAGAGCATCCCCACCGGAGTGCTTTCGCTCGATGCAAATCGCCGCATCACTCATGTCAATCAGGCCTTGATTCGCATGTTCAATCCTTCCGGGGCAGACGCCTCGAATCTGATCGTGATCGGCGCGGCGCTATCGGAAGTATTTCCGGAGGAGATCCTGGAAGATCTGGAGCCTTTGTTGCGGCGCGCCGATCGCATGGGCACGACCACCACACAGCTCGAGGTGGCCCTGCATCGCTCGCGCTTCAACGCCGCAGTCACAGTAGCCACGTTGCTGCATGGAGGCCAGGGACTGGGATATGTTCTGGTCTTCGAGGACCTGTCCGATCTGCTCAAGGCCCAGAAGCAAACCGCGTGGCGCGAAGTGGCGCGCCGGGTGGCGCACGAAATCAAAAACCCGCTGACGCCGATTGCGCTTTCAGCGGAACGCATCCGCCGTCATCTCGAGCGCGGATCTCCTCCGGACGCGGCTTCGCTCGAAGTTCTGCATGGTTGCGCCGAAACCATCGGTGGGGCGGTGGAAACATTGCGCACCCTGGTGGACGAATTTTCCACCCTGGCGCGCTTTCCAACGGCGAAACCCGCGCCCGCCAACATCAACTCGATCGTGGAAAATACTCTGGCCATGTTCAACGGCCGGTTGGACGGGATTCATGTGCGGACGTTTCTCGCCGCCGACCTGCCCAAGGTGATGGCCGACGCCGAGGCCATCAAGCGCGCCCTGGCCAACCTGCTGGACAACGCCGCCGAAGCCATGCAAGGCGCGCTGGTGCGCGACATTCAGATCTCCACCTCCCTGGTGGGCAGCCGGGACGCGGTTGAAATCACGGTCGCCGATACTGGCCACGGCGTGACCCAGGAATTGAAAGAGCGGCTCTTCCTGCCCTACTTCTCCACCAAGAAACGGGGGACGGGTCTGGGCTTGGCCATCGTCAGTCGCATCATCGAAGACCACCGCGGCTCCATTCGCGTCGAGGAGAATCGACCGGTCGGCACCAGGTTTGTCGTGGAGTTGCCCGTCGCCGGGGAGATCCTCCTCGCGCCCGTACCCGCCCGCCAGCATGCATAACATCCTCATCGTTGACGACGAATCCGGCATTCAGCAATCGCTCAAGGGAGTGCTGGAAGATGAAGGCTACAAGGCCTCGGTGGCGGACAGCGGTGAAGCCTGCCTGGAGATCCTGCGCAAACGCTCATTTGACGTCGTGCTGCTCGACGTCTGGCTGCCCGGAATGGACGGCCTCGAAACTCTGGAAAAGATTCGGGACATCGATAATGCCCCCGAGGTCATCATGATCTCCGGCCACGGCACCATTGAAACCGCGGTGCGCGCCACCAAGCTGGGCGCCTACGACTTTCTCGAAAAACCTCTCTCCATCGATAAGACGCTCAGCCTGATCAAGCACGCCATCGATGCCAAGCAGATGAAGCAGGAAAACCGCGAACTCAAGAAGCAGCTCACTCCCCGCAGCGTGATTGAAGGCGAAAGCGTCCCCATGAAGGCGCTCCGCCAGCAGATTCTGCTCATGGCCCCGACCAACGGCCGGGTGCTGATCTACGGCGAGTCGGGCACGGGGAAAGAGCTGGTGGCCCATGCGATTCATGCACAAAGCCTGCGCAAGAACGAGATGTTTGTCGAACTGAACTGCGCCGCGATTCCCGAAGACCTGATCGAGAGCGAATTGTTTGGCCATCGCAAAGGCTCATTTCCCACCGCCACCACCGACAAGGAAGGGAAGTTTCACCGCGCTCATGGAGGCACCCTCTTCCTGGACGAGATTGGCGACATGAGCCTGAAGACCCAGTCAAAAGTCCTGCGCACGCTCGACGAACAACGCTTTACGCCGGTGGGAAGCGACGAGCCTGTCACCGTGGACGCCCGCCTTATCGCTTCCACCAACAAGGACCTGGACGAAGAAATCTCGCGAGGCAACTTTCGCGAAGACTTGTTCTACCGCCTCAACGTCATTCCCTTTTCCGTCCCGCCGTTGCGCGAACGCCAGGAGGACATTCCCTTGCTGGCGCGGCATTTTCTCAAGGAGTTCTCCGCCACTTATGGCCGCAGGCCACGCGAAGTCACTGACGATGCGATTGATACTCTGATGCGATATTCCTGGCCGGGCAACGTACGCGAACTGCGCAACGTGATCGAGCGCATCGTCATCATGAATCCCACCACCGCCCGCTTCGACCGCAAGCATCTGCCGCCGCTGGTCCACAGGGATGGCACCCGCCGCTCCATCGGGGCGGAATTTTCCACTTTGCACCAGGCCCGCGCCGCCTATGAACGCGACTATATCCTGAAGAAACTCGACGACAACCACGGCAACATCAGCCGGACGGCCGAGGTGCTGGGTCTGGAACGGAGCCACCTTTATCGCAAGATGAAGACTCTGGGGATCGCCGTGAAGGAGTGAACCCAATATTCGGTGGGGAGAGGCGACCTTTCCCTGACCTGGGTGGGAGGGACGGCCCCCGACGGCCGACGGAACAGCAGCGCTACTTTTTGATCATGTGGATTTCGGTGCCGTTCTTTAAGAACTTCACCTCATCCATGAGCTGGTTGATCAGAAAGATTCCGCGGCCGTGATCGGAATAGACGCTCTCGCCGCGGAGTGGGCTGGGAATCTTGCCCGGATCGAATCCCTTGCCGGGATCGCGCACCACGATCAGCATGCTCTCGTCTTCGTTGCAGACCACGTCGCATTCCACGATCTTCGAAGGGTCAGCCTTGGCCCCGTGAACTACCGCATTGGCCAGGGCTTCCGTCAGTGCCAATTCGATAGCATCGTATTTCTCCGCGTCGCAATGCACTTGTCTCACCAGGTCCATTACGCTCTGGACCACCGGATCCACAGCGCTCCGGTCCGCGGCCAGCGTAACTTTCAACTTCAACTTGCCGGTTTCGAAATTGTGCGTTTCCGGGTTATCGGTCATGGCCTGCTTTCGTTTCGATAGTTGGATGCCAACTGGTTGGATGCGCCCCCGCGTTCCGGGATTCTACAGCGATCCCGGCATTCGAGCAAAGTGACGCCCGCTCATGGCTTGCCGCTGCCCGCCAGGCGCTCCCCCTGGCGCCGCCAATCGAGCTCCTCGACGAACTCGTGCGACTCCCGCCAGTGTTCGCGGACCTTGACGAAGAGTTCCAGGAAAACCCGCTTTCCCAGCATTTTTTCGATCTGCAGGCGGGCGGCGGTGCCAATCTTCTTGAGCATCTGGCCGCCTTTGCCCACCAGGATTCCCTTTTGTCCGCTCCGTTCGCAGTAGATGACGGCGGCGATGCGGGTCACTTTTGTTCCTTCCTCAAATTGCTCGATCGCGACCGTGGTCGCGTACGGGACTTCTTCTTCCGTCTCCACCAGGACTTGTTCCCGGATGACTTCTGCCACCATGAAACGGACAGGCTGGTCGGTGACCTGGTCTTCAGGAAAATAGTGTGGACCCTCCGGCAGGAAACGGAGCACCTTCTCCAGGAGTACTTCGAGGCCTTCCCGTTTTCGCGCGGAGAGAGGAATAATTTCCCGGAAATTGTGGAGTTTTCGATAGTCGTCCATGATGGGCAACAGTCTTTCTTTCTTCGTACCGCGGAGAAGGTCAATCTTGTTCAGCAGCAGGAACACCGGTGTTCCTGACTTCTTCGCCATCTCAAGCACGAACTGGTCTTCCCGGGTGAACCTGCGGGTTACGTCCGCGATCAGCAAAACCAGTTCGCAGCCCACCATCGCCTCCCGCACCTCGGCCATCATCTTCCGGCCTAGAGAAGTGTCGGGCCGGTGAACCCCCGGAGTATCGATGAGAACGACTTGGCCGCCGAGTCTACCCTTTTGCCCGGGCACGTGGATGATTCCCAGAATTCGGTTGCGCGTGGTCTGTGGTTTGGGGCTGATAATGGCCAGCTTCTCGCCGACCAGCGCATTGAGCAGGGTGGATTTGCCCGCGTTAGGACGGCCCAGAATGCAGACGAATCCGGAGTGAAAGGCCATAAGTGGTTTGGTAGCGCCGGCGTCACCGGCCATCCGGCGGCGCGTCGAGAACCCGACTATATCAGCTTCATCTGCGTCGGTTTGGCGACCGAAATCCTTACCCGCTCCACGCGCCGCTCGGTCGAATCCAGCACTTCGAAGCGGAGGCCCTCTTCCTCGACCACTTCACCCCGGTGCGGGATGCGGCCCGCCAGTTCGCTCACCAGTCCCGCGACCGTCGCTGACTCCTTGCCTTCGGGGCGTATGCCGAACATTTCCACCAAGCGGTCTACATCCATGCTGCCGGGCACGATGTAGGAATTCTCGTTTTCCCGGATCACTTCCAATTTTTCGTGCTCGTCCCGGATCTCTCCCACGATTTCTTCGACCAGGTCTTCGATGGTCACCAGCCCCGCCACTCCGCCGTACTCGTCCACTACAATGGCCATGCGAATATTGTTCTGCTGCATCTGGCGCAGCAGGTCGCTGACCAGTTTGCTCTCGGGAACGAAATAGACATCGCGGCGCATGATCGTATCCACGGTGCGGGTGTGGGCCTCGGTGTCTGGCACTTGCAGCACGTCCTGGGCAAAGACAATCCCCACGATATTGTGGATCGTGCCTTCGAAAACCGGTACCCGGGAAAAAGGTTGGGTGCGCAGCAATTCGATGAACTGCTCGACGCTGGTATTGGTGGGGACGGCCACGATTTCAGGCCGCGGCTTCATGGCCTCGCGCACGGTTTTCTCGCTGAACTCCACCACCGACTGGATCAGGTCGCGGTTACTTTCATCCAGGATACCTTCCTCCTGGCCCGCCTCGATGAGCGCGTCCACTGCTTCCGCCTGGGTCTCAGGCGCTTCGTCGGAGTGCTCCTTGGTCAGGGCCGTGACCGATTTCAGAAACCCCAGCACCAGGGTCAGGGGCAGCGCCAGGTAAATCAGTAGGCGCAGCAGGATGGCGCAGCGGGCCAGCCATTCGCCGCGGGTCCGAGAAAAAAAGACGAACGGCAGAAAGCGGTTAAACAGGATAACGATCAGGGCCAGGCTCAGCGTGGCCTGCAGAATTTCATAAAGACCCCAGCCCCGGTCACGGAAAACCGCGAAACCCACCAGCAAAGCAATCGCAGCCGTGATAATTTGCGTCAGCACCGCCACCGAGAGGGCGGCCCGCGCCCGGCCGACTCCCAATCTCGGCTCGACCTTCTGCTCGAAGGTGGCAATGTTGTCCTGGAATTCACGCGAGAGAAATTTGCCCATCTCGGCGTACACCCGCTCCGCGTAGGACACCAGGGTCAGCAGGAAAAACAGCAAGAGCAACGCAGCTGCGATGGCGTAGTTCATCGGATCCGGGGGCCCTGCGCGGCGCGGGCGCCCCCGCCCGCGGCTTTACGCCGCGCACTTCGCGTACTCCGCCCCATCGTTCCATTCCTCTCGATCAAACCCGGAGGCAGCCCCAACCACCGCCGCAAATCCGCTTCCTTACCCGCCATCGCGCCCGCATCACGTTCATGATCGTAGCCCACGAGATGCAGCACTCCGTGAAGCGCCAGGATTTTGACCTCCAGGGCCGCGGAATGGCCCAGCCGGCGGGCATTCTGCTTCGCGATGTCCGCTGAAATCGCGATGTCCCCGGCCAGACCGTTGGCCGGGCCGGGCCCGGCGGGAAAGGAGAGCACGTCCGTAGGCTGGTCTTTCGCACGAAAACGCCGGTTCAGCGAGCGCAGCTCAGAGTTGCCGGTCACCAGCACGTTGACCGCGCCCTTGAGCTGGCTGGCACTCCTGGCCCGGGCGACGAACTTCGCCAAAGCGGTATCGGTCAATCCGGCCACGGGTTTGCGAATGATCACCAAGCTTTTCTTCTTTGCTTGCGGGTTCTTTGCGCTGTTTGCGGTAAAGGCTTTTCCTTTCCCGAGCTGTACCAAAAGCAAACAGGAGGGCCTCATTAGGGCGCCCTCCTGTTCAATCTTACCTGCTCTACTCGTTGGTTTCTACTTCCGACGAGGACAGGCGGCTGTTCTGTCCGGGCGCGGTCTCGGTCCCGGTCCCATTGGCCTTGCCGTTCGTCCGGGAGTCCAGCAGCGGCAGTTGCTCCCCCACCGCTTTCGCCTTGTGCTCATCGTAGGCGCGGATGATCCGCTGCACCAACTGGTGCCGCACTACGTCGGTATCGTCGAAGTAGGCGAAGGTCAAGCCTTCCACGTGCTTCAACACTTCCGCCGCCTCCAGCAGGCCGCTGCGCCGCGCGTTGGGCAAATCAATCTGGGTCACGTCGCCCGTAATCACCGCCTTGGAGTTGAATCCCAGGCGGGTGACGAACATCTTCATCTGCTCGGAAGTCGTGTTCTGGGCCTCGTCCAGGATCACGAACGAATCGTTCAAGGTGCGCCCGCGCATGAACGCAATGGGCGCGATCTCGATCACGTTCTTCTCCAGATAGCGATCGACTTTTTCCGGCTCCAGCAAATCGTACAGGGCGTCGTACAAGGGACGCAGATAAGGGTCAATCTTGTCCTGCAGGGTGCCGGGTAGAAACCCCAGACGCTCGCCCGCTTCGACCGCGGGACGCGCCAGGATGATCCGGTTCACGCGTTTCGCCTGCAACGCGGAAATTGCCATGGCCACGGCCAGATAGGTCTTGCCCGTCCCCGCTGGCCCAATGCCGAATACCATGTCGTGACTCTCAATGGCTTCGAGGTAGCGCCGCTGATTCACACTTTTGGGCTGCACGGTGCGGCGACCGAACGAACGCTGGCGTCCCGCTTCGGCCAAACCGCGCAGCGTAACTTTGGGGTCGGCAAGCAGAACCCGCAGCATGCTGCCCAGGTCGCCATTGTTGAAGGTGAATCCGGAACGTTGCAGGTGGTCGTAATCGGCAAAAACCTGCTCCGCCCGGGCCACGTCGCGCGCCGCCCCTTCCAGGTCGATGGAATCCGATCGCAGGTCGATGTTGATATTCAGGCCGTCTTCCAACAGGCGCACATTTTCGTCGCGCGTGCCGAACAGAGTCTCGATGTGGGGACTGATCTCAATGCTCTTCTTCATTCAGTATTTGGCGCTTCCTCCGGCGCGTTTAGATGCTGGGTTGCCTGTGCGTGGAGGGCAGAAACACTGCCACCCATGGCGGACAAACGATTCTCATGTCTGGAGGTGGAACCAGCCGAGGATGCTCGCCCCGAAGTGCAAGCAACTACCATTGGGGTAAAGGGTACCGCCGCTCGCCGAGGGGAGTCAATGGCAGCAATGCGGATTTTGTTACTGTTGGGGAACGCTGGCCAAGGCGGGACGGGCACCGCGGTCCCGCTGCCTTTGCCGTTGATTGCGGTGCGGAATTTCGGCGATTTGCTTTTGCCTCTGGTTGAACAAGTTAGACAGCAAAGTCAAAGTCAAACGCGACGGACCTGAGTGCCCGTCCCACGCGATTGCAGGCCGTCCCTCAGTCCGGATATCATGCGGCCACGATGAAACTGACATATTCTTTCCTGCTTATCATGTTGACCGCCATCGCCTGGGCCCAGACTTCGTCACCCACCGCGGAGGTACAAACCGTCTATCCTGAAGCCCA
>JBOGLD010000005.1:0-2878 GCA_050745885.1 Terriglobales bacterium
TTCTACTGCTGCCAGGTTCGGGGTTGCCAATGACCGGCGGGTGCATCCAAGCTCTTCGCACGAGCGGGGCGCTCGCGCCTACATCACCCGGTTCGCGTACACTGCTAGTCTTACGACTTGGAAACCATCAAGCACATAATCCTGCGTTATACCGCATTCCTCTGGGCGCTCCTGAAGCCCCTGGGCGTCTGGGGAGTTTTTGCCATCGCTGCCCTCGACGGCGCTGCCCTGGGGTTGCCCATGGACCCTATCGTGGCCACCTATGTATATGAGAATCGCTCGCATTTCTTGCTGTACGTGCTCATGGCCGCGGCCGGATCGGCGCTGGGCAGCCTCGTGATTTACGCCATCGGCTACATCGGCGGCGAGCAACTGCTGCGCAAACGCATCTCGCCGGAGAGATTTGAAAAGTTTCACCTGGCTTTCGAAAAGCACCCTTTCTGGAGCCTGATGTTTCCTGCCATGCTGCCTCCGCCCACGCCCTTCAAGCTGTTCGCGCTCACCGCCGCAGCCTCGGAGATGCGGTTCAGCCACTTCCTGCTGGCCGTCTTCTCCGGCCGGTGCGTGCGCTTCCTGGTGCTTTCCCTCCTCACCCTGAAGTTCGGCCCCCAGTTCGTGCGCATCTCCGGGACCATTTTCCGCGAGCATTGGTCATGGGTGCTTGCTGCGGTGGCCGTAGGGTTGGCCATCTGGCTGGTACTGATCAGACGGAAGAAACGAATGTAGGCGCGAGCGTCCCACTCGTGCGGGGGCAGATGAAACGCTGCCCCGATATTTCAGAATTGAAGCGCGCCTAAGCCGCAGCCGCGTGGTCGCCGTCGCCGGACGCTCGAGACAGCGCCGCCAGCACCACCGGAGTGGCAAAAAAGACCGAAGTAAACAGCAAGTCCCCTTCCACCGCGTGCCGGAAGAACGGCAAAGCCAGGGCGTAGGAAGTCATCAGCCCGCTGAAGTTCTTGGGATACATGTCATACGCCGCCCACACCGCAAAATTGCTGACCACAAAGAAAGAAATCGAGCTGACCAGAGCCGCTCCGATCACGGGAAGCGGTTTGGCGTCCGCCCTGAGCCGCGTTCCCAGCCACAATATCGCCGCGTACCACGCCCAGGTCACGAAATGGTCCCAAACGAACGGATAGGCGTAAACCACCTTGGTCAGAACTACGTCTGAAGCCATCATCGCCACCAGCGGCACCCAAAGGAAGCGGCGTGAACCGCGCGCCCCGAAGAAGAGCAGTGCTGCGGCCACCGGGGTAAAAGTCCAGGGATGAGGGATAAACCGAACCGCGATGGCGAGCGCCAGAAATAAGTAAGCCAGCATGATCACCTCAATATTCTCGAGCCATGATTGTGGCGCGCCCCGAGCGCCGCGTCAAGCCGCACGTTCGACCGAAGTGATCGTGTGGCGCGGGCGCCCTCGCCAGCGGTTTTTGACTTTGACTCACGACTGCGCGGGCGCGAGCGCGTCCGCGCCACACCATTCTCCCTACGGCGTCCGGCTGCGCGATCCAAAGCTCTCGCGCACGACATTCAAATTTTGATCAAGCTCCACGCTGGCGCCGAGTACTCCCCGCCTCGTTGTCCCCGGATAGGCATAGCGGAGGTCGCGGAAGCGAACGATATAGCCCGTCCCCGCCGGCTCGGCTTCGACAATGGGATATTGTGCCCAGTCCAGATAGACGCGTCCCAGGTAGCTCCGCTTGGCCGCCAGCGTCACCGGAGTCTCTTCCGGCTTCTGCCGGATTTGCATGTTCCCCCCGGGGTCAGCGTCGGGGATGGAAGAATCCACCCCCATGGTGGCGAAGAAATTCCGGGTTTCGACCACGCCATACCACCGAAACGGATTCAGCCAATAGGGATAGGCAGAAACCCGCACCGGATCAACCCCGTCATAGAGCCGGGAATCGAGTGCGTTGACCGCCCGGCGATGCTCATAGTCCCGCACGCCCCACACTGCGATCACGCCCAGCAGCGCCACAACCGCAGCGAGACGTCCCGGCGGACCTTTACGGCGCACCCCGATCTCGTCGTTGATCAACCCAAACAGTCCGGGCACCAGCAGGCCTCCGGCCAGCAAAATGAGAAGCACCGGCTCCACGATGAATACGATGTCCCAGGAATACCACTTCTCGGAAAACGGCCAGAACGGCCGCACCCCGTAGTTGTTGGTGAAGTCGAGCAGAATGTGCGTAAGCCCGGCGAGATACGCCAGCAGAAACAGCAGGCCCCAGCGCGGTGGCCGATTCGGATCTTTCACTTTACGGCCACGCAAGCGCCAGATGCCATACACCAGCCCAACTACCAGGGCTTGCACCAGCAGGAGACCGAGGAAGGAATGGGTGAAGCCGCGGTGATGGGCAAAACCAAAAACCGGATCCTTGAAACTTGCGAGGATGTCGATGTCAGGCGCTTCCGCCGCCAGGGTCATGGTAGCCGTAGCCAGTGCCGTCTTCCGGTTGAATCCGGTGCGGGCGAGGCAGGCCCCGGTCAGAAAGTGAGTAACAGGTTCCAAAGTTTATTGTATCGCCGCATTCGCCATGTGGGACGCGCCCTCAGGAAACAGCAGCGCCAGCGCATCGGGCACGATGCTGATCGCCGCCGGCAGCGTTCCCAGTAATTCGCCATCGGCTTCCACAAAGATGCGGAGGTCCATAGCCGCATCTGGCCGCGCCCGGCAAACTACATCAACGCCGTGCACCAGATCGATTCCCTCCACCGGCCACTGCGCTCCCACCAGCCCGCGCACGATGTAACTCAGATACGCCAGCCGTCTGCTGGTACGAAAAAGCACCAGGCGTAATTCGTTGTGGTCGAGCGAAGCTCCCGGCGCCAGTTCGCGCAGCACGCCTCCGAAGTTCTGGATACGACCGGCCAGCAG
>JBOGLD010000006.1:0-4156 GCA_050745885.1 Terriglobales bacterium
AGCCGATCTCAAAGGGCGTCTAACGCGGCGCTGAAGCGCCGCTCTTCCACGGTGCTGCGGAATACGGTGCTGCGGCATTATGGGTGGGCCGTGCACTTCCATGTCCGGTCTCTACGTGACGTGGAAGAGCGGCGCTTTCAGCGCCGCGTGGCGATGGGGACAACTCTGGGGCTTTAGCCCGGGTGCTCGTCTTTCCCAGCGCGGCAATTCCCACGGAGGCTAAAGCCGATCTCAAAAGGGCATCTAACGCGGCGCTGAAGCGCCGCTCTTCCACGGTGCTGCGGAATTATGGGGTGGGGCCGCACTTTCCGTCCTGCAATTTTCCACCGTGGGTTGGGTAGGCAAGCGGAACTCTGCGATGGAATATGAAACTGAAATAAGCTACTGGCCCGCCCGTAATGGCGAGATCAGAAGCCGGCCGGTTGCTTTCTTCGTCGGATCGGCCTTGTCGTCCCGGTAGGACAAGTCGAGCGAACCCTCGGCGGTTGGCGAAGCCTGGGCCAGAGCGGACGCCAGGGAGCGGAAAGAACGTCCAATGTCGGTATTTTCCTGCAGCGCCACCGGAACGCCCTTGTCGATGGCGGGTGCAATCGACTGGTAGTTATTGGGAATCTTCCACAGCAGTTTGCAGTTGGTGGCCTTCTCGACATCCTCGTCGGTGAAGCCGGGAATCTTTTTGTAGCGATTGAGTATGATGCGGACCCGGTCCCGGGTGGCGCCTTCTTCCAGAAACGCGCGTATGCGGCTGGCGCTCCACAGTGAAACCACATCCGCCTGCGCGACCATCAGGACCGCGTTGGAATGATCGCACAGTAGCCGCGCCGTCTGGTCCACTCGACCCGAGCAGTCGACGACGACATAACGGAAATGGGCCACCAGCAAATCAAACAGGCGCGCAAGTTCGGCCGCAGTCGGGGCCAAACCCTGGGGCTGTTGCGGACCAGCCAGTAACTGCAGTCCGCCCTTGCACTGCGTCATCAGGCCTTCCAGCAGCGAGGCATCCAGGCGGTGCAGATTTTGCAGGGCATCCACCACTCCGAACGTGGGCCGTACATTGAGATGAAGAGCGCAATGACCCAAAGGAGCAAAATCCACCAGTAAAACTCCGCCCACCGTTTCCTGAAGCGCAATCGCGGTGTTGACGGCAACGGTGGTGCCGCCCGCTCCACCTTTGGAATTCATCACGGTAAAGATGCGCGCCCGGCCTGAGGACGTCCGACCCTTGCCGCGGGAGGCCGTGAACCTGGTAAAGGCTTCGATCAGCGCCTCGGAGGTGGCTTCGCGTTCCAGGAATTCGACCGCGCCGGCGCGCATGGCCGCCACAATGGTGGACGGGTGATTCATTTCGCCGACCGCAAAAACCGCGATTTCGCTGGTGTTGGCCTGAATCAGTTCGATTGCGCTGATCGCTCGCTCAGCATGGTGGGCATCAATATCAACGACCACAACCTCCGCCCGGACGTCCTGGATCTGGCGCAGCACCGGGTCCGTGGGGCTGGTGGGAAATCCCACGTGGCTGAAGACGTTGCGGCCCATCCCGGTTCCCTCCAGACGATGCTGGAGTACCGATAGCCGCTCTCTGTCTTCGGTCAGAAGAGTTACAGCTACACCCTGCATGGCATCACTCTCTGTTTGCTCGCATCAGTATGTTATTGAGACATAAGGGTTACGCCAAGTGACTTCCGTAACTCGATTGTATTGGCCGGAAGATCCGAATTCCCCGCGCACTGCGGCACACGCGTGGTGCATTTTCGACGGTTGCGGGGGGACAAGTGCGTCAGGAGAAATCCGAAGCCACTCTTCCATCTGTATTTAGCATTCTATGCAAAAGTGGCAGGATTGGGAAGGAGTAAAACCGTGGAAAACCGCGCCCCACAACCGTGACGCCATCGTTGTCGCCACGAACCGCCGGGACCAAACTGTGTCTAAGCCCGATTACCCTTCCACCGCGACGGTGGGCGAACCTGGCACCGCAGGATTTTTTTGAGTCGGATTCGTGTTTTGGACAGTTGAGATTCGCGGGAAGCTGGCCGATGCTTGAGCCGCAGTGGCGGCTTCGGCGAGATATTCGTACCCCTCCAGATGTACCGCTACGCCGAACTTGCGCTCTACGGGCAGCACGCGGGTGACCCGGCCGCGGCAGCGGACCCGCATATTTTCAGTCAATGTAATCTCCGAGGGCATTACCAAAGTCAGTTCGACCGCAGCGCCTTCCGTGACCTGAAAATCGGTGTAGAAGAATGCTCCACGACCACTCAAGTCCTGGGTAAAGCCGCAGCCCTCGCGTTCCGCGCCCACCAAACGTATTCCCACCGGCAGTTGGAAATCGAAGCGCTGCGAGGCGCGGCGCTCAAGGTGAACTTGATCGGTGCTCATGGTTTCTCCGATCGGGGTGTTCCGGCATCAGGATGGCTTGCCAGAGGAGACATCGAGGAGGAGTCTCTGCGTGTTCGCGTGAGATTCCAGGGTCAACGAGTGCCCAGCCTCTATACTAGCCAAACATGTCGGAAACTCCCGGACAACCCGACGTCGAACATCGACTACTCTACTCCAGGTCGAGGCAGCGCGGAAGATAGAAGTTGCCGCCGCTGGTCAAAATTCCAATTTTGGGCCGCGCCGGCCGTAGTGGTTTCAGGGATTTGCCGGCGACACCCAAAACCGCAAGACTGAAAGTGAGCGACTTGAGCATTTCCAACGAATCCAGCGGGCAATTATCGGTGAACTCCGGGCAGGCGCCGCAAAAGATGGGCTGGCTGCCTGCGACCCTGCGTGCCTTGCGTCACCGCAACTTCCAGCTTTTCTTCAGCGGACAGCTGATATCCCTGACTGGTACCTGGATGCAAAGTATTGCAGAGTCATGGCTGGTCTATCGCCTGACCGGCTCCGCGCTGCTGCTGGGGGCGGCGGGCTTCGCCAGCCAGATTCCGGTATTCCTGGTGGCCCCTGTGGGCGGTATCGTGGCCGACCGCTTCAATCGGCAGCGGGTTGTGATCGGGACCCAGATTTCGTCCATGATTCTGGCGCTGGTCTTTGCCACGCTTACCCTTACCGGACTCATACGGGTATGGCACATCTTCGTGCTGGCGGCGCTGCTGGGAGTCGTAAACGCTTTTGATATTCCCGCGCGACAATCGTTTCTTGTGGATATGGTGGGCAAGGAAGACTTGATGAACGCCATCGCGCTGAACTCTTCCATGTTCAACGGCGCGCGAATTATCGGTCCCGCGATCGCGGGGATTCTCGTTGCCAGGATTGGAGAGGGCTGGTGCTTTCTGGCCAATTCTCTCAGCTACATCGCGGTGATCACCGGTCTGCTGATGATGCGGGTGTCGCGGCCGGCGCGTCTGGCCTCACGCGGTCCGGCCCTGGCGCACCTGATTGAAGGCTACCGTTTCGCGCGCCACACCGCCCCCATTCGCGCCCTGCTGCTCCTATTGGGACTGGTGAGCCTGGTGGCCATGCCCTACACCGTGCTCATGCCCGTCTTCGCAGACCAGATACTGCACGGCGGGGCCCGCGGCCTGGGAATTCTGATGGGAGCGACCGGCGTGGGAGCGTTGCTGGGAGCGCTGACTCTGGCTACGCGCTCCGGGGTGGTGGGACTGGGCCGCTGGGTCGCGTTTTCATGCGGCGGCTTCGGCCTCAGCCTTGTGCTGTTTTCCTTCTCGCGCTACTTCTGGTTGTCGGCCGCCCTGCTGCTGCCAGTGGGATTTTGCATGATGCTGCAAATGTCGTCCTCCAACACGTTGATTCAAGCCATGGTTCCGGACCATCTGCGCGGCCGCGTGATGGCGATGTACACCATGATGTTTATGGGGATGGCGCCGTTCGGATCTCTGTTTGCGGGAGCAGCGGCGGAACATCTGGGAGCGCCGTTTACCGTTTCGGTCGGCGCCGTGGCCTGCGTCGCTGCGGCCGTTCTATTCTTCTTCCACTTGCCCAAGATTCGGATTGAAGCCCGGCGGCTGATCGTGGCCCAGGAGATCGCGGGCGGTGAACCGTCGGTCGAGATGACGGCAAGAGTAGTGGAAGACTAGCCAAACCAGTTGTCAAGAAGAGGTGCAGGGGAGGCTGTTTCCGCCCCCGGGGCCTCTCGGCAGAGTAAAATTACCCACGATCAAATTACCAGGAGCTAGATTAGGACAGTACCCGGAGT
>JBOGLD010000007.1:0-2743 GCA_050745885.1 Terriglobales bacterium
AACCAGATTCTGCCATGCAGGCGGGAAACCTTCGCGTCGGGCGTCAGATCGAGGCCGATGGGAAATTTATCCTCCGCGCGTCCAAAGATGAAGTCCCGGACGGGAATCTCAGAGGTCTTGCGCTCGCCGTGATAGGTGCAGGAAATGCGCATCGGAGGGCCCAATCATAGCCTTGTTTACGCTGGCAAGGGAACCGTTTATTCGGCACCCGAAAGCCGCTATTTGATGCCGCGCTGGACGTCGCTACCCTCGCGCCTTCGCAGCCGGAATCGTATGGCGCTCGATGGGCACGCTTTCAAGCGTTAAGAAACCTGAATACTGGAATCGCAGCCTGATTGCCAGACTCCGGAGTGAACTATTTACCCCCAGAGGTCGCTATTGTATAATGCGTCCACTTTTGGTTGGCGGGGTGACTTTTGTCCCAAAAAGTGTGGCTTCTAAGGGCGCTCGCATTCTCGTCGTTCGTATTCTTTTCACTTGCCCCCCCTGTTGGGGCGCAGAATCCCCCCTATGTGTACCAGGTGTTGCCGTATGCCACAGTACAACATTCCGGGGCACTCGCAGGCACCGTACCGAGTGTCTACAGCTACGGTGGAGCAGCCTGCTCACTCGATTCGAACGGGACTCCCTGCACTGGTGCGCAACTGACCAGCGCGTCCAACTTTAATGGCACAAATGCCCTCTTCGGATTGAGCAGCGCCCTCAATTCCAGCATTGCAACAGCACTGTCCGTAATACCTCTGGCGTCTCCGGCATCCGGAGTGATTACGAAGGTTGATCCTGTGACGGGAGCCGAACTGCCCTCCAGCAGCACCCTGGGACCGATCTTCACGGAACGCGCCGAGACGATTGGCCGGCACAGGTTCTACGTTGGAGTTTCGAACCAGGACTTCCATTTCACCTCTTTTAACGGGCGCTCTCTCCGCCAGCTTCGACTGTTGGATCCCGGCGGCACCGCATCTCAGATTCAGGTAGGCGGGAATTTCCTCTCCAGTTTCCCCAGCACGTACGACGTCGGGATGGATGTTCGGCTGGATCAAAATGTGGCGTTTCTCACCTACGGCGTAACCGGCCGTTTCGATGTTTCCGTCGCGCTGCCGGTGGTTCACGCCGCGGTTTCGGCGGGGGTGCCTGGGGCCGGCATTTTCGTGGGAGATGGATTTAACAATAATGGCAACGGGAATTGCTGGTGCGTTGACACGTTTACCCCAGGCTCACCGCCGGGCTCGGCGTCCGCCCCCAATGGACAAGGCCTGCTAATAGGGCAAAGCGATTTCAGCAATACCAGTCTCGGCAAGACCGGGTTTGGGGACATGCTCCTGCGATTCAAGGGGACCGTGCTCGAAAGAAGCAAGGTTGCGCTGGCGGTTGGAACCGACTTGCGCTTGCCCACAGGTGACGAGCGCAATTTCCTGGGTACGGGCGCGATCGCGGTCAAACCCTTTGCCGCACTGTCGCTTTATACCAAACCGCTAAGCCATGGCATTGTATTTTCTCCTCACCTTAATGTGGGCTGGCAATTTGCCGGAAAAAGCGTCCTGGGAGGACAAATATCCGCTACCACCGCGACCGTAACGTTGCCCAATGGGGACGTCACGAACCTCGCTCCTCCCTTCACTTCGACGAAGGATTATCTGCCCGATGTCTTTTCCTGGGCCGTCGGCACGGAAGTAGCCCTGGGACGGCATAACACGGTCGTGGTTGACATTATGGGGAACCAGATCGGATGGATTCATGGCATTCAGAACATGACCACCGCATCCGTGCCGAACGTCCCGCGTGCGCAGTCCGCTGCCGGTTCCCCTCAAATCGTAACCGCCTCCGGCCTGGTGAGCGCGGGGCGTGTGTCATTTGGGGAGTACACCGGCGCCTTTGGCTATAAAGCCCGGATTATCGGTAACCTGGTCGCAACCTTCAACATGTTGGTTCGATTCGACAACAATGGCCTCACCGCGCGCCTGACTCCTCTCTACGGATTGGGCTACACCTTCTGAACGAACTCCAGCTTCGACACTCGAGAGAGCGGGATCGGTGATTATTGCCCGAACGGGTCGCTGATAAGCCAGCGGTCGCCTGCCTTGCGCAGGTGAACCTTGACTGCCTTCCGATTCGTCGTCCGGTTGCCGCGGACGGTGGTTTCAGAGTTTACATAACAGGCTAGCAGTGCCGTATCGCCGGAGATCGATGGTTCTCCCGTTGGTTGCAGCATCATGACAACCCTGGATCCCGCCGGAGGCCGGAGCACCTTGAGATATTGATCCGTAGCGCCCGGCCAAATTTCCTTCAATTCGCGTGGCTGCTGGTCTTCGAAGGCCCTGTTAAAACTGTCCAGGGCCGCTTGGATACCTTTTTTTTCGCTCTCCTGGACGGTCCGCAGGGAAGCTTCATCGGCAACTCTGGTGGCGGGCAGACCTGGCTTTGCCGGCGGGGCGGCGGCGAGCTGCGCCGTCGTATTTTTCTCGTTGATCTCACTAATGTACTTGCGCGCGTCGGCGGCACGAAGGCCGCCGCCCTGGGCGATCAACAGGAAGCTGTCGCGCGCGCCATCTATGCCACTCTTGTCATTTGCGGCGAACGCTTGCTTGTACTTCTGCACCGTTTGCTGATAGTTGAGTTCGTGTTGCTTACGGGCTTGCTCCGCGGCCTCCGCCTGATCAATTTTCGTAGCCAGCGACGTCGTGTCGCCACCAGCTTGCTTGATTTGATTGACCTTTTGGCGGGCGGAAGAAAAATTTCCTTGCTT
>JBOGLD010000008.1:0-8169 GCA_050745885.1 Terriglobales bacterium
GGCTTGATAAACTCTGACGAGTCGAAAAGCCATGCTTAACACACGACTTCTTGCGCTGCCCGTTATGGCCATTTGGTCCGCGATCGCCCCAGCCGGACTTGCGCTCTACTCAGAGTCCTGCCCACAAGGGCAAGTCTATCCACAGCGCCAGGACCATACGGTTAGTCCTTGCCCTGGGTCGGCTGATAAACCGCGCAGCGCCATACGCAATGCCGCAGTTATGAACGGCGTCGACGTGCTCGAGCATGACAACTTTAAAGAACTGCGAGCTTCAGACCCGTCTACGGTCCGCACCGTCGGCATCATTACGAATCACACCGGGTTCGATGTCGAAGGGCGGCGAACGATTGACATTCTCGCAGAGGCTCCCGGCATCAGACTCACCGCGATCTTCAGTCCCGAACACGGCATTACGGGCGAACTCGACGTCGACTCCGTTGGCAACTCCGTGGATCGCACGACCGGCGTGCCCGTCTACAGCATCTATGGCGAGACGGTCGCAAGCCGGCATCCTCCTGAAAATGTGCTGAAGAAGCTGAATGTCCTTGTCATTGACATCCAGGACATCGGATCGCGGTTCTACACCTACGAATCTACCCTCGGCTACGCTCTTGAATCCGCCGCGGCTACGGGCACAGAAGTTGTGGTACTCGACCGGCCCAATCCGCTGACTGGCATCTACGTACAGGGTCCAGTTTCAGACGGCAATCATCTCAGTTTCGTCGACTACACGACCGAACCGATTCGGCACGGCATGACGATGGGCGAGCTGGCAAGAATGTTCAACAGCGAGCGCCGCATCAACGCCAAACTCACCGTGGTTCCTGTCCAGGGTTGGCAGCGCGGAGACTGGTTTGACTCGACCGGCCTCGTCTGGGTTAATCTCTCTCCCAACATGCGCAACATGAACGAAGCGGCGCTCTATACCGGCGTCGGGATCGTAGAGTATACAAATGTTTCGGTGGGCCGCGGTACCGACACGCCTTTCGAGATCTTTGGTGCGCCTTGGATCAAGCCCCGCGAATTCGCCCGGTATCTAAATGCGCGTGAAATCCCGGGCGTCCGCTTCGTGCCGACGTGGTTCACGCCGGAAAAGGGAAGCAAGTTCGGCGGTCAGCGACTCGGCGGCGTGCAGATGCTCGTCCTTGACCGCGCTATTCTTGACGCACCGGAACTCGGACTCGAACTCGCCTCGGCCATGTGGAAGCTCTATCGCAACGATTGGGACACGACTCGCCTCACAGAATTGCTCGGCAGTGACGCCATCCTTGCCGAGCTCAAAGCCGGCACGGACGCTCGTTGTATTGCTGCCGAGTATCAGGCCGGCCTGCGCAACTTCATGCAGATCCGCCAAAAGTACCTTATCTACGACGGTTTTTGAGTCGCGTAGGTGGGCCGCTGGTAGCACGTGCCGATGTGGCGGGTGGCCCACTCAAGCGCGATTTTGGCTTGAGTGGGGGCAGTCCGTCGGCTGGACAGAGTGTCCCCGCCGCTCGTTGGCGTTTTTCGCGCCGTCCATTCCGACTCGATCTCCACCCTCAAGGCCGGGTGACCTCATAACAGCAGGTCCCTCCACTCCACAGATCACCGCTCTGCGATTATCTGCTCCGGTCGGGATGACAGGATGAATACGGGGATAGACGGGACGTACCCCATTTTTGGGGCGGGTGGCCCACTCAAGCGCGATTTTGGCTTGAGTGGGGGCAGTCCGACGGCTGGACAGAGTGTCCCCGCCGCTCGTTGGCGTTTTTCGCGCCGTCCATCCCGACTCGATCTCCACCCTCAAGGCCAAGTGACTTCACAACAGGAGGTCCCTCCACTCCACAGATCATCGCTCTGCGATGATCTTCCGGTCGGGATGACAGAATTGAGAAGATCAGAACATCCCCGCTCAAGCCAAAACCTGGTTTGAGTGGGCCACACGCCGCCGGTTTGCGTTACCGGGAGAACAAGTCGGGCCTTACGGAAGCTTCTCTAGCTCTGCCGACAGGTTGACCGAGCCGCCTGTAACCTTCAGCTTGCGTTCCCAATTCTTGTAGCCCGTTTTCTTCACGACGACCGAATGCTCGCCGGGAGTTACTTCAATCAGGGACGGTGTGTTTCCCACAAAGCTACCGTCTATTTCGATGTCAGTGTTGGCGGGAATTGACGAGACTGAAATCTTGCTGGCAGAAGATGTTTCCGTCGACTTACTGGCAGCGGCTGCGGGTTGAGCCGCTTGACTCGCCGCCGCATTCTTTTCGGCCCGGGCTGGCCAATCCGCCGTGATCGCGTCGCAGGCGTCTTTCACCGCGTTGCCCAGGGAGCGCGTGGAATGGCTCACGATGGAGTCACCGTCTTTGTTGAACACGGCGACCTTGTTGTCGCGCTTGACCAGGCCTTTGCCGCCTTCGTGATCGAGCAGGACGACGTAATCTGCCTTGTCCGGTTTGTTGTTGACGATGACGTCGGGACAGCGCTGGCCAAACGTCTTGACGATTTCAGCGGTTTGCGGACGCGCCCCGCCGGCGCTATGGGCAGCGAAAGTTCCGTTAGCGCCGCCGGCGTTGCCCGTCATTTCCCAGGACTGACTGTCCGAGATGAAAACCCGGGCTTTCTGCGCGCCCGCTGTGGTTGTTTGCGCCGCCAGGGGGATCAACAGCAATAGTGATATCGCAAGAGAACTAACGAGAGGTCGCATTTGCCCTCCAAGGCGCGATCAGTGAAGCGCTTGATGCGCTTCATCAGTCTTTACTGGCGCGACAGCCGGGGCCTGGGAAATTGGGGAAGAGCTAAATCCTACTTCAAGAGATAAATATAGCGCAATGTAGGTCGTGGTTCCGCGTTAGCGAATGGATGGTCCCGTCACCCATCCTAATTTCGCAAAGGACACGAAATTAGAATGGGGCACCCTCGGGTCGTAAGCTTTTCTTCGGGCGTACAATACCTGCGTTTTCAAAACCAACACAGGGAGTGGCAAATGAAATTTATGGTGACGTGGAGGACGCGCCCTGGTCTATACAAGCAGGCCGTTCAGCAGTTTCTCAAAACTGGAGGCGGTCCGCCAAAGGGATTCAAGGCCGTGGGCCGCTGGCATGTGCCGGGCTCGGTTCTGGGTTGGCATTTGCTGGAAGGCGACGATCCGGGCCGTCTCGCCGAACATGTTGCCGAGTGGGCCGACCTGCTCGACGTGGAGGTAAATCCGGTGATTGAAGATGCCGCGGCGGCACAGGCGGCGGCGAATGTCTTCGGGAAATAGCGAGGAATTGCGGCCTGATCGTTTAGTCTGACGGGCGGGCTGGCCCACCCTTTGTTTCTTGAAGGGTGGGACTTCTTTGTCGAGTGCCGCTGGAGATTCTCGCTGGTTCACCTACTCGTACACAGCCCCACGCGGTGTGGCTCTGGCCGGCGAGGACGCCTGTCCTCCATTTTGAAACAGGTGCTGGCGATACAATGATGATTACCACGCTGTGTGGTCGCGAACAGGACTGGGGAAGAGACCTGGGATGGAAAAGACCGGAGCAGAAATGAAGCTGGTTTCGCTGAACACCGGACTTCCGCGCGAAGTCATGTGGCACGGGAGAAGCGTAACTACGGGGATCTTCAAGGAACCGGTCGAGGGCCGCGTCGCGTTGCGCCGGCTCAATCTGGACGGCGACCGTCAGGCGGATCTCACGGTCCACGGGGGAAGGTACAAGGCGGTTTACTGCTATCCGGTCGCGCACTACGACTACTGGCGGAGAGAATTGGCGGGACGGGAAGTGCCGATTGCGATGTTTGGAGAGAACTTTACCGTCGATGTCTCGAAGAGCGATGGCATGCTGGAAGATTCAGTCCATCTCGGCGATCAATTCTCTGTCGGTTCCGCGGAAGTGATCGTGACCCAGCCTCGGCTGCCCTGCTACAAGCTGGGCGTGAGATTTCAGGCTGACGACATGGTGAAGCGGTTCCTGGCCAGCGGGCGGACAGGCTTTTATTTCGCCGTCACCCGCGAGGGGGAAGTCGGCGCCGGGGATGAGATCAAGCGGATTGCTCGTGACCCGAATGGCGTCCCAGTTTCGGAAATTACCCGACTCTATATTGCGAAGAGGTACGCCGACGATGACGCGACCTGGGTGCAGCGTGCCCTGCAAGTAGACGCCTTGCCGGAAAGTTGGAAGCAATACTTCAGGGAGCGGCTACAGATGATGGGCATTGCCGGGGGATGACGCGATTCAGAAGTTGAAGGATTTTCGCCTCTCGCCTCTTTCGCCGCGTCGCCCCACCCTTTCGGTCTACCTGAAAGAGGAACCTCAGGAGCTACTCGCCTCCACCAGAACCATGCCGTCCGTCCATTTGAATTTGGAGTACCATTGCGGACGAAAGAGCTGGCTTCATCCTACGCAATTAACGAGGGCCGCGAGTCGGTTGTTTTTCCCATAATTTCTGATCTGCAGACTCCGGCCACCTCCTGAGAGGCGGAGCCATGGCTTGTGGAATTGAGTTCAGCTGCTCGGATCGTTGCTGCGGGATATTTCTCTTTCTCTCTATCAGCGTCTTCCTGGTTGCGTCCGGCGGTGCACAAAAGGCCGCCAAGCCTGCCGCACCCAAGCCAAACGGTCCCAAGTACGATCTGCAGACGGAGACAAAGATCAAGGGAACCATCGAGGACGTGAAGCTGCCACCTAAAGGCAGCGAGAAACAGATCGCGCATCTTCTGGTGAAAGATGGGGCAGACACAGTGGATGTCTATCTTTGTCCCAAAACTTTCATGGACGACATGGGGATGGACTTCAGCAAGGGTGACGAAATCTCGCTCACTGGCTCGAAGATCAAGCAAGGCGAGGCTGACCTCATCCTGGCGCGGGAAGTAGTAAAAGGAAACAATACCTTCGCGCTGCGCGACGCCAAGGGAGAACCGGTCTGGAACTGGCACTAGAGGGCGCTTTTCATCCAGCCAGAATTCCCGCTCGGAGGCACCGATGGATCCCGTCACCTTCACTTTCGAGCCCGAGCGGCGCGGATAATCTAAAACAGTTAGGGTATGTCCGATTCTTCCACGCGGACAACTAATCTCCCTCCTCCAACATTCCTATTCTGTAGTGAAGCAAGATAGGAGTACAAGTATGAACCCCAGGAAATTGTTAGTTGTTCTTTTTTCCATCATTTTAAGCTGCATGGTCTTTCTACCTGCTGCCGCGGCAGATGCGTGGGACCAGGCAACAAAGATGAATTTCAGCGAACCGGTAGAGATTCCGGGTATGGTGTTGCCGGCTGGTACGTATTGGTTTGTCCGGGCAGACGATCAAGGCGACCGGCAGATCGTTCAGATCTTCAATGCTGACCAGACGAAGCTTTACGCCACCGAGCAGACGATACCGACGGAGCGAGTGCATTCGACAAGCAATGTGGAATTGAAGTTCGCAGAACGTCCCAACAAGAAGCCGGAAGCTCTTTTGGACTGGTACTATCCAGGAAGCTTGACCGGGCAGGAATTTCTGTACCCGCAGAAATCGGAAAAGCGTCTGATGCTTGATGCCAAACAGGACGTGGTGGCCTTGCCTCTCAACCCAGGCTCCACGCCCATGCCCGGCGCCTAGACGTCATACGGAGATTGAAGTAGGCAGTCGATGAGCGGCGTCGGGGATTTACCAGGCGCTGCTCAGAACTCGAAGTAGCCTCCGGCAGCGGCGCGGCGCGGAAGGCTTTCGGGTTCGCCGGAGGGTAGCAGGCCCACCACTCCACGCAGGTTTTCCCAAGCGGCCTGGTTTAGTGCGGGGTCGGCGCCGACCAGGTCCCGGATCATGTTCCATGCCGCCAGGTTCAGAGCGCCCTCAGGCGGAGGGCCCATGGCCAGGGAGACGGAGCACTGCGGACAGAAACAGATGCGCTGCGCCGAGGATTTTTGCCGCGGCCTGATGCCCACGGTCTGGGCGAACATGTATACGGCGACGGATTTGTGTCCGACTTCGATCTCGCGGTTGCAGCGCAGGCAAAACAGGTTTTCCAAAGGGTCCTTCCTGGGGCCGGGCGGGCGGCCGAAAGAAAATATTGGCTCTATCTACTTTCAGATGCAAGTACGCAGAAGGATTCCCTGAAAGCAAGCCGCGGATTTTCCCTGATTCCACGGATCAATGGTCTTTCGTTTCGATGTTGATCCGTGAAATCCGTGAAAATCCCCGTTTTTATTCCGGGATGCCGACCACCACGGTGCGTCGGCGGGGCAGTTCGTTATCGGCGATTTCCGCGACGAATTTCAGCTCGGAGCCTTGCTGCTGGATCAGGTCGCGGGCGGCGTCGTTGAAGAAGTAGACTACATCGCCCCCGAAGCGGTCCTTGAAGCGGCGGCGTTCTTCGAGGTCGAAAGGACTCACCGAATACACTTTCAAGTCCTTGGCCTCGCGCAAGGCGGCGCTCAACTGGCGCTGGAATTCGAGGGCGCCTTGCCGCACTTGAGCCATCGTGAGAGCCACCACATGATAGGGCATGGAACAGACTGAGCATGGCAGAGGATGGGGCTGTCCAGCAAGCCCGGAACCAAGCTGTGCTCTAGTCAGAGGCGGAGGACATCGTGCACTCTGCTGCTATGGGCGCTGAGATCAGAAAGAACGGCGAATCGCGGTTGACCATCGGATGGGCACAGGTGCAGGCGTATGAGGCATCGGCCAAGTTTGTTCGTCTGTCGGAGCTGCGGAAACTGAAGCAATGCGAGCAGGTGGCCGCGGTTTGCTATCGGATGCGCGGCGATGTCATGGAATTCCTGCTGGTTCAGACCGGCAAAGGACGCTGGATTTTTCCCAAAGGCAGCGTGGAGCCGGGACTGACCCACGCCCAGGCCGCCGCACTGGAGGCCTTTGAAGAGGCTGGAGTGCATGGCCGGATGGAAGAAGCGTCATTCGCCCGGTATACCCGCCGCAAGCACGGCGAGGCGCGGAATCCGGCCGGGTCTGTCGTGAACGCGCATCTGTGTGAGGTGATGCGGCTGGTTCCACCGCAGGAGCTCAATCGAAATCCCACCTGGTTTTCAGCCGAGAAGGCAAAACGGCGGTTGCTGGAGGACCGTGGGGCCGAGTTCGGCGCCGAACTGGCTCGGGTGGTGGACCGCGCCGTGTCCCGTATCCGGCGATCGCGCAGTTCAACCGAGTCGGCGGCTCGCGATTCGCAGGCGCATGGTTTACAGAAAGTGCAATTCATCGACATTGACAGGGTGCGGGAAACCGCCGGCAGGAGCAAGACTCCTCGGGCCGGCTAAGCGTCCGGTCAGGAGACTTAGGCCCGCCTTCCGGGCGCCTAGTCGGCGGGCCGGGCCGCCCGGCGAATGACCTCCGCATTGGGAGAGCAGTTGCGGGTCTTCTTTAGCTGGTCCAATGCCTTCTCCAGCGGCCAGGCCATGCGCCAGTGTAGATAGGCAGCCACCACGGTGGGTGAACGACTGACGCCGGCTGTGCAATGGACGTAAACGGAGTGGCCGGCTTTGAGCATCCCGTCCAGGGCCGAGACACAATCCGGCAACTTGCGCTGGAGGTCGGCGGAATCGAAATCCTTCACGGGCACGTTGCGAAACACCAGTTGCGCTGCCCACGCTGATCTTTCTTCCCATCCGCGCCCGCGGTCCCGGAGATCAGCAGCGGTTTGAAGGCTGAGAATCGCGGTGATCTTCATCTCGCGCAATGCTTCGAAGTCCGAGAGTACCCGCGGATCGGGCCCCACAAACAGGTTGGGCATGACGCAATCGAATTTCATGGCAGAGTATTCATATTAATGATATCCGGGCCGTTTCCCGACTTGGGCCGCCCGAAGGCCGCCCTCGGGCGGGGAAAACAAAATCCTTGACCGCGCCCCCGTTACCCGCTAAATTACAAGGTTCCAAGGACATAGGGACGGTTTTTAGGGAACCCGGTACCTCCGCTGATAAGTGGGCCCAGTACGAAATCGAAGAAACTTTCGGGTCAAGCGGAGCATCTATACCAGTAGCCAGAGCATTCCCGCACAACCCATACGAACCGAAGGACTTAGGGATCTGGTCGGGATTTGCCCTGTCGCAAAAAATGGGAATTTCGCCGTTTGGTTGGGGTCAGGAGAAAGAATAATGAAGCGCTCTGATCGAGTTTTTGATGCTTTACATACTTTGCGGAACCGTTATATGCTCTGTCAGCTTGCATCGAAGGCTACCCGTAAGTTTCACAAGCCCAACACCAGAATCCAGGAGAC
>JBOGLD010000009.1:0-40794 GCA_050745885.1 Terriglobales bacterium
CAGCAACGTTGTTGTCTCGAACTGCGCTTCTCGCCAGGCCACTCTCATCTCCGGAATTCCCGGTCATGACATCGAAGACGTCAAGCTGAGCAATATTCTGGTGCTGCATCGCGGGGGCGGCACCAAGAAAGACGCCGCTGTTCAGCCGCCGGAACTGGAGAACGGCTATCCTGAACCAGGCCGCTTCGGAACCATGCCGGCGCACGGCTTCTACATCCGGCACGTGAAGCGGATCGAAATCAAGGATGTCGAGATCAGACCGATGCAGCCGGACCTGCGGCCCGGGTTCGTCCTCGAGGATGTGGATGGCGCAGAGCTCATTCACATCAAGCTGCCCCAGACTTCCGGGGTTCCGTCGCTGGTGCTCAAGAACGTCAAGGACTTCAGCATCACGCAGAGCAAGCCGCTGCCGGACACGCAAGTGGAAAGCGCAGAACAGAAGACGCTCTGACAACGGGGACGACAGCCGTTGTCGCACCTCGCATCTCGCGAATCAGGGCGCGCGAGGCTCAACTCAATTCTTAACGACGTACGAATCCGGTGATTTGACTCGTTCTGATCGCAGTTAACACGTTCTAACCTTGGAACTATGACGTTTCGATCACAGCTATAATACTGGGCTGTGCCGCGAGTATTTCAGCCCGGTGACGTTCTTTCCTACATGGAGATGTGCTCGACTATTGGGGTCAATCTCCAGCGCGGAATGAACTTCCACGTGCGCAATGGGGAAAGCATTATTCTCATGAGCCTTCGGCCCGGGGCACCATATGCCGACCGAGTCGAGGATGACGGTCGAACCCTCGTGTACGAAGGACACGATGTACCAAAGACATTTAACGGCCCAAATCCCAAAGATGTAGATCAGTCGGATCGCCATCCCGGTGGTCAGTTGACCCAGAACGGGCTTTTTGCTGATGCCGCCGCAAGGTATAAACGCGGGGTTTCTCCTACGGAACTGGTTAAAGTATACGAGAAGATACGCTCGGGTATATGGGTCTACAACGGTCTGTTTGAGTTGGTCGACTCATGGGTTGAACAATCGGAGGGTCGCAAGGTATTTAAGTTCAAACTACGATTAAGCGGCGAAGAGATCACAGAAAGACCGGTTCCCACCGCGACGGCCTTAGAAGATGATCGGGTAATTCCAAGCTGGGTAAAGTTGGAAGTGTGGAAGCGCGATCAGGGACGGTGTATTAGTTGCAGCGCGACATCCAATCTCCACTTCGATCACATCATCCCTTATTCGAAGGGAGGGTCTTCCAAAGATCCCAAAAACGTCCAGATCCTATGCGGGCGACACAACCTGGCCAAACGCGATCGAATTGAATAGTGAGAGAAACGGTTGGCCATCGTCCCATGCGGGAGTGAGGTCGCGCTCGGTATGGGAAAAGTTGTTAATGAAAGCGCGAAGGAGTTGGGGCGAAAAAGGATGAATGTCATTGTTAAGAGGCGCGTTGAAGGCTTCTCAATCCCAAGGCGAGATGCACTTCCGCTCGACTAGCCGACTGCTTTTGTCACGTTTTTGTCACGCACTCCCCGGACTGCCCCTACGAATCTCAGGTTGCGATACCGATCGATAAGACATAATCGGAAAACAATTGGCGGAAGCGTGTGCGAGTCGAATTCGAGAGACAACGCAGTTTCAACTAGATAGAGGCGCACGGATGGCACCTAACTGCCTCGAAAGGGATGTAAAACGCACTAACGGATTGCAAACGGATCGCAGCTATGTAGTTTGCCCTATTTTGAAGCCAATAGCATTATCGTCGGACGGTTGTCCAGATTGCGGTTTCCCGACAAGGGATTTCTTTATCATTCCGACAAGCCTTTCACAAAATTCATTTAGCTGCTGCGGGTCCGCTGGATCAATCGGTCTTGGCGTGGCTCTCTCCGCAATCTTGACTACCGTTTTCCCACTGTCGTTCTCCGCCACTGATAGGGCAATGAGAAGTTCCGCCCACTGCATCGCGTGAGGCTTTGCCATCACAGTGATCCACAAACCCACATTCCAGAAGCCGTCATCGCTTTCGTTGGCCACACTTGGAAGAAAGTAGGTCATTTTGTGATCTATCTCTTTGTCAAGCGGAACAATCTTGAGCATTCCATCAGGAAACGCACAATAGGCAGCAAAGTCTTGAACAAGCCGCGCTAGATTCTGCACACACCGCTGTTCATACGCATCACGGGCTTTTTGCCCCGTGGCGAACGCCGCGCACATTTCATCAAACCTAGACACTCAAAACTCCATTCTCATTCGGGGGAAACAGGATTGTACGCCCCCCCGAATCACTTGTAGGGCCGCGGATGACGCCCAAGGCTACCGAAAGAGATTGTAGACGACCAAACAGAGCGCAGGAAACGGAGTTCACGCTTCACCATTCTCCGACTTCCTTAGAGATAAATTCTGGTTTGGATGCGCGTGGCCGAGCCATGTACGAAACCAACTTGTAACGCGCGGGTTCCGTGACGATTTTGGGGCTTCTATCGACGGGAAATTCGTGTTAGTCTTTTCGTAATATTTCGACCAGCTCCAGTTTGCTTTCGCTTTTCATTCGCCCTATAATGGCTGACATGGCGAGCTTACCTCTGACTCTATCGCGCCCCGTTTCACCTTGGCTCGAAATGGGAGCGTACGAGTGTCTCTGGACGAATGCCCACCAAACTTTCAAGACGATTGCGGACATGTTTCGCGGACAGGAAAACTCTGTTCCCTCTGATTTTGTGCTCCCCGCGGTAGCTGAAGGATGCGCGAAGGAAGCGACCGAAATACTTAATCGTGCGAATGTCACTCGTTTCGGGATCAGGCTGCACGGTACGGGAGACTATCCGCTCCGACTTCGAGATGCGCGAAATCCAATCGAGCTTTTCTATTTCCAAGGATGGTGGGATTTAGTTGACACGGCATGTGTCGCTGTCGTCGGAACAAGAAAGCCGACTGATTCAGGAATCACAAGAACTGAAAAACTCGTACACAGTCTTGTCAAGGATGGATATACCATCGTTTCTGGATTGGCGTCTGGAATTGATACGGTCGCGCACAGAACAGCTATCAGGGACCACGGCCTTACCATTGCGGTAATTGGGACGCCACTCTCAAAAGTTTATCCGTCGGACAACGCCGGACTGCAGCAGGAAATTGCTCGCGATTTCTTGGTGATCAGTCAGGTCCCCATTATCCGGTATTCTCGTCAAGACTGGCGGATCAACCGAAGTTTTTTTCCGCAGCGCAATATAACCATGTCCGCACTGGCGAGGGCGACCGTCATTGTAGAAGCAAGCGATACGTCTGGAACTCTCATGCAAGCAAGAGCCGCAATTCAGCAAAAGCGTAAGTTGTTCATCCTTGATAGCTCCTTCCATGACCGGAGTCTGACATGGCCGCGACAGTTTGAAAAACTAGGGGCAGTTCGCGTCAGAGACTACGAGGACGTTCAGAAGCATCTTGGCGCCACGCCTTCAAAAGATTGATGAGCACACTCGCCCGGATCACTCATACCTGGACGAAGGCGACGAGTGCTATTACGTCTCGGAGTATACCCCTCGGCAAGGATTCCACTACAGTGAAACCAACGATCTGATCATTAACCTCAAGAAGCCCGTTGACCGCAGAGGAAGACCCGAGTACGAGTGGAAGGAATGGGCCATCCGCCGCTCGGGAGATTTATTGCGGAGCGTGCTGAGTGCTGATTGGATACCTTCAGCGATGTTGCTCCCCATCCCATGTTCGAAGGCAAAGGGACATCCGCTTTATGATGATCGAATTTTGCAGGTTATCAGACGCATGACGCAAGGCTTGAGGTGTGATGTGCGGGAGTTGGTGCTTCAGACGCAGAGTTTGGAAAGTTTCCACGACGGGTCTCGTATGCGACCAGACGAACTGAAGGAGTATTACGCACTGGACGAAGAACTTTGCAATCGCCAACCACCAACCGAGGTCGCGATTTTTGACGATCTGCTCACCACCGGATCACATTTTAGGGCTATGAAGGCGGTCATCAATGAACATTGGCCCAACGTGCCAGTGTCAGGAATTTTCATCGCTAGACGATACATCCCGCAAGACGCCGCAACGCCAACTCCCGGGGTGGAGTAACAACACTTGGCCAGTCGACCGGATTCCGTCAGAGTGCTACCGTGTCAAGGTCACATTTAGCGGTAACTGATTGACATTCAACGGCACTGGCAGCCACCTTTGGCGTTGCAAGGAACTCTCGGGAACTGTTATTGGTCCCTAATTGGACCCTGATTGAGACCTCGGATCGCTGATGATTTGCCGGTCTGGCAAAGATGCTGATGGTGTGATTGTGGACGGTGGCGGCGTCGGCGCGAATGTTCGGCGGTTCCCACTATGGATTTCCAGACTCACTGACTTTCCGGCCTTCCACCCAAACGAATAACAGGATTGTGCGAAGTATCTCCTGCTTCTTTTCTGGGGGGGATAGGGCTTGATCCTTCCTTGAGCAGGATAAATCGGTCGACTGCGATGTTCCGGAGGTTATCCACGGTCCCCGAGGGCCAATGGACTTGGATGTCTACCGGATGGGCGTTCGATCCAAAACCAAAATGGGGACGAGGGTCACTCGCTGACAGGTAACTGAAGTTGCTGCGCACTTCGCGAATCTGGGCGACGCCATCCTGAGTCACTTTCACCCGGGCCCCAAAACCATCCCGATTCGACCGTGTGCCCTCAAGCTTCATCGCTAACCAGTGATGCTGTGTCGATTCGCCGTCAGCGCTCACATTGTGAAGTAGTGCCGGCGAGGCATCCAAGCGTGTAAATATCAGGTCCAAAAACCCGTCATTGTCGAAGTCGATCAGCGCGAGGCCTCGATTCACCGCCGATCCGCTAAAACCGGGACCAGCAGCTCGTCCACTTTCAAGAAATCGGCCATTCCCAAGATTCCTGAACAAGAAGTTCCGCTCGGCATAACTTATCCCCATGGGCTGACGGTCGACTTGCGGATTCACGTGCCCATTCGCCACAACGATGTCGAGAACGCCGGAATTGTCCAGATCGGCGAAGGCGATACCAAAGCCCAACGATGTGCGGCTGACTTCACCCAGTCCCGATTCAAACGTGAGGTCGGTGAAAGTGCCGTCTCGGTTGTTGTGATAAACGTTCGGCGCATCGTCGGAAAAATTAGTCTTGATTAAATCCATCCATCCATCTGCATCGTAGTCTCCGAAATCAACTCCCATTCCCGCTTGCTCATGCCCATCAGGGCTGTAAGCAACGCCAGCCGGGAGTGCGACCTCCTCGAACCGTGCGGAACCACCCGGAGGCGTGACGTTGTGATACAGAAGACTTGCGGTGGAATCATTTGCAACGTAGAGGTCGAGACGACCATCGTTGTCATAATCTCCCCAGATCACGCCCAAGCCGTAATACTGCTTCGGATCAATCCCCAATTGCACGCCGACTTCCGTGAACGTTCCATCTTTATTGTTGTGGTACAACAGATCGCGCTGGCCGGTAAGGCCACGAGGGCCACAGTAAACTGGCAGCCCGCGGTACGAACAGAAGGAGCCCTTTCCGAATGCCGGGGGATGGGCTGGATCTACATCCACGTAACGTGCAACCACAAGGTCAAGGTATCCATCGTTATCGTAGTCGCCGAAGGCAGCACTCGTGGAGAACCCCGCTCCACGCACTCCGGCACGGTCAGTTACGTCGGTAAAAGTCCCGTTGCGATTGTTGTGGTAAAGATGATTCCCCTGGAGACAGCTGATAAACAAGTCGTCGAAGCCGTCGTTGTCGTAATCGCCTACTGCAGCGCCGAAACACCAGCCGGCCACCGAGATGCCTGAATGCAACGTGACATCTTCAAACGATCCGTCGTGGCGGTTGCGGTAGAGTTTGCCGACTGGCGCCCTGGGACCATTGCCCAACTCCATCGTTGTGCCGTTGACGAAGTAGATGTCAGGCCAGCCGTCGTTGTCGAAATCAAAGACCGCTACCCCACCCTCAACCGATTCAAATATGTATCGTTTTTCTGCGCTCCCGGCGGTCAGATGAAAGTCAATATTCGCCGTCCGAGTCACATCCACGAACCGCCGCAAGAACTTCGGAGCCTTTTCGACCGCGGCGAGTGGGCCGCTCGGTCCAGCGGTTTGAGCTATAGCCCCCAACGTCATTGAAGTGCCCAGCCCAAACCCAATGATGCCCGACGCTAATACAGCCAAGAGATCCCCGGGCAGTAATATCTTCATCAACGGCAACACTCCGTTCCCCGCGAGCGCTGCGTGCGCGGTCTGAAATCACTTCAACGATTCGATGATTCGTTGGAACGCAACCATACCCGGGTCCGCGTTTCCCAAGCTTCGATCGGCTGCCACACGAGCCCTGCCTTGCCGGGAGGGCTGATGCTTGTAATGTTCAACGGCATCCGCCACCGCTCTATCCGCAGACGCTATCAGAGCCTGCGGATCCTGAATCCCTTCAATGGCGGAACGAGCCGCTTCGATAGCGTCCAATACGGTCTTGTCGCCAAGGCGACAATTGCCCCGGCGAGACATTCCTTCAATCGCCGTGGCCAGCATGAGCGACATCTCCGACCACGGAATTCCCTGCCTGCCTTTGTTGGCCTTCGACACGCTCAACAGGCCGGTGGCGAATAGAGTGCCGCAGGTTGAACCTGAAATCCTCGTGATAGCCTGGGCACAATTTCCAAGTGCCGTGCCGATGTCGTCATCGGGAAGATTAGGCAGCTCGGCGAGCAAGCTACGCCCTCCCCGCGTGAGAGAGACGCCGAGATCACCATCGCCCAGCGCTGCGTCGAGGGAATTCAATTCCTCCTCCGAATCCTCCAGTTTTCTTACGATTCGAGTGAGTCCGTCTCTCAACGCCGCGGTTGTCAAACCAGACATTGTTGATCTCCGACCAGGATCGCGCTGCCAATGATGTCTTGCTTTCATGACACGGAACAAATATAGAACCAGAACAATGCCCTTAAACACTGCAGGCCAGTTGTTTCATACCTTGAGGAACGGAGAATCGCACGGCGCTTTTACAAGGGCCTCGAGCTCGTCGTCTAGTTTGCAGAGAGTCAGAGACACCCCAGCCATCTCCATGGACGTTGCATAGCGCCCGACGAGGGGCACCACGATTTCCACTCGCATCGCCGCGAGCCGATGAGCAATGTACCGATAGACGATGAAAAGCTCTTCGACCGGTGTAGCGCCCAGGCTATTCACCAGAACTGAGACCCGGTCGCCAGGTTGCAGCGGCATATCCGCGAGCAACAGTGACAGCATCTCCTCGGCGATAGCGTCGGCGGTCAGTAACTTCCCTCTGCGCACGCCGCGTTCGCCATGGATGCCCATGCCAATTTCCATCTCGTCGTCGCCTAAGGTGAAAGTGGGGCGGCCCACTGCGGGAACGGTGCAAGAGGTCAGTGCGACACCCATAGACCTTGTCGCGGCGGCGGCCTTCGTAGCGATGGAAGTAACCTCCTCCAGGCTGGCTGCGGTTTCCGCCTTTGCGCCTGCGATCTTGTAGGCGTAAAGAAGTCCCGCAACGCCGCGACGCTTTGATCGCTCTTCAGGGCCAGCGCTGGCCACGTCATCAGCGACTCTGACAATCCTGGTTTCTATGCCGTCGAGCTCGGCTATCTCGCTCGCCATCTCAAAGTTCATGTTGTCGCCACTATAGTTTCCGTGCAGCAACAAGACGCCACGGCCTGAACTCACAGCGCGAATTGCATCGGCGATCTGATCAACCGAAGGTGAGGAGAAGACCTCTCCGATCGCACAAGCATCAGCCAGCCCTTTGCCAACGTATCCGGTAAAGATAGGCAGATGACCCGACCCACCTCCCGTCACAATAGCCACTCTCCCGTTCGGCTTCTGCGGCCGCCGCACGATGACTCGGTTTTCCGTTCCAGTTCGCACGTAATAATCTGGATGGGCCAGACACAGCCCTTCGAGCATCTCTTCTACATAGGCTGTTGATTGATTGAGAATTTTCTTCATTTTTGTATTAGCTCCGAGGAGGAAGGCCAGATCCGAACCCGCCATCCACCACCATCACTGCCCCGGTAACAAATGACGCCTGGTCACTTGCCAAGAATGCCGCAAGCCGCGCGACCTCGCCCGGCTGGCCTAATCGGCCGAGGGCATGCAACTTGCCAGCCGCTAGTCGAGCGGCCGCCGGGTTCGGCTGAGACTGAAAGTACCCTTCCGCCAGTCCAGTATCGATATAGCCTGGACAGATGCAGTTCACGCGGATTCCTTCCCTGCCGTGGTCAATCGCCATCGCTTTTGTGAATGCAATGATCGCGCCCTTGGTTGCGCAGTACCCGGCACAGTTCGGCTCAACGAAGAAACCATTTACGGAACCCATGTTGATGATGTTTCCCTTGACTTTCCTCAACTCGGCCAAGAAATATTTTGAACAGAGGAACACTCCTCCGAGGTTTACTCCAACCTGCCGATTCCACTCCTCAAACGTTGTGTGCTCCACCGTCTTATCTACTTCAATAGCCGCGTTATTCAGCAGTACGTGAACTTGCGAAACTACACTCATCGTCTGGCGAAGGAGCTCTCGCACGGACTCTGGAGCGGCAACGTCAACTTGAGCCGCATGACCAACCCCTCCTGCTTCACGAATCAATTCAACGGTGTGACGTGCAGCGTCCAAGTTGATGTCCGCCGCCTCTACAATTGCGCCTTCCTTGGCAAAGTGCACCGCAGTGGCGCGTCCTATGCCTGACCCGGCACCCGTTATAACCACCACCCGGCTCTCAAGAAGCATCGTTTTTCCCTGGATCGACTAAGCGGGCTGGACAACCAGCCTCGGTTGTCATTCTTTTTCATTTCCTGCCGGACCGACAGAATTGCGCTGCGGTGAGTTCCAAAGGCAAGTTCCGTCGCAGTATCCCTGATCGACAAGTTCACGGGTCGGCTCGTCGCCGCCGTATACCCAGAGCATTGCCATCATTTCCGTTGAGTCGTTAATAAAACGATGAGGGCGACCACGAGGAATGAACGCAGTATCATAGTTACTTAAGTAGTAGTGGCGGCCCATCACCTCACAACGCGCCGTGCCCTTGACTATCGTGATCGATTCTCCAAAATCGTGGACATGGCACGGAAGGGATGCCCTCGGCATGAATTCGCCATAGCCGCCACATATTCCGACCGCACCCAGGTGTCCAGCGTACAGATCGCAAAATTTCGTACCCACGGCCAACTCATATTTTTCGACCTTGTCGAAGCGTTCGATGTGTTCCGGGTCGATGGCCTGAGGATCTTTCAATCCAAAGTCGCGGACCGGGAACGAGCCTCCTCCGACCAGCTCCCTAGCTGGAGTGGACGATCCAAACGCCGCTAACAACACCAACTCCTCCTCACCCGAAAGGTTGACCGCGGAATGGGGCACACCTTTTGGAATGTGGATGCAGTCGCGGGGTCGAAGCAGGTAGGACCTTCCCTCCACCAATAGCGATGCGGTACCCGACAGAACGGTGGCTGCTTCGCTGTATTCGTGGATGTGGTAGGGAAGCGTTGCCCCCGGGACAAACGTGGCCAGAGCAGTGCTAAACCCGTCTGCACCACACTCTTCAGAGGCAAACAGACACAGTGAGATCCCCGGCGCAATTTCGATCCAAGGCTTGCTTACTTTTCGAATAATTGTTTCCGGCAGCAATTCTCTGGTTTCTTTCATTGAAATAAAGTCCCCATCACGTCGGCCGCCTCATATTCGCCGCTGATCGTCACTGACTGCTGTCCTTCAACCTTCTCTCAGCCTGCTCCCGCGCCTCGAGTTCAGCAAGGACCCCTTGCTCCCTCTGCATTCCAGCTGTGTTTCCGGAGCGCCCATAGACTCTGAGCAGAAGCCGGTGCGCCCTTGTGAGCCCAGGATTGACGGCCACGAGCCGTTCCAAAATGGCCTGCGCATCGGTGAATTTGCTGTCTAATTCGTAACACAGCGCTGACTCGAACATCATCTCAGTATTTTCCGGATCGAGGGCCAGCCCTTTCTTGAGAATCGCCAGGGCTTCAGTCTCTTTCCCTTCGTACCGCTTGACCTGCGCTAGTGCAGCATAGTACGGCGGCCTGGTGGCATCTAACTGAAGGGCTCTTTCAAAGTGACTCTTTGCCAGCTTTAAATCGCCCAAGGAAACCTGACAATTGCCTAGGAGAAACTCGGCTGGCGCAAAAGTCGGGTTCTGATTTAGCAATGCCGTCGCGATCGAAACAGCCTGCTCAAATTGGCGCAGGCCGTAATGCGCATACGCGAGGTCGTATTGAAATTGAGGTAGAGCTTCGAAGCGTGCCTTCACCCCATTCAAGAACTCGAGTGCCGTCGAATAGTGGTGCCATCGTAACAATACTTCGGCGACCCCCATGGAATATCGCGCCGATTCGGGTTCTAACCGCGCCGCCTGGCCGAGTTCCCAGGCGGCACCCTGGAATTGCTCCTTCTCCATCAGCAGCAATCCCAGTTGGCCATGGGCGTCGGCTAAATTAGTGTTTGATTTCACCAACCCTTCCAGAACCTCTTGAGCTCGCTCAACGTGTTTCATACCAATGAGAATTCTGGTCAGTTCTAGCTGGTCTTGACTGGTGGAGAGCGTCAACATCTCTTCTATCCTGGCCGCCGCATCGTCAGGTCTGCCGGCCTTCAAATACGCCTCTATGAGCGCGAGTTGCAATTGCATGTTCCCAGGTTCCCTGCGAGTTACTCTTTGGAGCTGTTTTACGGCTGCTCCGAAGTCACCGGCTTGCATCAGCAGTCGCACGTAGTTCTTGTTGGCAGAGAGGTTTCCCGGATCGACAGCCAACCCGTTCCGATAACTCGTAAGAGCCTGCCGGGATTTGTTCTGAGACAAGTAGATCCCAGCCAACCGAAACCACACGTCCGCAGCCCTGGGGTTTTGCGAAAGAGCTCTCTTGCACTCATTTATCGCGGTTTGCTCCTGCGTTGGCCCTCGCCCTGCGTGGACCTTGAGTGTCTGGCTTTTGTTCTCTTGCGCAAGTAATGACGGATGAGTTGCCAAGGCCAGTAGTACGGCGATCAAGAATCCCGTTGTGGACCTTGTTCTTACTTCCACGTCGCGACCTCGCTATCAACTCGCATAAGGCCGTATGGAGGCAAGTCAAATTTCAACTCCGTAGCGCTCGCAACCCCGTCACTTGTCTGAGCTCGATATTCCTCGGGCGAAAACATGGCTAGAGACGCGTTTGTTTCGTTCAGCGGCCGCAGGCGCACGCGTCCCTTAATGCCGTGCACAGTCACCGATTCTTTGGCTCCCGTGAAATTTGCGCACATGAGTCGAAAAGTGCCATTCCTGACCAAACACACGGCATTTACCCGAAGTGGTTCAGTGGAGTAAGTGCGTACCACGGTTGCCCCCCGGAAACCTTGCACATCAGCCAGCACGTGAAAGATGGGGAATACCATGCCTGGGTAGGAATGGAAATCATTGAGATTTGGACCACTGACGCTTCCCTGCACACCGCGCCAACCCTGTGTTTCAAAGTAAGTCAGACTACTGGCACCACTCTCTGCCAAATACTTCAAGCTTCCTAGCGTCCAGCAGGCTGCGAACAACGACGCCTGACGCTCATCGATGCTCGGCTGTACAAGATCGTGGTTCGGGGGCGATCCGGTATCCCGACTGTAGGGATTGAAACGTGCCCTCAGCGTAATCGGTGTCACGGAAATGGGGCGCCCTTCCGCCCACCGCTTTGTACTGATAACCGTTGAAGCCTGAGCCTCGAGCGCCTCCACCAGGGTCGAATTGTCGCACGCATGCACCTGAGGATGGACCGAGTAGCACAGAAGATCCCAATCCTGTGGATGCGGCCTTGATCGGTTCACCTCCGCGAAATTGGCGTTCGTACCACCACCAATTACCGCATTTTTGTCATAGCGGGAGAGAAGTTTGCGAGCGATTCCGAGAGAATTAGCGGAGCTGGAATGCGTCGCCAGATCGAAGATCAACCAGCTGGAAACCTTCGGAGTTACCGCGCGCACTACGTCCAACAGATCCTCGATCTCCTGTTCTGGATTACCTGACAACAGGAGGGCGACTTCCAAGGCTGCACCCAAGGCCTTAGCATCTGACCATGCCTTTTTTAGATGAAGGCGGTAGTCCGGCTGGGACAGCTTAAGATCTACTCGAAGATGGCTGAGGTTTAACTGCTGGAGGTGATGCAGCTGCCTTGTGCTCAGAGGACCGTATTCCGCCGCATACCCTAATCCGATGCTCGGAAACGTACCGTGCGTCTCCTGACTAAGGGTCAAGGACACGCCTGATTCCGCCCCCTGAACCACATAGGGTCCCACGTTCCCACCCAGGCTGAGTCTTACCGTTTGATCGACCTGCACATCGGGAGTAACTTCCCTTGGATAAGGGACAACCAGCGGAGGACAGTAAGTTTTATACGAACCGTCGGTCCAGTTGCGTTGATCCTCGATTTCAAATACTCCCCCCAGAAACTCGAGGCTGGCCCAAACTTCGGAATCCACTTGATGCCGTATTGCCTGAATATTGGTAAACGGTTGATGGGGAGAGATGCAGAACGGGAATTCATGCTCGATGGTCGCCCCGTTTAGATGTTTAACTGTACAGCGCGTTCCTGCTAATTCACGAATGGGATGAAGTACGCACAAACCAAGTCGATTCGTCAGAAACTTTGATCTCGCTCTGCCCTCCATGTGAAAAACGACCGTGCCACTGGCATCGCCATCGATCCGTCCTCGCCACCCGAAGTCAACGTTGCCTTGATGATACTCGGCGTCGAAACTGAGTTCAAATGAACCGTTCACACTTTTGCAGATAACATTCTCGATCCTCGGGACTAACGTCCCCCAGTTCTCGTCCCGCAGGGTCACATAAACCCGCCGCACGATTTCGCGATCTCTCATTTTGATGTAACGGAGTTCCCCAGCTTCGTAAACCATGCATAAGGGTCCAGCGCTTAACATTCTTCTCTCCGGCTCGGGTTTATCGACTCCGTAATACAACACCGCTGGCGGCAGGCGGGCCGCTTCCAGTGCAAACGCGTCAGATTTATGGCTAACTCGCGACATTCATACCCTCGGGTCTGCGAATAATGCGCCTGCTCATCTTCGACGATTGCTGGTGCCTTAAGCTATCAACGAGGACCGTTAGGAAAATGACGATTCCTGTCGTAAGTGGGTAAATGTAAGGATTAGCGTTCAACATGACCAATCCATTTTCGACCGTCTGGATTAGAAGGGCGCCGATGATCACACCAGGAAACACTTTGCCCCGTCCTCCGAATAGACTCACTCCGCCCAAAACAGAAGCAGAAACAGCTGCAAACTCACGCTGGTATCCGAAGGTTTGCGAGACTGTCCCAAGGAGCGCAAGGGAAACGAGTCCGCCGATCGCAGCGCACACGCCACAAATAATGTAAGTCGACGCAAGCACCCGTCGAGTGTCGATGCCGGCTTTGCGGGAGGCTTGAATGCTGCCGCCAATCGCATAGATCTGGCGGCCAAGTGAGGTTCGGCTCAGCAGCAAGTGGACCGTCGCCGACACAACCGCAAGCGTTACGATCGGAAGCGGTACGCCCAATAGTCTCTCAGAACCGAGCCTTGCAAACCCCTCCGGAAGGTTGAGAGATCGTGTTTCGGTTATCAGCAGGGCAAGGCCACGACCCAGGAAAAGCATTGCCAGCGTGGCAATAAAGGGCTGCATTGAAAGGTACGCCACTAATATCGCATTAATGAAACCCGCGACGAACCCCACGCCCAGGGCAGCCAGAATGGCCGCAGGTATCGACATTCCTGCCAAAACCATCTTTCCCGCCACGGCAGCGGCCACAAACATCGTGGATCCCACGGAAAGATCGATGCCGGCGGTGAGAAGTGTGCAGGTCATTCCCGCGGCAACAATTGCGATAGAAGAAGACTGGACAAGAATGTTCGCGAGATTGGTCACATCCAGAAAACGAGGCGCCAGCAATCCAAACGCCCCCAGTACGACGATAAACATCAAGGCCCCGTTTCCGAAGCCCCGGATCAGGAAGTGTTTATCGGGGTATCTCATTGGACGCTTCTCGCTCCGAATGCCGATCGGAGGATTCTTTCGGCGTTGAATTCTGCCCGCGTCACACAATCGCAGACTTCCCCGGCGCGAATCACTAGAATGCGATCGCACACGCCCAGCAATTCCTCAATTTCCGATGATACAAACAGAATCGCCTTACCTTCCTCGGCGCATTGGTTGATGAGCCGGTAGACCTCATACTTAGCCCCGACGTCAATGCCTCTCGTCGGCTCGTCCAATATCAAAACTGCCGGGTCGGACAGAAGCCATTTCGCCAGTACGACCTTTTGCTGACTGCCTCCGCTCAAAGTCTTGACTGGCTGTTTCCGAACAGCCGCGATATTGATGCTGACAGCATCCCCCGCGTCCGCGACGGCTTTACGGAGACGGGCTTTGTGAATGACTCCTGATGATGCAAACGACGAGAGCGCGACGAGCGCAATGTTCTCCTCAACGCTGGCGTCCATGCACAGGCCTTCAACCCTCCGGTCCTCGGTAAGAAATGCCAGACCCCGGCGGATACTTTCCCTCGGGGCAGGCTGCCGATCCAGAGATCCTCCCAACGCAATCTCCCCTTGCTCGAACGTGTCAAGACCGAAAATCATGCGAACAAGTTCGGTGCGTCCTGACCCCATAAGCCCAAACAGTCCCACGACTTCACCCCGGTACAGCGTGAGGTTGAGATTCTCCACGACACCCGGTTGACTCAGACATCTCACTTCTAAAGCGGGTTCATCCGAAGGGATCGTGTCGCGCCGGGGATAAAGATTATCGAAACTGCGCCCGGTCATGAGAGAAATCATCCTCTCGGAAGAGAACTCATCTTTCGGCCCGTGTGCTACAACCTGACCATCTCGCAACACGCAGATGTCGTCGCAAAGCTTCAGGACGTCGCCGAGAATATGGGAGATGTAAATCATCGACATTCCCCGAGATCGAAGACCGTTCATAAGCAGAAACAGCCGCTCCACGTCAGGGCGAGAAAGAGACGACGTAGGTTCATCGAAAATAACGATCCGTGCATCCGCATTGAGTGCCTTGGCGATCTCAACGAGTTGGCATTCTCCCGGCTTGAGATCTGCCACCACGATGTCGGGAGAAAGGTCGAGGCCAACCGAGCGTAAACACTTTTTCGCTTGCTCTCGCATGGACCGCCTATTGATAAACCCGAGGCCCGCGATTTTGTTTGCTGGGAAATGCGGTATGAACAGGTTTTCGGCGATCGTAAGGTTGGGAAACAGGTTGAGTTCCTGGTGGATAAAAGCAATACCACGCTGACCCGCCTGTTGCGGGTTTTTGAGAATTAAGTTCTTACCGTCAAGGCGAACCACGCCTGAATCGGCGGCGATCACACCGCCGAGAATGTTCATGAGCGTGGACTTACCCGCTCCGTTTTCGCCGACCAGCCCCAACATGTGACCGCGAGTAACGGGGAAGCTCACGTCGCGCAGGACAGTGACGTTAAAGAATCTTTTCCCGACTCTATCGAATTCCACAATTGATTCCATGGGGTGCGTTTCATCCACTATGTGCTTACCGACGACGCGTTACGGAAGACATCAAGAAGGGCGGCAAAAAGAATAAGACCGCCCTTCGCCATCATGATCACGAAAGATGAAAACCCCAACAAGTTAAGGCTATTGTCCATCAAGGTAACGAAAAGGGCACCCAGTATGACCCACTGAATCTTCCCTCGGCCGCCGAACAGACTCACACCACCGATCACAGGAGCGGCGATCACATCGAGCAGAAGCCTTTGCCCGAGGATCGGCGATGCGGTTTCCAATCGCCCCATCAAGAGAACCGTCGCCAAGGCGGCACAGAAGGCACTGGCAACGTAGGCGAAGATAATTGTTCTGCCAATCGGCACACCGGAAATAACCGCGGCCTTCACATTGTAGCCAACCGCGAACATCCACCGTCCCAAGACGGTTCGGGTCAGAACCCAATGGGCTGCCCAAACGAGAGCGGATGTTACGAGCAAAGCGTACGGAACAAATGCCACCGAGCCCTCTCCAATCGTCAACAGAAACCGAGGCAAATGATAGATGTTGCGCGACCTAACCATCCATAAGGCTACTCCAGAAAAAAAAGTCATAGTCGACAAGGTAACGATGAAAGGAGGCATCTCGAATTGGGTAATCGACAACCCATTAATCAACCCGATCCCGAGTGCAACCACGAACATTGCCAACAATCCTGCCGGGAGGGACCACCTGCTTCCGGCGAGCGGACCGAAGTTTGACGTCATGATCCATCCACCAACAACGCTGGAAGAGGCGAACACGGAAGTGACCGAAAGATCGATGCCCGCTGTAATCAGTACAAAGCTTTGCCCGATTGCGGCGACCAAGAGAGGCAGCAAATTCGATAGAACACTTCTGATATTCGTAAAGGACAGCAAACCTGGGACCAACTGGGCGGCGACAAGAAGATATGCAACGGTTAGATACAACAGAAGATGTTCAGAATACAGTACCTTTTTTGCGATGTTTCGAAACCGTTTTACAACAGGAAATCTAGTCGGCCGATCGCTGGATTCAACATGAGAAGGCTGGGGGGCAAAAGCTTTCACGCGAACCTCTCCCGTTCCTTGCATAGTCTGGATGCCCTGGCCCCCCTGGGCAAACTGAAACCGCTTTTAACACGTTCTAACTCTTAATTTGTGGGTTGGATTTCCTCGTTCCCTGCTTCGCCACTACCAAGACCCATTCCACCATTTCTTCCGGGACCGGGGGCACCCAAGTTCCCCCCGCCCCAACCTGGACCTCACTGATCGGCTCTTCTTTCGCTGTGGAGGGACAGAACCAGAAAGCTTCGTATGTTACCTTCGGGTCGAGGTTAGTCAAGGTAGGGGACATCCACTGGTGCAAAGACCCCTCCTTATCGCGCAAGAGTCTGGGGAGGTAAACTATGTACAATTCGCCGCGGATAGCCGCGGCATAGGGCAATCTGAAGCTTTCATTTGATGCATGGGGCTCCACCCATTCGGAGTGCGGCTCAAGGCGCCACCACTCAAATTGCGATAACAGTTGTTTCCCCCAAGCGACCTGCTGTGACCCTGGAAAGTGAGCAGCCACATCCCACGAAGGATCCAGATACGAATGCCAGTCGCCATCGGGAGTAAGCCCATAGGGCTCATGCGCTGCCTCCATCTCGAAGATTCCCCCTGCCCCATAAGTATGTCCCGCCGCGCCGCTTAGCATCGCTGTCCAAAACGCAAATCGTACAACCTCCTGCCGATTGTGTTCCTGTAGCCCTTCGTAGACGATCTCTCCGATCAGGACTGGCATCTTGGGAGCGACTTGCAAGCCTCGCTTTAATAGCTCAATCGAAGCCGGCATACCCCACCAATCATCGTGACTTGCTTGCAGCATTTCGAAATCAAGAATGGCTGATTCCTCGATCTGCTCCCTCCCACTATGCATGGCTTGCGGATGGAGCGTAAGCGGCCGGTGATACGGATCGGTTTTACGGATGTACCGCGCCACCTCCGTCCATCCATGCTTTTGGAATGCGGAGTCCTGCTTTCTGCGGTCAGCAATGGTCAGGCCACGCTTTTTAAGATCCCCCAGTTCGTTAGCGGTCCTGGGCGGCCAGTAAGGCATGGTGAGCTCGCCGGCCAAGCACCACACGACAGGCATGGCGCCCCATCGAGCAATCATGTATCTCCAATGCTGGTTCATTTTCTCGACGCCCATTGAAGGAAGATGATAGCCCCAGGCACCCACGATGCAGGGCACCAACCCGTTTTCTACCAGATATTGCATGCGCTGATCGGCAAGGTCGAAGTATTTGGGGTTTATGCGAGCGTAGTTGTCTTCCCATGGATAACCCGCCTCATTCATGCTGCGGGGATCGAATGGGGGCGCACCGCCTCCCGAGTCTTCAGGGTTCAACCCAGAGGTAATCTGAATTACTGTGTAACCCTTCTTTTGGCGGTCTTCGGTCAGAGCGTGGAAATCAGCCGGCCAGCCGAAACGCCTGCAAAGCCCGAACCACCATGTGTCGCCTAGCCAGAAGAAAGGAGTACCGTCCTCATGCTCGAAGTGACGAAGATCGCTGCTCACGCGCAACGGTCCGTGAAGTAGAAGCTTATTGGTTCCTTTGTAAGGGGAGAACTCTATCGTTCCCGACCTGCCGTGCAAGCTTGAATTTGCCGTGTCGCTGCAAATCGCACTATAGCTGTACCGCCCCGCCATGTGAGAGCCATAACGCACCTTCCACGCTTGCCCTCCTGCCCAGAACGCTGGAACGACTTGCTGTTTCCCTTGTGAGTCGGTTACCACAACGTTAACCGTCACTTCGTTGTAGGGATCGCGGTACTGCTTGGTCGAGATAAACGTCAGCTCAAGAGGTTGTTGATTAATACCTGATGAGTTTTGCTGCGACGGATCCTGGTCTACACTGTTGTCGCCAAACACAACAGCCTTGGCAGACCTTCCAGAAAGAACCGAGGGTGTCACTGCAAGTGAAGCAGCGCCCATCGCCTTCAGGAACGAACGCCGGGAAGTATCGTCCATGCTGTCTTCTCCTCCAGAGTTTTGGCTCTCTGACTAATCTTGTGCGTGTGGATCGGCAGTCGCGCGTTAGTCGCGGAAGGCAGGGCTCCCGTTTTTGAGGTCCCTGCCTGCCCAGACCGGTTGCGTTACGACTACCAATCGAGTTTTGCTCCCAACTGCATAACCCTGGCGGGCCCGGCGCTGACAATTTCTCCAAAACTGGAAGAGGAGGGGTCGTTCTGCGGCAAGCCAAAGTGTGTTCGGTTAAGGGCGTTGAACATTTCCCATCGAAGTTGAAGCTTGTAACGCTCACGGAAGGGAATGTTCTTAGTGATGGACAGATCAACGTTGTTATTCCCAGGTCCAGCCAGGACGTTTCTCGGCGAATTTCCAAATGTCCCAGGTGCGTTGGTGGTGAACGCCGCCGGGTTAAAGTACTGCTGAAGCCAGTGAGTCTTGGAGCCGGAATGAGCCTGGATCGCCGCTCCGGTCAGGTCAGCACGGTCTCCACCGATTTGGGCCAGGGAATTATTGTTACCGAAACCGCCGACGATACTGAACGGCGTGCCTGAACTCATTTGCCATATGCCAGAGATCTGCCAGCCACCCAGTACTCTCGAGCCAACGGTCCCGAGTCCATGGAACGAGGGCAACTGATACACCCACTTGCTGGACCATATGTTAGGAAAGTTCAGGTCTGAAAGCCCTCGGTTCCACCTGAGGTCAAACGGGTCGCCAAGAGCTGAAGAATACGCCGTTGTACCCAAGGAGCTCGAGTCGATGGCTTTGGAGTGGGTGAAGTTCGACATAAGTTCGAAACCGTGGGAAAAACGGTGCTCCACGACTGCCTGGAAGCCGTTGTACGAAGCCGTACTCCAGGCAACATTCGACACTATGGTGCCGAAATTGGGTTGTCTCAACCGTGCGCCCCCGGCCGAGAAGAATCCAGGGTTCAATTCGAACGGGCTCTGCATGTGGTATGACTCTCGCCCGACGTAAGACACCCGAACCAGCAGGTTGCCTCCGAATTGATGCTCTAGCGAAAGGTTCCACGCCTGTGTCTTGCCCAGCGTGAAGTGTTGTTCAAAGTTATCTTGAAGCGAGACTGGCAGTGCGAAGGTCGTGGAAGAGGGTGGAACAAAAGTCGGAGATGCGAAGGGCGGGAAGGGAGAGACACCCCCCGTGCCGGCGACGTTCTTGAAAGGATCGGTTAGATCAATGTATGGGCCGAGGTCCGGTCCGGGGTTGAGAACGAAATTGGGAGAGAAAGGCGCGCCATCGGCACTGTGAGGATAATCATTCAAGAGGTTTGGACTGATGAAGATGCCGTACGCGGCCCTAATCGCAGTGTTGGGGAGCGCTTTGGGTTGCCAAGCGATGCCCAGCCTGGGTTCGAAATTAAGAAGCTCGCGGTCGAACCCACCCTGCGGAACGCCTGGGTCACCCGGAAATACCAGTCCGGCAGGCGCATTCGGGTATCGGGTGCTTTGCAAACCCTGACGGAACAACGTCATTCTCCCTCCGACGACGGTCGGCGGAAAGAAAGGTTCCCATCTTAGGCCTGCGTCGATCACCAGGTTAGGGGTTACGCGATAAGTGTCACCGACGAACAGGCCATAGAGGTTTCCCCGCGGATGCGTAGCTTCGCCGCCGGCTTGTTGAAAGAAGCTGGCCTGTCCTAGCAGGAAGTCGGCAAAGGAACTTCCTGAAACTTCGCCCGTGAAGGCGACCAGAGGCCGGGCGAGAAAGTCCGTCTCCTCCGACATATCCTGCCTGATAACGTCTACTCCGGCCACCACTAGATGCTTACCCTTGGTCCAGTTGACGGACTCGCTGATCTGCGCGTTCCATCGAGGGTCGAAGTTTGTGTTTCCGATAATCGTAAATCCTCCCGACACAGAGAACAGGTCGAGCACTGGAGGGAATTGCGGAAAATCGTTGATTTTCGTTCCGTAGCACGGGAGACACACTGGCGCGCCATCGGCCCCGATCTGATCGCCGAAACTGGTGACATTCAATTTACCGTACGAAACCACAAGGTGACTCACTAAGGCAGGGTTAAGCGTCCAGGTCCAGTTGAGTGTGTGAGACTGAAATCTCGTGGCGAGACTATTGTGTGACCCAATGAGGTCTCCACCACCATCGAAACCAGGCATGTTGAAATCGTCGAAGAAGGTCCGAAAACTCAGCTGCTGCCTTTGAGTCGGATAGTAATCTGCCCTGATTGTGAATTCCTTAAAGTGATCATTAAAGGGCACGGCGGGCAGATGAACCAGTCCGTCCGGCGAACTGGTTTTCGGGATGCTCTCCTCGATCTTTAACGCAACCGGATTGAAGGTACTGGGATCGATGAAGTTGTTTGCGTAGGGTAAACCGGTGTTCGCGTCGATCAACTGTGTCGGCGTGGAACTGAAATCGCCGGCCAGTTCCGCATCGGTCGGTACAAACGCGGTCTGACCGGTCTGACTAACTCGTTCGATGGTCCCCTGAATATTCCCGAAGATGAATAGTTTATCGCGAATTACTCTTCCCCCGATCGAACCGCCGAACTGGTTTCGTTTTAAGGGATCGACCTGGCGGGAAAAGTAGTTGGCGGCGTTAAACATATCGTTGCGGACAAATTCGAAGACATTGCCGTGCCATTCGTTAGTCCCGGACTTCGTCACAATATTCACGATTCCCGAAGAAGAGTACCCGTATCGAATGTCGTAGTTGTTCGTCGCAACGCGAAATTCCTGGGTGGCATCGGCATTCGGGAAGGGAGCGGGGGCGTAGGTATAACTGTCCATGTTGAGGCCGCCATCGAGCAGGTACGCTGTCGTCCCCATGCGCCCCCCGTTTATAGTCGCGCCGGTGGGGACGGGCCAAGTACAGCAACTGTTCTCAAATACAAAAGCGTTGCTTTGAAGACCACTGACAGCGCCAGGGGCTGTATTTACAAGAGCTGCCGGCTCCCGCCCGTTCAAAGGAAGCTCCTGAATGGCCCTTTCACCCACCACCTGGTTGAGGGTGGGGCTTGCGGTCTCAATCAGCTCCTGATTTCCAGCGACCGTCACAGTTTCTGTAACGCTTCCCACCTGCAAGGTAAAGTTCACCGTGGCAGACTGATCTGTGGTGAGCGTTACTCCTGAAAAGGTCTGGGTTTTGAACTGGTCACCTGCGGCACTGACGTTATAGGTGCCTACAGGCAGATTGGGCAGAGCGTAGGAACCGCTTTCGCTTGTTGTTGTCGTTCTCTCCAACCCAGTGCCCGTATTCTTGGCGGTGACTCGCGCCTGAGCTACCGAGGCTCCGCTCTGGTCTGCAACCGTGCCCGAGATCGTGCCCTGACCGGTTTGGCCATACCCGACTGGACACACCAGCCACACGAAAACCGCCAGTAGAGCTATTTCCTTACACCACTGCGAACATCCTCCACGCCTCCGGAGCGACGGCATAATCCCCTCCTCAGAAAGTTAAAGCTCGGTACTCCACTACAGGCGCGACTGTCAGCCGCGATTCCCCACCCAAATTCACTGTCGCACTCTTCCGAGTTGCTCGGATTATTGGCCGGACCGACGCTTTCGACGGCCCGAACTCAGGGGGGCCCGGATTCGGTCTGGCTTCTGGGCGCTCCGAAACGCGGGGAAGCCTACCTCCACCAGTTGTTTCTTCCTGGCCAGCGCAAGCCGCTTCCCCATGGCTTCCAGATGGAACTCCATCGCCTCCCCAGCCAAGCGCTCATTACCTGCCGCGATCGCGTTCAGGATCTCGCGGTGTTGCTCCATGGCCTCGTCCGCAACCCCGCTCATTCCTTGAACGAGGGCGACCCACTGGCGCATCAAGTTCCGTATGAGCGTCAAGAACTGAGTAAGGACAGGATTTTGGGCGGCGTCCGCGATAGCAAAATGAAATGCAACATCTCCCCGCAAGTACTCCTCGGAGTTGCCCGACTGTGCTCCCTGCCGCATAAGAGCAAGATGCTCTTCCATCACCCGAACCGAGCTCCGATTAGAACGCTTGGCGGCAAGTCGCGCGATTTGGACTTCGATCAGCTTCCTGGCATCGACCAACGAATCCAGCGGCAACGAGGAATCGAAGCCTAATGCAATCGGCCCCACGAGGAACCCCGAGCGGTCGGCGACGAAAGTGCCTCGACCTCTCTCCGCTCGAAGAAATCCCACGATCGCCAAAGCTTTGATGGCCTCGCGGATCGTTCCCCGGCCAACGTTGAACTGGCTCGCCAATTCATGCTCCGAAGGCAGCTGCTCGCCCGCTTTGTAGTGGTTGTCCATGAGGAGTTGGATCATCCGCTTGGCGACGGAGTCCAAGAGGGTCTCGCGCCCCCCCACGGGAAAACCAACCTCTGAGTTGTGAATCGCCGACATGTATGATGTCCGACAACTTGCTGATCCGATGTCGGGAATTTAACCGGAGCACAGGGCGACTTGTCAAGAGAAATATACTGGGGCCAGTGCGATACCTGAATTCAGACAAGATGTCTGCTGCTCAGCGCCGGGCCGACGTATGGCCAACCCATCGAAGATCGACCGGGTAGGAAATTCGCCGCGCCGGGACTCGGCAGGAATCGGAACTACTCGTGGCCACTTGCATGTATCGCCGCAACGATGCCAAACTCTCGATTGGCGTCTTCCGCTCTCCCCATCTGCCGGTAAAGCCGCGCCAAAGCATAGTGCGCTTCGACCCTGTTAGGTTCGTCAGCGAGGGCTTTGCGGAATTCAGCCTCTGCTTCCAACCCTTTCCCCATCCGCGCCAAGACTCGAGCCAGCCCATAATGCGCGGAAAAACTTTCGGCCTTGCGTGCAATCGCCCGGACGAAAAGAGTCTCCGCCGCATCGAGGTTTCCACGGTCGAACTCGATATTACCCATCATCCAATAGGGATCAGCAAAGTCCGGATTCACTTTAATTTCTGCCTCAAACTCCGCCATGGCCGTCGCACGATCTCCCAACGCCAATTCTGCATAGCCTAAATGGAAATGCGCCAAGGGAAGCGTGGGATCGATGGCTAGCGCAGCTTTGAATTGCTCGATTCCGGGAAGTGTCTGGTTTAGATTGTGGTAGGCGCGGCCGAGCAGCACGTGTGCAGCCGCATCCCTGGGCTCAAAGCGCAGGAATGTTTCCAGGGAAGTTACTGCCTCCGGCAGCCGGTTCAGACTCAAATCAACTCGAGCGAGGTTGAAATAGTTCACACTGGCCGAGGGGGCGAGCTGGATCGCGCGCTGAAACGCCGAACGCGACTCTTCCTTTTCACCTTTCTTAAACAGGGCGCTGCCTAGTAGCTGATAGATGGCAAATGAAGCTGGATACCTCGCAACGGCCGACCGAGACTCTGACACTGCGGAATCGAACTGGCCCGCTTCGAGTTTCGCACGAATGCTCGCCGCTAATTCGCTTTCTCCATTCTGCCTGGCAGCCATGGAGACAACACAGGCGCAAATCAACGATACCAATATCAGGCTGCTGGCAAAAAGCTTCTTTTCCAGCCAGGGCACGCATGAATTGTTGCATCTGCGAATCTGCCGGGGAATACGCTGGGTTACGTTGGCGAATACATTCTTAACTGTGTTCATTTCGAGGCGCTTTGTGGGCTGGCGATTTGACTCTGCCACGAAAGCAACTGATTCACTGCGTTGTCTACCGCGATTCGGAATACACTTCGAACGATCATTCACAGTCGTCACTACCAGCGGGATCCTGACCTGCTCACCGCTTTCGTTCGTTTGAGCATACGACAAAATCCTCGTTGAGCGGTCCCCTTTTCGTGTCACCCTTTCAAGGCGAGTTTCCAGCACTTTGTGAGCTTGCAAATCGCTCTTCAAAGCGATTTGATAGGCGAACTCACTCGGCGTCCGTTGTCCCAGCGACCGGTGAGGACTACTCTCATTGTATTCGCGCTCCAAAACTCGGATCTACGGCGCACCACAACCATGTGCATAGCGACTTCTCACGGCCCGGGAAGCCAACCGACAACCACGTACAGTCGATTCCTCTTCACCGCAAATCTTCCTTCCTCACAGTAGACTTTGCCGGAAACTAACCCTCACTGTGTCTCAGAAAACGGGGAGCCGGTCAATCCGTCGCTTGTCTGGTCAGAGTTTTTGTGTTAACAACGACAGCCATGAAGAATATTATTCGCGAAGCGTTACCGCTGGCGCTCGCCACACTCTTCGTTGTCGGCGGTTGCACTCGTAGCTCCCAACATCAACCCATTGTCGGCGTTGCCTTTGAATCTTTGCAAAGCGAAGGGTGGGTAGTTGGTTTTGAAACCATCAAACATGAGTTAGCCAAACGCAATTTCGAGGTTCTTGAGGCAATTGCGAACTCTGACGCAAATCGTCAATACGAACAAGTAAATACGTTTATTTCTCGCAAGGTCGATGGAATCATCATAGCGCCGGTAGACGCTCAAACCGTCATTCCCATGATTAAGGCCGCCAACGCTGCCAACATTCCAATCGTTCTTTACAACCGTCCCCCCGCCGAAAACGACGCGAAGTGGGTAGCTGTTGTCAACGATAACTACACTCTAACCAAAGCCACGGTGGAATCTATGGCACAGTTGGCTCTCAAATCGCACCGCAACTATAAGGCCATGGTACTAATTGGCAGCCTCACTGATTTCAATGCAGTGCAACGGCGTGACGGCTTCGAGGACGCGCTTAAGCCATACGCCGGAACCATCGAAGTGGTAGCACGCATCTCCACCGACTGGAACCAGGAAAAAGCACTGGCAGGTGTAACCAACGCGCTGCAGGCCCATCCGGACATAGGATTTATTTTCTGTTCGTCAGATTTTATGTTGCCTTCCGTGGAGTCGGCGCTAAGGGCCGCTGGAAAGTACAAGAAGGTCACTGAACCGGGCCACATTCTGCTGGGCAGCTTTGACGGCGATGGAACGGCTTACAAAATGATGGTCAACGGCTATTTGGATGCCGACGGAGCTCAAGATCTTCCGCTTGAAGGTGTGGCCTCCGTGCAAGCCATCGTGGATCTGCGGGAGGGCAAGAAGGTCCCCCAGACCATAGTCGACAAGGGCCTTGTAGTCACACAAAGCAATCTGCACGAGCTCGGACCGCGGATGTGGGGCTCGCGCTTCGAGCAAAAATAGAAATGGGTCTTGGGTTCGTGAGAGGACTCCTGAGCGACAGCGAGTTGGAATGACACGCTGCTTCATCAACCTTCACTGCCTTTCCGTGCATTTCAACATCACTAAATTTCGTGACACGCGTGTGATCAACAGGTTCGCAGAATTCCTAATTTTACTTTTACCCTTGACATGGACGGCCCCGGTCCAGTCAAATGCGGTTCATTGTTCCCAATGTTGTCCGACATCCTACATCTTTGGGTTTTGAGGCAACGCCTTCTCGCAGGTAGTACTGAACCCTTGCGGCAGAAGCGGCCCGAAAAATCGGGCGAGTGAAACGCAGACACTAGCTCCATTCTTCTGATCTCCGTGCCCGCGTTGCCAAGGGGAATAACGAGTCGATGCTGGGCCGGATAGCCTGAATCTAGATTTCGAATTCTTGTGGGTTTCTCAGATCAGATCGCCTGTCGCACCTCCGGAAGACCGATATATGCTGGATCACCGGACACCGGTACGGTGATGGAGAGTCGAAATTGAAAACCGAAGCGCTACAAGAGTTTCGCCAGAAGTTGCACGCGAACGAGCCCGTGTTTGGCCTATGGAGCACGCTCCCGTCGCCCAGCATCACCGAAATGGCGGTTGCTGCGGGCCTGCATTGGGTGGCCATCGATGCCGAGCACGGTTCGTTCGATTGGGCCACGATCGAGGGACACATACGTGCGACCGTACGAAGCTCCACCGTATTGATCGTGCGCGTGTCCGAATTGAATATCAGTCTCTTTAAACGATCCCTGGACATCGGAGCCGACGGTGTATCCGCGCCGTTCATCAACACGGCCGCGGACGTTCGTCGAGCTGTGAGCTACGCTCTTTACCCCCCCAAAGGTATTCGAGCGGTTGGCGGCGACCGTGCAACCGGATGGGGACAATGCCTCGCCGCGCATGTCGCGGAGGCCAACGACAACGTGTTAGTCCTGCCGAATCTCGAGACCCTGGAAGCAGCCAAGAATCTGGATCAAATGCTGGAAGTGCCCGGTGTCGATACCTATTTCTTCGGCCCGGCCGACTTCTCAGCCAGCGCCGGGTACGCCGGCCAGTGGCAGGGTCCGGGCGTAGCAGAGGCGTTGCTCAACATGAAAGATCGTATTCTCGCTGCCGGAAAACATTGCGGCGTCATCGCCGGTAGCCCCGAAGACGTATGCCTGCGCATCAAGCAGGGATTCCGCATGATCGGCATCGGATCCGATAGTGGAGTGCTGATCAAAGGGTTGCGGCAGACTTTGTTATCGATAGGTCGAGAAACGGCCCTCACTACGTCGCTGAACCCCCGCTGCCAAGCAATCTGAACGGTGTGACCGCAAACAATGACTGAAACTCGAAGCCGACGATTCCCTGTTGCCCTTACCGCCGACTTACTCGGTGCCGATGGAAAGCCCCGTTTTGCCGATATCGGTTTATCCGTTCTGACGAGTCTGCCCGGTATTGAGGCGGTCCCGATGCGTGAGTTCTACCCCGTCGTTCGTCCTGAGCAACTTGAAGGGGTCCACGGGGCCATCGTTATGGACGCCGGTATCGATAGCCACAGCGTTTCCGACTGCAAAGATCTCCTGGCGATAGCGCGTTTCGGTGTGGGGTACAACGATATTGATGTGGAAGCTTGCACCGCCGCAGATGTTGTCTTCTTTAACGCAGTTGGCGGAGTCGAGCGGTCGATGGCCGAAGCGACGGTCGGGTGGATGATTGGATTAGGTCACCATTTCCGGATGAAGGATTTGCTAGTGCGCAGCGGTCAATGGCGTCTGGCTCCAGACTATGTAGGAGTCGAATTGCGCGATCGGACCTTTGGATCGGTCGGTTTCGGCGGTATCGCGCGAGCAACGGTCGAACTGCTCAAAGGCTTCGGAATGTCACAACCAGTAGCGTTCGATCCCTTTGTCGACCCAGTATTGGCCAGACGGCTCGGCGTTCGCATGGTTTCACTTGAAGAGCTCATGCAAGAAGCGGACTTCGTCTCCATTCATTGCCCACTTAATAGCAACACACGCAATCTGGTCGGCCAGCGAGAGCTGGCGCTGATGAAGACCACAGCATTCCTGATCAATACCGCGCGCGGTGGGATCGTGAACGAAGACGCTCTTTTCGAGGCGCTCGAAGAAAATCGTATCGCCGGGGCTGCGCTGGATGTTTTTGTAGGTGAGCCCTTTGATAAGCCTCATCGTTTTGGCGTTTTGGACAACGTTCTGTTGGCGCCGCATGCAGTCGGTCTGACCCATGAGATCCTCCGCGACATGGGCCGGGTTTCCTGCAGCGGAATTGTAGCAATCGCTTCGGGCCGTCGCCCGAACCATGTCATCAATCCTGAAGTCTTCGACCGCCCCGGCTTCCAACAAAAATGGAAACGGCTGCAACTCTGAAAGAAAGGCCCTGGCAGCCCATCTGCTGGTTGTCTTTTCGTAGAAAAGAGGCAATGAAATGAAATCCACCGCACTGCATCGCTTTCGACTCAAGCTTCAGGCGAATGAACCCGTATATGGCCTCTGGGTGACTCTGGAAGCGGCCGCCGTCAGCGATATTGCAGCTGGCCTGGGATTCGATTGGATAGTGATTGACGCTGCCCATGGACATTTGGATTGGGCCGAAGTCCTTGAACACATACGGGCAACGGCTCGCAGCGAGACGGTCGCTCTGGTGCGGCTGCCTGGGGTAAGTCCGGAGCTCATCAAACGTGCTTTAGATCTCGGTGCAGATGGAGTCCTTATTTCGGGATCGGAGACCGCAGACCAGTTGCAATCAATCGTCGAAAAAGCAAGAGCATCGCACAATCCTTCGGGTCAACCCTCAGCGAACGACACGGAGGAGTCCGATGCAAGCGTTTTTATTGTGCCGGTCGTCAATTTGGAGCGGGATGAGCCAAGGCTCCGCGAGATGAGCTCAATTGAGGGCGTAGACTTTTTCTTCTTCGAACTCCAGGCTTCCAGCGCTCCAAGCTCCGCCAGCATGCGGGCCAAGCAGGACGCGATGCTTGTCGAAATCCGAAACCACGGGAAACACGCTGGCATCGTCGGGGAGAGCGACGAGGCTCTAAGGGAATACCAGGAGCGAGAGTTCAGGGTCTTGGGAGTAGGCCCCGACGCCGCAATCATACGGAGAGGCATTCAATCTACGCTGGAAGCCGTCGAGCAAGCGACTAAGTCCCGATCGAGACTTGACGGTAATTCAACCCAACCGGGCTAGGCTTTGTAAAGTGGTGTCGTTTAAAAACTAATAAAAGGGAACCAATCATGAACTCAGCGGCAAAGGCCAATACATCCTCGGCAGTTCAACTCATCGATACTCCGATTCCACCAGCACTCGTAACCGAGGGTAAGCCGGTAGCGCGAACCTGGACCGCAGCTCAATCGCCAGATCAACTGGTAACGCAAGGCGTTTGGGAGTGCACTGCCGGCAAATTCACCTGGGATTACTCATGGGATGAGTTCGTCATGGTTCTCGAGGGCGAGGCTGTCATCACGCCCGAGAGCGGAAAACCACTAACCCTGCGCGCGGGCGACTTCGGATATTTTCCTTCGGGTCTAAGGGTTGAATGGCATGTGCCCAAATACATAAGAAAGACGTTCGTCTTGAGGACTCCAGAACCGCTCAAGGCCTAGATCTACGCGGGGCGGGCGCGAAGCAGTAGATGATTGCAACATCCAGCGTGTGAGACTGAGAGGGTTCGATGTGATTGGGGATCCGCTATCGCGAGACCGTCCTGGTCAAAGAGCAATGATGAACGGAATCATCCTGGGTTGCATTGCAGACGACCTCACCGGCGCAACCGATCTCGCCAATAATCTGGTGCGAGCAGGAATGCGCGTGTTACTGACCGTCGACGTGCCCAGCCACGACGGCACAATCGACGCGGATGCGGTTGTCGTCGCACTAAAGTCACGCACCATTCCGCGGGCAGAAGCGGCGCAGCAATCGCTGCAGTCCTGCCGCTGGTTGCGCAGACAAGGCGCCCGCCAAATTTATTTCAAAGTTTGTTCTACCTTTGACTCAACAGCGCAAGGCAATATCGGCCCGGTCATCGAAGCACTGATGGATGAGTTGAATTGCGATTTCAGCGTCGTAGCGCCAGCATTTCCTGATAACGATCGCACTGTATTCAAAGGACATCTCTTCGCCGGCGACGTCTTGCTTTCGGATAGCGGGATGCAAAATCATCCGCTGACGCCGATGACCGATGCCAACCTGGTGCGGTTCTTGCAGACGCAACTGACTCCCAATAACGGCAGGAAGGTGGGCTTGATTGACTATCGGACTGTCGCACAGTCAGCAAGTGCCATTGGTCAGCGCATTGATAAGCTTCGCTCTGAGGCAGTCTCGATTGCCGTCGCGGATGCGGTCAACAACGAAGACCTGAGGCGGTTGGCAGCGGCTCTACACTCGGCACCCCTGGTCACCGCCAGCTCTGGTCTTGGCATTGGCCTGCCAGCGCAATGGGGATTCACTCCCTCCCCCAAATCCAGTGAACTGCCTCGGGCAGGCGGACGGAAAGCCATCATTTCCGGTAGTTGCTCTATTGCCACAAATGCACAAGTCCTAGATTTCATACATCGCGGCGGGGCTTCATGCGCTTTGGACCCCGTACAACTCGCATCCAGCTACGATGCACAAATTGAGAAAACCCTATCCTGGGTGGATTATTGCTGGAGTGTTAATTCTGCCCTGCCATTACTCGTGTACTCTACAGCCGAGCCGGCCGCAATCCAATCTACGCATGCAGCACTAGGAGTCACGCGAAGTGGGGGAATCATCGAACACGCGTTTTCAGACGTGGCTCGCCGCCTTGTGACACGAGGAGTTGGACAACTGGTGGTGGCTGGCGGAGAAACTGCAGGGGTATGCGTCCGGGCGCTTCACGTTCAGCAAATGCAGATTGGACCGCAAATAGATCGAGGCGTTCCGTGGTGCTATGCGACTTCAACTGGAAACAATACAAGTGGTCTGCACATAGCTTTGAAATCCGGGAACTTTGGATCACGGGATTTCTTCATCAAGGCTTTTGCTCTGCTCGAATAGCTCCATGATGACGGAACTGGAAATCAGACAAGACATCTGCCGTGTCGGCCGTTCACTGTTCGATCGCGGCTACGTACACGGTACTGCCGGCAACATCAGTGCGCGTCTGTCGGATGGTTATCTGATCACTCCGACCGACGCCTGCCTGGGATTTCTTGAGTCCGAAAAACTTGCAAAGGTGGACAACCATGGCGTCCAACAAAATGGTGATCGCGCCAGCAAAACTCTGGCACTTCACCGGAAGATTTATGCCGCCGACGAAACTGCGTCTTGCATTATCCATTCTCATTCCACGCACCTGGTTGCCCTTACGCTCTCCGGTGTATGGAACCGGGACGATATCGTGCCGCCCATTACTCCTTACTACGTGATGAAAGTCGGGCATGTTCCGCTCGTCCCATACCACCGCCCGGGCGATCCGGCCGTCGGCGAAATCGTGGCTCAGATCATCCAGGGGATGCGAACGAAAAAAACACCGATCCGCGCAGTCATGATCGATCGCCTTGGGCCGAATGTTTGGCATAGTTCGCTCACGTCCGCCATGGCCGCTCTGGAGGAGTTGGAAGAGACAGCACGGCTTTGGCTAGCATGCACGCCAAGACCAGAACCTCTGTCGCCGGCCCAAATTGATGAACTACGTGTGCACTTTGGGGCGTCCTGGTAAAGTGGCTCTCGAATATTACAGGTGGTAGAAAAGTGGGGTCAATCAGACGAGGGGGTGAGCATGAGGACCCCCTTGAAAGTACTCCACCCTTTGCGCGACGTGCTCGCCCCGGAGCCGGGCGGGCGTCGCCGTCATGACATCATGGTAGTAGGGCTCCGTCGTACCATGGCAGCGTCCTGTAGTCCATGAACTGCACAAACCTGCACTCGTTTCGGAGCGATTCGGTGAGTGGCAGCATGTGATCAAATCCGCACACAACTATCAATCGCTTCGCCGTTCTCTGGTTGTCCCGCAGTTTCCTGATCATCACTTTCTCGCGCTGACGGTTCCACTGCGCCTTTTGCTCAGCCGAATAGTCACCCCCCACATAATTATCGGGTATACCCATTTCCCTTAACTCAACCAAGGAGGTATTGATGTTGAACCAAGGAATCTGATCGTGGGCTTCAGCAACGGCATGAGCAATGCTTGTGTGTGGTAGGCCCCACTCCTCCCCAACGAACTGGATTTTGTTGTCGTTGATTATCCTGCAAATAAATACTGCGAACTTTCCTCTTTGCTCCCGTTCTTGCACAGTGTCAGGGAACTGTTGATCCTCCTCCGGCTGGATTCCGTGAGTACACCCCACGACCAGAATCATGCAGCATCCCATTTTTAGCCGGATGTACCGCAGAACGTTGGCGTTCACCTGCACGTCCTTCCCGCTCGCATGTGCATTTCGTATCGATATTCTTCGCTCACGCCTTCCCAATCCACATCCCAGTTGTCAAATTCAGCGGCAGCATCTGCCGAAACCAAAAATACGATCTAACGACTGACGAGCGCTTGGACAAGGTAAACGTAGCGCTCGTCCGGTTATTCCTGATAATCAAAAGCGAAAAAACCCCAAACACTCATATAATAAAAGGGTCGCTCACACCAAATACAAATCGCGGGGTTACCGAGGTGTCATTTGACTCTTCGTTTGAGCGATATTAGTTCGGCGACGAGGCGGGGTCCCTGCATCATTCGCTCCGCAAACTGTTTCTGGCGATTTGCGTCATCCCTCTTACCTCGTACCTTGTGGTCAACGAGATTGCGAGCACCACGAAAGGAATGCAGATCGTTCTTAAAGGTTGTGCTGACAATAGGGGCTCTACCTGCTGTACAGGCATTCGGCGATGCAAGCGTATCAATCTGACTCGACCAATCCTTTCCCTTTATCGCCGCTTCATTCATTGTCAGCCATCCCTTCCTCACTGCCCGCAGCGCTAGCTCCTCGGTCTCCCGCTCGACAACTTCACACATGTCTCGGAGGCCATCCTTGCGATCTACATTATTGAATTTCTTTACCGCATCGGTGACCTCATCCTTGCAGTCTCCAAATCGCAAGGTTGGATCTGGAGTGACGACGAGAGCTGGATTACGCGACTTCTGTGATTCTGAAACAACACCGTTCTCATCAATCACCAGCAAGCCGACCCCATCCCTTTTCATTTCCGCCAACATTCCCGCCTGTATGACGCCTTCGGATAGCGTGGCAAGATAGAGCTCCGCATAATATCTGTTCGCGGCAAGCCAGGCTGCCAGCCCTTTGAGTGAGTTGCCATAATTGAGGGTACCCTGAGCTTCCACTAGCATGCATAATCCTTGTTTGTCAGCTACCAACGTCGTTCTGTAAGGAGCGCTGGGCCATGCTTCGACCTCAGCTTTTACTGCCATGCCTCGTTTGCGGAGGTGTTTTGCGACAACGAGAGCAGCCGGTTGAGCTTCCTCCGGAGTGACAATGAAGTTCATCGATGACTATCTCAACATCCGGTCAATCTCAGCCTTCAAGTCTTCAAGGGCAGTGCGAACTTCCCCGCTGAGAGCTCTCGCAGTTCTGTATCCCTCGAGCTTGGCGGTGATCCCTCGAACTCTAGTGAGCAGATCCCGTTGCTCATACGCCCCTTGCACCGTATCTTCAAATGCCTGGGCGATACTGTATTTCTTATTTTTGACGAGCTTGATAATCGTAGGAACTGCTCTTTCCTTATCGCCTCCTGCGAGTTCGGATCGCGCGATCTTGCTCACGTTTCGAAATCCAACGACGCTATCCACAACACCTCGGACATACTTCTTCACCATCGAGTCAACATACGCCGTCTTGGTAACGTCGCTCGCCGTCGAGAAGGGTGTACTTGGTCCCGTCAGAGTAAACTGAAACAGGAACCCTTATGCCAACCTCGCGAATCGATTCCAAGAGCTCGTTCATTTCCTCCTCTTGAAAAATCAGGCGTGGGTTGTCAGGATTTTGTCTGATCCTGTCGGGACTAAGCTCTTGGAGGGGGCTAATCGTCTTTGCCACTTTATGACCTCCGACCGAAAGCCTACCGGGTGCCATAACTCGTGATCAGCAATTCGGTGGTCTTGCGACGGTGAAGCAAATCGGCAGCGAGAATACTGGCACGATCGACACGATAATGAGTGCCGAAATCTCTATATAACTCGCGGACACTTCGGTGATCGGCATTCGAGATCATGACTGCGGCACCACGACCAGTTGCTCTCTTAACCGCTGACGCGAGCCTTATCTGGTCGGTCCAAGAGAACAAGTTGGCGTTGTACTTCACGAAATTGTTGTTGTTATGCATGACGGTGTACGGAGGGTCCACAAACACAAAGTCGTCTGCTGCCGCCTTGTCGATAGTCTCTTCAAAATCGGCAACTCGTAGACACCGAACAAATCAAGCTATGGGCGTCCCAGGAGCCCAGCGCCAATGTGGGCTTGTGCCCGGACGAAAATTTTTGCTTCCTGGAAACTGACGATGAGGCCGGGTTGCGAGAAAAGTGCACCGACCTTCTGCCCGAAATTTGGGACACCGCGCGGGTAAGCGCACGGCCCAACCGTGGTTATTACATCTTTCGGCAAACCATGAGAACACGCCGGACGGGAAATATGGTGGTGGGCCAGGGCGAAGGCAATCCCAACTTGTTCGAGTTTAAGCAATTCAGATGTTACGTGGTGGGTCCCGGCAGCATCCACCCGAAGACCGGCGGGCCTTACGTGGCGCAATGGCGAACCATTCCCGCGATGTCGGATGTTCTGCTGAATCGCCTCTGTGAGCTATACGGAGCCCCCGGCACCGTGGCACAGTCCGTGATGAGCGAAGAGACGAAGCGGGAGACGGAATTGCTGGACCAATTCCTTCTGTTTAACGAAGTGGCAACCCTGGGGGAGTGGTTCAATAAAGGAAAACAGTGGTATCGCCCGATTGATTGCCCGTGGGCCAGCTCACACGAAAACCAGAATCAGGGAACGTCAACCTGCATCATTTACACGGAGGGCGGAGGCTATACTTTTGATTGCAAACACAGATGCGCTCATCACGATTGGAAATCATTTAGGGCGGAGCTGGAATCCCGCTCAGGTAAGCGGTTTGCCTTCAAGTCATCGGCCCCGGAGCCGACCGTTGTACTCGGGGAAGCGCGTGTCCCGGAAGCATCGCAACGTGCTGTTTATCCCGCCGCGGTTTGGGATGGCACCCTCGTGGGCGAGTTCGCTAAGGTCTGCACCGCGGACAACTTCATCCCGGCAAAGCTGTTTATTGAGTCCTTCCGCACTTACCTTGCCGCGGCTTTAGGTGACCGCTTGAGCGGACCATATCGGGGGACCCACACAGCCCGGATGTTCACCGTGATAATTGCACCGCCAAGCCGGGGCAAGGGGGAAGCGATACGTTCCACCGATGAATTTTTCGAGAACATGAAGGAAATGATTGTCGGCTACCCGACGCCTTGGCGTCCGAAAGGAATCGGGGCGGCTAATCTCGCGTTCTCCAGTGTTCCGGGTTTGTCGCGTGTCATTTTGGAGAACAAGAAATTTCAGGAAGTCAGTCCGCACCTTTGCTGGCGTGGCACCATTCCACGAATCATCACAGTGCAAGAAGAGCTGAAGAGCTTACTTTCGTCTCTGTTCATTGAAGGGGGAAGTGGCACGGACTTGGAAGCCGTCCTTTGTGCCCTGTGGGATGGCACGCGGTTCCACGGTAAGGCTAAGGGAGAACGGGAAGCCGTTTACGGCCAAGTTCAATTGTCCTTGCTCGGGGGAATCACGCCGGACGATTGGTTTGCACTCCTGGGTCAAGGGGACGTGGTGGGCTCGGGTTTTTATTCCCGCCTAAACATCGTGGGCACGGGCGGTGAATACGCCGTGGTCAAGCTGAAGCAGATTGACTCCCACGTTCTCCAGGAAAGCCTCTTACCGAGGTTGGAATCGCTAGCTAACGCACCCTGTCAGATGGCATTTGATGCCGGGGCCGATGACCTCTTGGACGCCTGGATTAAGGAACTGCCCTCCGGTTCCGAGCGGTTGAACATCTACGTTATGCGGACGGCCCTGCTTCTCGCCTGGCTCAAAGGACTGGATAGTGTGACCACTGAAGTCATGGAAGGCGCATTGCAGTTAGGTGACCACCAGCTCCGGGTAAGGCAGTTCTATCACGTCAAGGTGGTGGAGAACCAAGAGGCCGCCCTGGAAGCCAAGATAAAAAAGTACGTCGGTACCAAAGGGGCGTCAACCAAGCGAGACGTGGCCCGTGGTGTCCATTATGAGCGGTGTGGTGTGACCCGGTTTGAGAAGGCATGGCAGGGACTCACCCGGTCGGGCGTCCTCGTTGCCATCGAGAACACTGAACAGTTTGGACTGGCCCAGGGCGAGGACTGGTGAGTTTGTCCCCATGTCCCCAGGGGGTGCCATGGCCGTGTCTAGAATGAGTGAGATGATAGAGAGAGAGAAGAAGAAGTATAACGTTATCTTAAATATACAAGCAATTCCGCCATCTCTAGGGCTACAGGACCCCTGGGGACATGGTGCAATGGGGACAAAAATGGGGACAAAACTGACGGGGTAGGGGGCTTCGATTCATGGGGGCTAAATGTCCGTCCAGCCCGTTGCTTCAAAAGGTTGTGCAAACGACTAATTTTTGATTTAGCACTTTTGTTTAGAATGAATCAGTTACAGGAGCGCTCGGGGTCGACGCCAAGCGCCAAAGGGCGCGAAAGCGGGTTAGTACGACCCTTTTTTATCAGCGACTTGAAAAGTGGGTGCGGCGCGACGTTTGAATATGAGAGGGGCAGAGGCCGGGCCTGTCGGGTATGACCCCTCAAATGCTTCCTGGAGCAGCCCCTAGTTTCCGATTTCCGAAAATGGAACAAAACAATAATCCGTGGTTAACGACCGGCGAGGCGGCGGCCTATTTGAAGGTCCGGCCGGGCACGCTTCTTAGATGGGTCCGCTGCGGCAAGGTGCCTTCCCACCGCCTGTCCGGTACTAAGCGGATCGTGTGGAGATTCTTGCGGGCTGAGTTGGATGATATGCTTTGCGCGCCATCCGTGGGCCCTGAAAGGACAGAGCATGAGGGCACAACGGTATAAGACGGGAAGTGTAGTTTTTGATCGAAGACGTAAGACGTGGAACTTCTTGCAATGGGTGGATGGAAAGCGGAAGTCCAAAGTCATCGGCACATTGCACGATTTCCCAAACAAGAGCGCAGCACGGCGGGCGGCTGAATCGTTCGTGAAAGTGAAAGCAAAACCTAGTTTGCCTTCCGTGATCGTGGGCACCCTGATAGAGCAATACCGGGCGGAGAAGATGCCACCGCGTTACAGCACGCGACGTTCCTACGATGTGTGGTTGCGTCTCTACGTGCTGCCACGGTGGGCCAATTCTCCAATCAGAGAATTGCAGGCGCGCCCCATAGAGCTGTGGTTGCAAGCGCTGGACCTCGCCCCGCGGAGTAGAGCATCCATCCGTGGGTTGCTCCGTACCCTTTGGGACTTCGCCATGTGGCGCGGTGACATCGCCACGCAACGGAACCCGATGGAGTTGGTCACGATCAAGGGCGCATCCAAACGCACACGGCAACCGCGAAGCCTTATGGTGGAAGAGTTCCGAAACTTGCTCGCGCACCTGGAGGACCCGTTCCGCACGATGGCGTTGGTTTGCGTGTGCTTCGGGCTCCGCATTAGCGAGTGCCGGGCACTGAAGTGGTCGGACGTGGATTGGCTTCATGCCCGGCTGCACGTGGAGCGCGGCATTGTCCGTCAAAGCGTAGGGGATACGAAGACGGCCTATTCCAGCCGTCCTCTCGTCATTGACGGCGACATGCTGGATGTACTGAAACGGTGGAGGCAAACAAGTCAGTTCTCCGCGGATGGAGATTGGATTTTCGCTTCCCCGTCACAGCTTGGCCGGTTGCCTTGGTCCGCGGACAGCTTGAACGATGCTTATGCGAAGGCCGGCAAGGCGTCCGGTGTAACCAACGTGAGCACTCACACGATGCGGCACACCTACCGGTCTTGGCTGGACGCTGTAGGCACAACGGTTGCCGTGCAGCAAAAGCTAATGAGGCACGCGGACATCCGCACCACCATGAACATTTACGGTGATGTGGTAACGGACGAAATGGCCGTAGCAAGTGGAAAAGTGACCCGCCTTGCGCTTAACGGATTGCAAACGGATTGCAAGCCGAGCTAAAGCCTTAAAATTGGCGGAAGCGTGTGCGAGTCGAACGCACCGGCGACGGGGTGACCCGCCGCCCGCCGGTTTTGAAGACCGGGAGGATCACCGGACCCCATGCGCTTCCGAAACAGGTTTCTGGTTGCTGGTCTTCTTTCGTCAGATTTCCGTCGTAAGAAACAACGCCACAGATCCACGCGGATTTGCGCCGACCAGAACCGGGGCAAGTCCCCAGTGTATGCGCCCATCCGTGCGAATCCGTGGCCGATCTAACTCGCCTAGCTACTTCGGTTGGGGGACGATGCGCAGATACGGCTTGGGCGACTTCCAGCCCCCGGGGTATTTCTGTTGCGCTTCGTCGTTCGAAACCGACGGCAGAATGATGACGTCATCGCCCTGCTTCCAGTTCACCGGCGTGGCCACTTTGTGCTTGGCCGTGAGTTGCATCGAATCGAGGACGCGCAGCACTTCGTCGAAGTTCCGGCCGGTGCTCATGGGATAGCTGAGCTGCAGCTTGATCTTCTTGTCCGGACCCACCACGAACACGGTGCGCACGGTTGCGTTGTCCGCGGCGGTGCGGCCTTCGGACGTGTGCCCGGTTTCCGCCGGCAGCATGCCGTACAGCTTGGCGATCTTGAGTTCGGGGTCGCCGATCATGTGATAGTTCACTTTGTGGCCCTGGGTCTCTTCGATGTCCGCTGCCCACTTGCCGTGACTGCTCACCGGATCGACGCTCAACCCGATAATCTTGGTGTTGCGTTTGGCGAATTCCGGCTGCAGCCCGGCCATGTAACCGAGTTCGGTGGTGCACACCGGAGTGAAGTCTTTGGGATGCGAGAACAGGATCGCCCAGCCGTTCCCGATCCATTCGTGAAAGTGAATCGTGCCTTGCGTGGTTTCAGCGGTGAAATCTGGCGCAACGTCGTTAATGCGCGGCACACTGGGCGCGCTCGGAGTTGCAGGCGGAGTTATGGGTAATGCGCTCATGGTTGCTCTCCTGGCAGAATTAGATATCCCGGAAGGCCGGGACGGGCCCGCCACAGCTTGCCAAAGCGGGTGAGGATCAGAACCAAAAACAAAGCCCACCCGAGTTGCGCCAAGGTGGGTCAAAAACGTTCAATCTATACCCACACGCCGGCGCCTATCTACAACAACAAGCGCAAACCGGCATGCGGTCGCTGCACATACGCAACCTAGAATACGCGGCGACCGGAAATGAGTCAACCAGGGCACAAGCCCCGGACTGCGGACGCGGCCCCGGATGACGGGCGGCCATCGGCGCTACAATGAACGGCCATGAGCCCTGATCTTCAGCGCTTTGCCTTCGTGCAATTCGACGTTTTTTCTTCGCGCCCGTTCGAGGGCAACCCCCTGGCGGTGTTTCCCGATGGACGCGGGCTCAGCGACCAGCAGATGCAAACCCTGGCGCGCGAGATGAATCTTTCTGAAACCACCTTCATCCTGCCTCGCGACCCGGCCATCGAACGGGAACGGGGAATAAAGGTCCGCATCTTTACCGTGCAGGAGGAATTGCCCTTCGCCGGCCATCCCACGCTGGGTACTGCGTTCGCCTTACGGGGTTCGACTGGCGCCGGTGAAGTGGCCCTCGAACTGAAGGCTGGCAGAGTGCCGGTCCGTTTCCAAGACAACGCGGGCCAGCCCGTTTTCGGCGAAATGACCCAGGTGGAGCCCACGTTCGGATTGATCCACGATCGCGAAACCGTGGTCCGCGCCACCAGTCTGCGCGACGGGGACATCGACCCTTCCCTGCCCATCCAGACGGTTTCGACGGGCCTGCCCTTCACGATTGTTCCCCTGCGAGGGCTCGATGTCATGCGCCGGTTGCAAGTGGATCTGGCAAGTTCGAGCGAGTACCTGCAGCAATCGGGAGGCGGCAAATCTTTTTATTTCGTGACCCGCGAGACGGTCGATCCCGCCGGCCGCCTCCACGCCCGCATGCTGTTCTACGGCGGCGAAGACCCGGCCACTGGATCTGCCGCGGGCTGCGCCACCGCATGGATGGTCGCGCACGGCGTGGCCCAGCCCGACGAACGGGTGCTCATCGAACAAGGAATCGAGATGTTCCGGCCGAGCCGGATTTTTGTGCGCGCCTCGCGCCTGGATAACAGAGTGGTTAACGTTCGGGTGGGCGGACATGCTGTCGAAGTCCTCCGCGGAGAAGTTTTTTTCTAAGACACTTTGCTCGATTGCCCGTGAAAAAATGGGTCTATGCACAATCGCCATATTTTTTCAACGGGGCTAATTTACCATTAACATCGGCGGCACTTTACAGTCGGCTCTTCTGGCTTTAGCATCTTGTCTCGCTCTGAATTCTCCACATCAACCACAAAGCTTTTGATCTTCTGGCGCCTTCATCACGTTCAGGCTGCCGTCTTGGAAGCAGGCACAAAGCCGGAATGAAGCCGAAACGAACCATTCTTTGCGTAGACGATAACGAACAGTCCCTTTCCATCCGCAAGGTCATGCTCGAAACTCGCGGCTATCGCGTAATCACCTGCGGCAGCGGCGAGGAGGCCCTGGAGCGCTTTAAGGAGGGTGGCGTAGATCTCGTGCTCACCGATCTCGTCATGCCTGGGGTTGATGGCAGCAAGCTCATCGAGGCCATCAAGACTCTCTCGCCCCAGACTCCGGCCATTCTGCTCTCTGGAAAAGTGAGAATCTACGATCGCGACACCAAGGCTGACATCTTTCTGCCCAAAGGTATGTACGCCCCGGTGGAGTTGCTGGAACGCATCCGCTTGTTGCTGGTGCGCAAGCGCGGCCCTAAACGCGCCCAGGCTCAAGCGCAATCCGCCGGCCGCGCCGGCGCTGCCTGAAGCGTTGTCCGTCGCGGGCCCCATCGCCCGTAGTGTCCTGATCCCAGATTTCTTTGCGTCCTTTGTGGACGTTCTTTGCGACCTTTGCGGTTGAAGATTTGAATGTGTGCGGCAAGATCAAACGCATTTACCGCAAAGG
>JBOGLD010000010.1:0-7417 GCA_050745885.1 Terriglobales bacterium
GGAATTCCCGCTACCATGGTCAGATGAGGATTGTCCTGATAGCTGAGCTCAGTGATAAAGCGGATGTCCGGGTAGGCCTCCAGCACGTCGGGCAGGCGTTCGATTTCCTGGCGGGCGGGTTCATCCAGGGTGCGGCTTTCGGCGGCGGAGGCGGTGTTTCTTTCGTCGTTGCGAAAGCCGCGCATCTCGCGGCGGGAAGTCACGACCACGGTATCGAAAAGACCGGACTTGGCCAGGTGCCGTGTGGCCAATTTTTGCAGGCCGATGCCGAGTGAAAGCATGGCGACCAGCGACGCCACTCCCACCGAGATGCCCACCGTAGTCAGTGAATTGCGCAGCGACGACTCGCGCAGGTTGCGCAGGGCCAGCTCGGAAAGATCGTAGGTTTTCATGGCCGTTCTCCCTGCGCGCCGGTAGCCACTTGCGTCAGGTTGGGTCCGTCCTCAACCAGTTTGCCGTCGGCCAGGAAGATCATGCGCTGGGCGTAGCGCTCGGCCAGGGCCCGCTCGTGGGTGACCATCACGACGGTCATGCCCAACGACTGGTTAAACTCGCGTATGAAATTCATGATCTCGGTACCGGTGTGGCTGTCGAGATTGCCGGTGGGTTCATCCGCCAGCAGAAGCTTCGGCTGATTGATCAATGCGCGGGCCAGAGCTGCGCGCTGCTGCTCGCCGCCGGAAAGCTCGCTGGGGCGGTGGGTCATGCGACTGCCCAGGCCAACCCGCTCCAGCGCTCGCCGGGTAAGGGTCGGGCGTTGGCTTCGGTCCACTTCGGCAAAGCGAAGCGGCAGTTCCACGTTTTCTGCCAGGGTCATCCGCGACACCAGATTGAAAGACTGAAAGACCATGCCGACCGTGCGCAGGCGATGCTTGGCCAACTCCTCGCGCGAGAGCTGAGCCAGGTTCCGGTCTTCGACCATCACCGCTCCCGAAGTCGGCCGGTCAAGGCCAGCGATGAGGTTCAGCAGGGAAGACTTGCCGGATCCGGAGCTGCCAAGCAGCGCGACAAACTCTCCCGTCTGGACCTGGAGCGAAACGCCGTCTATGGCGCGGATCAGGGTTTCTCCCATGTGGTAGTGGCGGCAAAGGTCGACAATGCGGATTGCGGTGGCGCCGTTCTGGCTGTTCCGCGGGTTCGAGTCGAGGGTCATTTATGGTTGTTTGCCAGCTCGGTGTTTCCTTTGCGGCCTTTGCGCTCTTTGCGGTTCAAGCTTCAAGTGTCGAGAGCTCCCCGAAACACAAGGTCCCTCCACTGCGCTCGCTGCGCTTCGCTCCGGTCGGGATGACAGAACTTTGCGCTGTGTATTTAGCGAACCTCTCCTCTTATTAGACGCAAAGCGTCGGCCGAACTTACGTCGCCATCGTTATTTTTTGTCGGCACACTCTCATCGGTGGGCGGAGCTGTGTCTCCCTCGCCCGGAGCCAGGAACAGGTTATCTTGCAGGCCCTGTTGCTTGGTGTAGAGGTCGAAATAACGGCCTTGCAAAGCGTAGAGCTCTTCGTGGGTGCCGCGCTCGACGATCTCGCCCTGCTCGACCACCAGAATCTGATCGGCGCGCCGGATAGTGGAGAGGCGGTGGGCAATCACAAACGTGGTACGTCCCTGCATCAGGTAGGAGAGCCAGTGCTGGATCATTTCCTCGGATTCGGAATCGAGACTGGACGTGGCTTCATCCAGAATCAGGATGCGCGGTTCGGCCAGGATGGCGCGGGCAATCGAGATTCTCTGGCGCTGTCCCCCGGAAAGTTTCACGCCGCGTTCGCCGACAATGGTGTCGTATTGGTCGGGAAAGGCTTCGGCAAATTCGTCCACCCGGGCGATCCGGCAGGCGCGCATGATTTCCTCTTCACTGGCCTGGGGGCGCGAGAACGCGACATTTTCGCGGATGCTGCCATCAAACAGGAACGATTCCTGCAGCACCACTCCCAGGCGGGTGCGATAGGATTCGAGGCGGACCGTACTGAGGTCAACTCCATCGACCAGGACTCGGCCTTGCGTAGGGACATAAAACGCTGAAATCAGCCCGATAATGGTCGACTTGCCTGAGCCCGAAGAACCGACCAGGGCAGTCACGGTTCCTGGTTCGGCGAGAAAGCCGATATCGCGCAATACCGTACGGCTGCCATCGTAACTGAAACTTACGTGGTCGAATTCCACTTTGCCGTAAATATCGCCCAGGCTGGCAGTCCGCTTCGGGTCCCGGTCCTCGGGCCGCTCGTGCAAAATTTCCTGCGTGCGCTCCAGGCCGGCGAGGGCCTCGGTAATTTGCGTCCCTATGTTGACGATCTGGATAATGGGTGCGACGAGGAAGCCCAGAAAAAGTGTGTAGGTAAAGAAACTGCCGATGGTCAGCGTGCCGGCCATGATCCGGTGCGCGCCCATATACATGATGATGGCCCCCACCACTCCCATCAGCAGGCTTGCCGAAAGGCTCATCACGGATGTGGCGGTCAGGGTCTTCATCACGTTGTTCAGCAGTCGACGCACCCCGCCGGCGAAAACCTCTTCCTCGCGTTCTTCGGCGTGATATCCCTTGATCACGCGCACCCCGCCCAGCGACTCCGCCAACCGGCCCGTGACTTCGGCATTGATCTTCCCGCGCTGCCGGAAAATGGGACGGATCGTGGTGAACGCCTTGTTCAGCGCGATCGCGAAGCAAAGCAGAAAGCTGAATGCCAGCAGGGTCATGACTGGGCTGATGCGAAACAGGACAACCATCGCAATGCCGGAGGTCAACAGTCCACCGACCAGGTCGACCAGCCCGGTTCCGAGCAGGTTCCGCACGCCCTCCACGTCGGTCATGATGCGGGAAACCAGGGTGCCCGTTTTATTGGAGTCGTAGAACGCCACGGGCAAACGCGAAATGTGGGCTTGCACTCTCTCGCGAAGTTCGGCAATCAGGCGCTGGGCCGCTTTCGACAGTAACTGGGTGAGGGCGAAAGAAGTGATCCCCTGGATCGCGGTAGCCAGCAGCACGATCAAAATCAGGCGCTGCAATAATTCGACGTGATGCTTGGCGATGACCGTATCGATCAGGAACTTGGTGGAATAGGGGAGGACCAATCCCGAAACTCGGTTGATCACCATCAACAGGAAGCCCAGAGCCAGCAGGCCCCGACGGGGACGCATCAGTTCCCAAACGGCGGGCAGGACGGTTCGCAGCCGCTGGGCGTTCATCGCGGGTTTGGAGTTCGTTGCCGGAGGCGAATTCACTCCCGTGTTTAGACTTTGCCGGGGGGTGGAAGGGTTCATTTTTGCGCGGTGCGCCATGTGTCCTGGAGAACTGAAAAAGCGCGGCATGGGCCGCGCTTTCAGGGCATCGAATCGAAAATTGTCCGGCTATTCTTCCAGGTGCGAATTGGGAAGTGCCAGTTGCTCGGCTGCGGCTGCGAAATCTTCTTCCGAGAGTTCAAAGGAGTCAGATCCAGTTGCCGGTTTTTCCAACTTTCGCTGGACTTTGCGCTCGGCCTTCTCCCGCTGTTTCTCCTGCCGCGAGCGCTCTTTCTGACGCTTGGTGAAGCTGGAACGGCCTCGACCAGACATAGACACCTCCAAGGGACATTTTTTTGGCAGATCGGTAATCGCAGAACTCAATGCACTATCGCGTGCTGCTCCTTACCAGCGCGGCTCTCGAGGCTGACGCGCATGGCCCTGATAATCGTCACGCCCCCCGCCGCCGCCGGAACGTCCACCACCACCGGGACGTCCACCACCGCCGCCAGGGCGCCCGCCGCCGCGGGGCGGTCCACCGCGATCGGTCTTGGGACGGGCCTCATTGATGTTCAACGCTCGCCCACCCAGTTCTTTGCCATTGAGCGCGGCAATCGCTTTTTCCGCTTCGGCGGAATCGGTCATCTCGACAAACGCAAAGCCGCGCGAACGGCCGGTGTCTCGATCGGTCACGATGCTGACTTGCTCGATGGCCCCGTGGGGCTCGAACAGCGTCCGCAACTCTGCTTCCGTGGTGCTGTGGGGGATATTGCCAACAAACAGCTTCTTCATATAGTTCCTTGTGCTGCAGCTAAAGTGTAACTCAAAACTCAGGACGCGGGCTTTTCGGCAGCCCCGCTAGGCTTCTTGTTTGCCTCTGGCTTGGCAACCACAGATGCTGCCGCCTGAAGCAGCGCCCGGGTGCGCAGCCGGCGGCGAATGTTCTGTTTCCGTTCGCGGTTGAATCTGGATTTGTCTCCGTTGAATCGCGACATCGATACTTCCCTCCGGCAGCATGCAATCACGAGTGTGCAGTCCGAGGCTTCCCTCAAAGCTGGTCAGGCCCTACCGATCTGCGAAGCGCCCCTGCATTAGGTCAAGGACTTAACTTGGTGCAGGGTGCTGGCGCGCCTACCGGGGAAGCAGTTCTCTCTCAATCTCGAAGGCGCAGGGTGGATTTGCGATGTGTCTTCGTGGTCAAGTAACTTCTAGCCTTAGAATTATACCTGCTCCCTGCGGAAGTGAAAGAAAATACTGAGATTGAGGAAGGTCAGGGCTGTTCTTTGGGTACTTTACGGATTCTTTGCGATTTTTCGGTCAAGTGCCTTACCGCAAAGGTCGCAAAGGGATGCCGCCAAGGCCGCCAAGGAGGGGTTACCGAAGTCTTGGACGCTCCGGCGTCGGTGAGCATTTAATCCACCTAAATCGTGTCTTTTCTGCTAAACTAATGGTGCGTTTGATTAGAATCGGTTGTTGAGCAGCTTCTTGCATACCAGCTTGAACCGCCCTTAGTACCTCCGATCTCACAGCGTAAATCGATTGAAAAGGAAACAGTAACAAAATGGCAGAACAAGGAACAGTAAAGTGGTTTAACGACGCCAAAGGCTACGGCTTTATCAGCCGGCAGAGCGGCGAAGATGTATTTGTCCACTTCTCGGCTATCCAGGCAGGCGGCTTCCGCAGCTTGCAGGAGGGTCAGAGCGTGGAGTTCGATGTGACCAAGGGACCAAAGGGCTGGCAAGCTGAGAACGTCCGACCGCTGTAAGACCAAGAGCGGCAATTCTCGATAGAAAGCGTGCCCGCCGCTGAAAACCAACGGGCGGGCACGCTCTCCGTAAACAAAAGTTAATCCTCCAGAAATTAGCGGGGTGTGTCTGACACGCGACGAGTCCAAAGCCTCTTATGCCATCATCCGTCACAACATCCGGACTTACGAGTCCGGCGGCGTTGTGCTGGTCGTCAAGGGCCGGGAGAATGCTGAGGTAAGAGTCAAACACTTCGAAACCGGGCAAAGCTCGGAAGATCGTCACGCCGGCTGGCGCTATTTCGTTGAAAAATCAGACCTCAAGGTTGGAATGGATCCGGCGGAAGCCACCAATCTCCGCCAGATGAAGCTGGAAATCCGCGAATCTCAAGCCGTGCCCGACCAGGTTTCGGTCGCCAACCCTCCCCGGCAAAATTAATACCATCCAAGTGTAGGGCGGACACTCCTGTCCGCCGCTTTTACACGTCGCGTTAGTGCCGGCGCTCGCTCTCCCGCAGGATGGTGGCGAAGTTGCGCCCTCCGAAGCTGAACCCCTGCTCCAGGCGCCCGCGCACCGCAACCCTGGCACCGTTGCCGGGCACGCCGTAATTCTGGCTGTAGACCCACATCTGCCCCGACCCGTCGTCCACTTCGAAGACACCGGAGCCGAGCGCGCCGAAAGAAGTTGTCACATGGCCCGCGATGGCGACCTCTTTGCCGACATAGCGGCCGGGATCGCGATTGATTCGTTCAATGCTTGTGCGGGTAGGACAAGCGGCCAAGATCAAGCAGCCAACCACCAGCAATGAGGCAAGCGAAAGCCTGCTGAGCAATCTGAACACGAGATCCTCCCCGGATCTGAAGTTTCAACCCCAACCATGAACGGCGCCGGAGCCGGGCGCTTATAACTTCCGCACCGCAGCATTTTAGTTGAATCGGAGCCGCAAGGCCCGGAAAACATGGCGCCGAAACTCTTGCAATTATGATGCAACACCGGATTCTGGTGATGCCGCCTCCCCTGGAGTATATTTGCGGGGAGATCAAAATCTCGGAGCCACGGAGCGCCGTCATGGCGCTCTTTCGCTTTTTAAGGTGGTCTTAACAAAACACTGTTTCGTCAAGGAGATAGCCATGCAGGAAACTCCCCAGCAGTACATCCAGCGCATGCTGAATCATAGCCAGGGGAAAGATCCATTACACTTGCAGCAGTCCACCCCGCGTCGCCTCGCTGCGCTGGTCAAGGGAAAGAACAAGAAACAGCTCACCCGGCGGCCGGCAAAGGATAAATGGTCGATTGCCGAGATCATTGCGCACCTGGCGGATGCGGAACTGGTCATTGGCTTCCGCCTGCGCCTCATCCTGGCTTCGAACGGCACCCCGATTCAGGCCTTCGACCAGGACGCCTGGGCCGAGACCTTCAACTACGGCCGCCGCGACCCGAAGTTGTCCCTGGCAACCTTCCGCCTGCTGCGCGAGAACAATTTGAAGCTTTTGAATTCCGTGCCTCGCCGCTTGTGGGAGAACTACGGCCAGCACCAGGAGCGCGGAAAGGAAACCGTTGAGCATATCGTCAAACTCATCGCCGGCCATGACCTGAACCATCTGGCACAAATCGAGGCCATCGCGAAAAATGGTCGCGATTAGGAAGTGGTGGCTGATCGGTAGCGCCGGCGTCCCGCCGCGGCTACAGTAGCGTTTCCTTGAACAGCTCTGTCAGCTTCTCGAAGGCGCGCTCGGCTTGGGGCTGGTTATACAGTGGGCTATCGGGCACCGTCCAGCTATGAGAGGCGCCGTCGTAGACTTCGCTCTGGTATCGACCTCCCCAAGCCTGGAGAGCCTGATCGAGCTTGGCGATCGCTTCCGCAGGCATGCTGCGATCATTGGTGGCATGACCAAAGTAGAGACGGGCCTTGATCGCTGGCAGGGCAAGATGAGGGCTGTCGGGCGCGTCCGTTGCGAGGCCACCGCCATGAAAGGAAGCGGCCGCGGCAATCTTGCCGGGACGGGCCTTGGCGGCAAATAAAGCCATCTTCCCGGTGAAGCAGTAGCCCACGACGCCCATTGCGCCCTGGCTGACGGAAGCGCGGCCAGCCAGGAAGTCGACGTAGCTGGCGGCATCGCGTGTAAGAGCCTCCGCGCTCAGGGGAGCGGAGAGCTTGGCAAATCGCTGCATGCGTTCGTCCATGCTCTTGGCCGGCGCGTCGAACAGCGGCAGCTTTCCAGTGCGGTAGAAGACGTTGGGCATGAGCACGGCATAACCCTGCGCCGCCAGCCGCCGCGCCATCTCCTCTTGTGCGGGACGAATGCCGCCGATGTCCGTGAGATGAATAATCCCCGGATAGCTGGCGCCGGCTTCGGGGCAATACAGAAATCCCTCGGACGTTCCGTCGGCAGTTCGAATCTCGATCTTTTCTTCAATCACATGCTTCTCTTGGTCGGGATATACGGTGAGTTGTTCAG
>JBOGLD010000011.1:0-73585 GCA_050745885.1 Terriglobales bacterium
GCCGACTACTCGATGGACGATGACGGCGACTATTTCACCTGGACGCGGGCCGAGATGCAAGCTGTGCTGACCGAAGACGAAGCAGCGGTCGCGGGATTGCATTACGACGTCAACGAAGTCGGAGAGATGCACCACAACCCGGAAAAAAATGTCCTGTATGTCCGGGCTTCCCTCGAAGAAATCGGCAAACGGCTGGGTCTGACCGCGGAACGCGCCCAGGCGCTGCTGGAGTCTGCCCGGCAGAAAATGTACGCCGCACGTCTGAAGCGGCCGACGCCCTATGTGGATAAAACCGTCTATGTGGGCTGGAACTCGCTCTGTGTCTCGGCCTACCTGGAAGCGGCCAAGGTTCTGCAGCTTGAGGGAGCGCGGCATTCCGCCCTGCGCGCGCTGGACCGCATCCTGGCAGACGCCTGGCGGCCGGAGCAGGGGCTGCAACATGTGGTCGCCTATTCCGACCCGGCCGCCGAGCCGCGCCCGGTCCCGGGTCTGCTCGACGACTACGCCTTCACCGCGGTCGCCTGCCTCGACGCCTACGAGGCCACCGCCGACCTCAGCTATTTCATCTTCGCGCAGGGCGTCGTGGACAAGATGGTGGACCGTTTCTTTGATCCAGTCGCCGGCGGATTCTTTGACACCGCTGCGAGCGGATCGGAGAAGTCGCTGGGAGTCCTGGGCACGCCACGAAAACCGTTTCAGGATTCTCCCACTCCGGCTGGAAATTCCGTCGCGGCCATAGCCCTACTCCGGCTGTTCGCCTTCACCGGCCAGCAAAGCTATCGCGAAAAGGCGGAACAGACTTTGGACCTGGCGGCTGGCCTGTCCGGGAAGTTCGGGATTTTTGCCGCGACCTACGGCATCGCAGCCGTGCATTTCTCGCGTCCGCACACCCAGGTCGTCGTGGTGGGAGATGACGATTTGGCGAAGCAACTCTACGCCGTTGCGGCGAGCTTCTTTGCCCTTCAGAACACCGTCCTCAAGCTGGCGGCAAACGAGGTGGTTGGGCAAAATCTTCCACCTGCGTTGGCGGAGACTATTCCGAATCTGCCTGCGATCAAGTCAGGAAAGTCAGTGGCCGTGGTCTGCTCAGGATTCAGCTGTCAGCCCCCGGTCATTGATCCGGAACAACTCAAGCGAAGCCTCAGCGTCGCGCTGAAGAGCCAGGAGATCAACCCTTCTCCGGAATAAAAAAGGACTGACCATGCGATACGCATTCGGTCAGCCCATTAGGGTCAAAAGCCACTTGCACGCTAGCTGCAGCGCTGGTTATTGCCCAGGCAGCTTGCAGTTCGGATTCTTCGGGTTGCACAGTGGCATTGGGCCCAGTTCAGCATTGAGTATCGGGGCCGCAATTGCCACGTACGTGCAAGCCAACCCTACCATCAGGATCAACATGCTGACCGCACGTTTCATGGTGTTCTCCTTACGCTGCGAGGTTCCTGGGAGGAAACCTCACGGTGGCGGCATTATACAGAAGACCGATCCGCAGTCCAGCCTTTTCTCCGGCTCGGCAGGCGCGTTCTGCAGCCGATCGGCATTTGAGGCGCCGACTTCGACGGCGGGGCGGGCCGCGGGAACGCAGCTTCGCCGTATTCCTACGGACGCGCTCGTCAAGACCCTGCTATCCGATCGCGTTTATTCTTGAAGTACTAGATGAGGTTATAAGCCTGGAGATCAGGCGCCTGGCAAGTGGGGTGAAACGAAGTCACCACAGACTGAAACATTTATTGAACCCGGCGACTCTGGGCTGGAACGGAGTGAATGCCCCCTCGGGTGGAGACAGCCGGTTCCGGCACCGAATCGGGAGCGGTTTCTTTGGGCAAGTAGTCCTGCGTGCGGGAGAAAGCGCGATCCACCATGCTCTCAAACATGGGTATCAGCGAATCGCCCGGCTCCGGACTCTGAATGTCGGTCAGGCTCTTCTCCCAGCGATGCGACGCGAACAAGTCCGTTCCCGGCATTCGCGCCGGGCTCTTCAGCACTGCATAACCAAACCAAACCAGGATTGCAATATTGTAGGCGACCAGATTGATTATGTGGACCAGGGCTTCCGACGCGTGGCCGCTCACGTGGAACGCGAGGGTACCGAGTTCGACTCCCGCCGATATTCCCAACCCGAGCGAAATCCCGAAGCTATGTTGTTTCCACGACACTCCAAGATATCGCGCAAAGACCAGGAGAAACAGAATGAGCCCAACCTGTGCCACTCGCACGCAGCGCGTCACGGTGACCACCGCTTGCACGATCGGCCCCTGATCCCCCAAGGGACTGGATGCCGCAACCACAAAGCCCACTAACGACATGACCAACGCGGCCCACTTGAAAAGTACCGAGCCCAAGTCCTTCAGGGTGTGATAAGGGCGGAATACATCCAGGAAGATTTCATAGATGATCATGAAACCCAAAACAAGATTAACCGCGGAGCATCCCCAATAGAGCCAGAAGTAAGCGGTGTAACCTAGAATTCCCCATTTGAATATCGGGAACAGGATGCAAAAAGCCAGAATCTGAAAGCCAACGTACGCGAAGAAGACCGGAAACAGACGATGCAGCTTGTGGCGCCACATCGCAACCCCCAAAGCCACTTGCAGCAGGGGGTGGCAGATCCAGAGCGCGAGTTGGTGGTCAGCGGTCATCAACCATTTTTTCTGCCAGCCGGGGGCGCCACGGTTGACGGAGTGCTGCGATTAGACTTCTCTTATGCTTAACCTTAGCAGCTTGGCGCGGAGGGTCAATGTACCAAGGTAATCGGGGGTAATGGTTACCGGAATAACCCGAAACCGGTCGCAATCAGGCTGGGAGCGGTCGCCTGCGGCCCTTGCGCAGCCGCATGGCGGGGCCGCAGCCGGTCCAGAAAAACCGTACCGGCGCCGAAAGCTGGGCGACCCTCCGGAGGGCATCAACCTTATTGATTTTGATCGAGATAAAACATGTCCATCACATGACCCTTGCTGTCGATCAGCAAGGCCCGACCGGCATACACAACACGTTCCAGATCACTGGGTAATTTGGGCAGCTGCTCTTCACAGGCCAAAGGCAGGGATTGAGCCTGCTCCTGAACCTCGGAAGGCAAGGTTCCCCCGCGGTGGATCTGCCGTTCGGATCCGGAGGGCAGTTCCGGACGCTGGGTCGCTCCGGCCGGAAGGTCCGCGGCATGTTCGTTCACACAGGCTCGAATGGTCCTGCGATCGCGGAGGCTAAACAGAGTGTTGTCGTCCTCTTGATTCGCCGCGGTCGACGAATCCGAAGGCGAGGCGGAATCGGTGGACGCAGCGGCAGGCGCGGACGATGCTGTGTCATTAGAGGACGAACTGGCGGGTGGCGGAGGCGCGGAAACCGATCCCGAGGACGTAACAAAAGTGAGGACGGCTTCTGATTCGACGATAGCAGGCTTCTTGCCCGTGGCCGCGGCCGCACCGGTGCCAGCCGCTCCACCCGCCAGGGTACCGATGGCCGCGCCCTTGCCGCCCCCCGCGATGGCCCCGATTACCGCACCCAGGGCAGCTCCGCCGCCGATCTTGCCGACATTGCTTTTCGCGTGCGACTCGCCCTTAATCACCAGGGGTTCCACATGGATGGATGCTGCCACCGTTCCCGAGCTCACGGTACTCAATACCAGGTCGAGCTCGCCGGGCTCACTGAGCCGGCCTGTGGGATGCACGCCCGTCACCCGGCCGATGACATCTGCGCCCTTGGGATACAGCTGTCTCCCGCTGACCTCAATCGGCTCATCCAGCGTGCCCCGGAATGTGTCTCCCATCTGGGTCTGTTCGCTGCTCAGGTTGTCGATCATGCGGACTTTGATCGAAGTGCCGGAAGGGATCTCCAGGGAACTCTGTGCCCGCGCCGGCAGGGTGACGGCCGCCACCAGAAGAGAGCCCAGCAAGGTGCTCAGCAGCGTGAAATATTTGCGATTCATGTCCTTTTCACCTCGTTGAAGTTTCAACTGGCCAGGCCAAGCGGCGTCTCTCTTGGGATGCAGGCACATGCCGTGCGGCTGCACTAAGATATCGGGCTTTTAGTCCTGCGGGCCACATCTTTATTCCTTATTTTTAATTCCTTATTTCTCTCCACTCTGTCATCGCCTCATTCCTCCGCCACTCTGTCATCCCGAGCGAAGTAGAGGGACTTGCTTTCTGCCGGGGGCAATCGGGCTGCTTCCGTGTCAGGGACACTTGCCTACGCCAAACAGCGGGTCTTTCGACTCCGCTCAAGAAGGCACTTATTGAGAGAGGAAGGAAGCAAATCACGTCCTCCGCCGTTGCACCGGCGAATCGGGACATTACTTCCGGGTTTCGATGAAAATAAAGTATGAGCAAGCCCAGAGATTGGCGGGAATCGTGTCGTGCGGACGAGTGGTGAGAATGACGTTGTAGTCGCCGGAGCTTTCCAGACTGTCGAGCACCGACGGCGCGGCGTGCGGACCGACGGTGGCAAGATATGCAAGGAAGTCATGGATCTCTGCCCCGCCCGGATAGCCCGGCGCCACAAAGGACAGGTCGGCATTTGCGGCAGCGAAGTGCCAGCCCAGCGATGCCGCGGCCGTCACTGCATTTTCGTAAGCCTGCTCGGAAACGGCTCCCGGGCCGGGATTATCAAAAACCAGGCGCAACCGGCGTTCGTCTTCCCGGCTGAATTCACGCACTTTCAGGGACCCTGACTTGGCGGTTGCCTTCCAGTCCACGTGGCGGGCCGAATCTTCCGGCATATACTCGCGGATCAAATACAAATCGTCGCCACGGCCGCGAGTAAAGGTTTCAAATTCACCGGTGATCAACGGAAGCACTTCATAAAATTCATCGGTCAAGTCCACTGCTGGGTACACCAGTATCTCCCGAGCTAAAGCAACGCGTCGTGTCTTGGTAAGGAACGCAAAGGGAAAGCGGGTGGCCAGGCCGAAGCTGTTCTGTTGATAGCGCCCACGGCGGGGGAAGCAGAGTTCCAACTCGGCGGCGACTTCGGCGGCCGCCGGGATGTAAGGGAAATAGGCCGATTCCGTAAAAATGCCCGGTGAAACGGAGGCGGCGCCGGTGACGCGGAGCAACTGGCGGTCGGGCAGTCGCACCCACTGCTTTCCAGGAGGCTGTCCGGGCGGAAAGCCAAAAGTCGTGGGCACCCACTGCCACTGTCCCGCCGGCTTCGGCGTGAGTGGCGCCACGCTGATCGAAAATGAGGGCAGCCAGCGCCGGGGATTCCGGAGCATGATCTTTCCCACCGTGGAGCGGCCCGCGAAGACTTGCTCGGGCAAACGGACATCCAGCTCCAGATCGCGCAAGACGATCGCGGACGCCACGCCGGATACCAGGATGGCGGCCAGCATCGCCGCCACAATCACATAGAGCAGGTTGTTGCCGGTGTTCAGGGCCGCGACGCCGATGAGAAGGACGGTAAGGACGTAGATGATTCCCACTGTGGTCACGTCGTAGTTGAAGGCATCGCGGACGCGGCCGCCCGCAACCCGGCGCATCAGATACGGGACCGTGGTCAGGCCTACCAGGACCGCCAGCGACAACGCGACCGAAGCCAGGATGACCGTGGCCCAAAGACTGCCGGACTCGCGCGCCACCGTGGAAAAGAGCGCGGCTGCGAACGCCAGGACCAGTCCCAGGAGGGCCAGCAGGAAGCGCATCCAGATTTCAGGAATCTCGAAGCGCAAGCGCCGGGCGCGGGATCGAGTGCCGCCGCTTTGGGCCGGCGCTGCGGAAACTATGGGATCAGCCATGTGCGCGATTCGCTGTTTCGAGGGTAGCACTGCCACGATGGAGCATCAATCCGTTTTGCGTTTACCAGAGATGCGCCGCAGCCATGCCGCCGCCTTTTCGGCGGCTTGGTCCGCGGTGCGGCCAAGTTTTGGAAAACGCTCGCGCAACTTGGTCAACAGGTGATGGGCCCACACATATTCCGAAGACAGGATGATCAAACCCACCAGCAGGAACAGCACACCCTGCAGAATGGGCAGAAACAGGCCCACGACTCCCAACAGGATAAAGCTCCACCCGGCAAGCAGGACCAGGATTCGCTTGGCGGAGGATTTCACGGCAAATAAGCTCGCTGCTCCCCTCCCCTTGGCGCGGCCGTGATTCGGGCGGGCCATGCCATGGGGATGGAGTTGAGCATGTCAGGAGGATTGCGCAAGATTGCTGGACAGAAAACCAAGCACCGACGAGTTGAACAGATCTGGGACTTCTTCATAAGGCAAGTGTCCGACGCCGTCGAATATCTCAACCTGGCAATGCTTGAACGACTGGCGCAACCGCGCCGCGGAAGCGCGACTCACCGCCGTGTCCTTGCTGCCCCAGAGGACCAGGGTCGGGACATTTGCGATGGACGGCAGAGCTGATTCCAGGTCCACAAGATCGCGGTTCCATGAGCTGACGGCACCCAGGCCATAGTTGAGAGTACCGGGAACTCTGAAGGCCGCGGAGTATCCGGCAAGGGTACCCGGACGTATCCGCCGGGGGTCTCCGTAAAGGCGTCGCAGCAACCCATCGTGGACGAACCCCAGGCACGGTTCGAAGCGAAGGAGCAGCCAGGAGACCGGCGCGCTGCTCAGAAACGGAGCCAGCAGCCGGCCGTGCACCGACCAGGGATTCACGGGTGCGACCAGAATGAGGCGCCGCACCCGCTCCGGCGCCAGGGCAGCCGTCATCATGGCTACAGCGCCTCCATAGGAGGTTCCCAGCAGATCGCAGGACGCGACTCCAACGCTGTCGAGAAAACGCAGCAGACGCTCGGCCTGAGCCCGGAAGTTGCCGTTGCTGTGGCGAGGCCGGTCGGAAAAACCTGCGCCCGGCATGTCCACCGCGTAGACCGTCGCCTTTTCGGCCAGGACCGGCAGGGCGAATCGCCAGGAAAAAGAGTACCCCAGCAATCCATGTAACAGGAGCAGCGGCGGTCCGGAACCGCTGCACAAATAGCGCATGCGGTAGCCGTCGACGACAGACCAGCGTTCTTCGACTGGCATCGAGGTCTGTGCTTTGACTTGGGTTTCCAATTGGTTATTCAACCTGATTTCTTATCGCCGGACAACTCCGCCGCCCCACCCATCCTCTATGTAATTGATATCGCCTCTATTGCCTTTTTCGGGGGAGCTTCGGCTCCCCGTTTTTTGTCCCACCTTCCGAGGTCGGAAACACAAAAGGGCGCACGCGTTCGATAATTTCGCCGGTCACGTTCATGGGGAATACCGATTCTAGACGGACCGGGACCAATCCGGGACTTCTTTGCGTTCTTTGCGGGGTCCTTTACGACCTTTGCGGCAAAATAGCTGCTGACCGCAAAGGTCGCAAAGGACTCAAAGAAAGACGGCCCTGGCGGGCCGCGACTCGTAGTTCTTAAGCTTCTGCTATTCATAGAGTTACCAAACGTCACAGAAGCCTTCCAAAAAGCATAGCTTTACTTCAATAAGGCTTCTATAATCCATGAAGTCTTTTGGTTGAAGTAAGTTAGAGGTTCTCCCTTGCACCCCGTGGTGGCCCCCGACGTGCAGAACCCCCGATTGGGTCTTTCCTCCGCCCCTAACCAGGAGCCATTGCGGTCGATGAACCGGGACTTTCAAATCCGCTTTACAGCCGGCTTGCTCATTCTTCTGACCACGGCCGCGGTCGTCCTGGCCTGGATCAATTTCCAAAAGGAAGCAGACTTCCAGATCCCCTCTGACGGTGTCTGGTGGATGGAGATGGCTGGAAGCGACAAGGGTCTGGTCGCCAACCGGGTGGAGCCCAACGGGCCGGGCGAAAAGGCGGGGATTCGGGTTGGCGATCGGCTGACGGCGATCAACCAGCATGACGTGGCAGACACAGCCGCGCGGATGCGACAGGTGTACCGGGTTGGGGCATGGTCGAAGGCGACTTACTCCCTGGTGCGGCAGTCCGTCCCATTGGATACGACGGTTATCCTGGTTCCCGCTGAACGTTCGCTGAATTTCTGGTTGCGTTTCATCGCCCTGATCTACCTGGGCATCGGGCTTTACGTCTTGCTGCGGCGTTGGACCGCTCCCAGTTCGACGCATTTCTATGTCTTCTGCCTGGTCTCGTTCATCTTTTACGCCTTCAAATTCACCGGGAAGCTGAACCAGTTTGACTGGACGATCTACTGGGGTAACGTTGTCGCCTGGCTGCTCCAGCCGGCGTTATTCCTGCATTTTGTTCTGACCTTCCCGGAGCGGCGCGGCTTGGTCCGTAGACATCGCTGGATCATCCCGGCGATTTATGTACCCGGGGCGCTACTGCTGGGAATCCACGTCTTTACGCTTCGGTACCTGAAAGCCAGCGAGCGGGTGCGCTGGAATCTCGATCGGGTGCAGATGGGCTACCTGGCTTTGTTCTTCGTAATGGCGGCCGGGGTCTTGTGGTACAGCTACCGCCGGGCAAGCACGCCGATCCTTCGGCAGCAACTGAAGTGGGTAACTCGCGGCACTATTCTAGCGATCGCCCCGTTCACTCTGTTCTACGTAATTCCGTACCTGACGGGCGCGATGCCAACCGCGGCCATGAAAGTCTCGGTGCTGTCGCTGGGTCTGCTGCCCCTGACATTTGGCTATGCCATCTTCCGTTACCGCTTGATGGACGTCGACCTGATTTTCAAGCGTGGCATGGTGTACACGCTGGCGGCGGCCGCGATTGTAGGGGTTTACTTCGCGGTGGTGGCGGGTGTGGCCGAACTGGTGCACACCCAGGTGCCAAGTTCGGGACCGGTCGGCTTGGTGCTGGCCATGGTGGTCACCGCGCTGCTTTTCGATCCGGTCCGCAAATGGATCCAGGAACGGATTGACCAGTTCTTCTATCGCACCCGCTACGACTATCGCAAGACGCTGATTGAATTTGGGCGCGAGCTCAGCTCGGAAACCGATCTCGACCGGATGTTGAGCTCGGTGGTCGATCGCCTGTCGCGGACCTTGCTGGTGGATCGCATGGCAATTTTCCTATCCACCGGCGAGCCCCCGCAGTTTGTGCTGGCCAAGTCTTTCGGCATGACCCAGACCAGCGGCCTGGACCTGAACTTCCTCAGTGCTCCTCGGCCGGAAACCGAGGCTGGGCATCTTTTCCTGGAGAATGTGCACCAGGTGCCGCGCGAGACGGCCAGCGCCCAGCAGGCCATTGCCAGGCTGGACCTGAACTACTACATTCCCTGCCGCGCCCAGCAGCGGACGATTGCGTTCCTCGGCCTGGGCAAGACGGTGGAAGGCGATTTCCTCACCAGCGAAGACGTGGAACTGCTGGAAACCCTGGCCGGCTATATCGGCATCGCCATTCAGAATGCGCGGCTGTACGCCTCACTCGAACAGAAGGTCGCCGAATACGAACGCCTGAAGGACTTCAATGAAAACATCGTAGAGTCCATCAACGTGGGCGTGATGGCGGTCGACCTGGCGGACCGGATCGAGTCCTGGAACTCGCAGATGGAGGTCATGTACGCATTGCCCCGCTGGCAAGCGCTGACCCGGCCATTGAGCGAAGTATTTCCGGCTGCCTTTGTGGAAGAGTTCTATCGGGTGCGCCAGAATCCCGGCATCAACAACCTGTATAAGTTCCGCCTGGCCACGCCCACGGGGGAGAGCCGCATTGTGAATGTGGCCATCGCGCCGCTGGTCACCCGGAAGTTCAGCGTGATCGGACGGCTGATCATTGTGGACGACATCACGGAGCGCGTCGACCTGGAGTCGCAACTCTCCCAGGCCGACAAGCTTTCCTCGATTGGCCTGCTCGCCGCCGGAGTCGCGCACGAAGTGAATACTCCCCTGGCGGTTATTTCGTCGTACGCGCAGATGCTTTCCAAGCAACTGCAGGACGATCCGCAGAAAGGCGGACTGCTCGAAAAAATTACCCGGCAGACCTTCCGGGCTTCGGAAATCGTGAACAACCTGCTGAATTTCTCCCGCACCAGCGGCACGGAATTTACCGAGGTGAGCGTAAACAAGATCATCGCCGACACTATGGCGCTGCTGGAGCACCAATTCAAGATCACCAAGATCAGAGTAGAGGACGAACTGGCGGACTATCTGCCCCTGATCAGCGGCAACCCGGGACGGCTGCAGCAGGTTTTCCTGAATCTGTTCCTGAACGCGCGGGACGCCATGCCGGAGGGCGGAACATTGCGCGTGGCCACGTCTAACGGAGACGGAGTCAGCGTGGTCGTCTCCGATACCGGTACCGGCATCGCCCAGGAGCATATCCAGCGCATCTACGACCCGTTTTTCACTACCAAGGCAGCGCCGCGTGAAGGCCAAGGCAAGGGTACGGGACTGGGCCTGTCCGTGACCTACGGCATCATTCAGGAGCACGCGGGCAAGATTCGGGTGGAGAGCCACCCCGGCCGAGGCACAACGTTCTACCTTGATTTCCCGCTGACGAGGAAGGCTGTCAATGTCTGAGCTGGCCACCATCCCGCGCCACAACCTGGGCGAAGGTTCGTCGTCCGCGGGTTCGGTGCTGATCATTGACGATGAGGCCGGCATCCGGGAATCGCTGGAGACCTTGCTGGAGATGGAAGGCTACGACGTGCAGTCGGCGGCCACCGCCGATGAGGGTCTGGCGCGCATTGGCGACCGGCCCTACGACCTGGTTCTGCTCGACCTGGCTCTGCCCGACCGTAACGGCATTGATCTGCTGGCGGAACTTCACGGCCACGATCCACAACTGGCCGTCATCATGATCACCGCCTACGGCACCGTGGAAAATGCAGTGAAGGCGATGCAGGCCGGGGCCACGAACTTCGTCCAAAAACCCTGGGACAACGAAAAACTCCTGGCCGACATTCGCGCCGCGGTAGCTCGCCACCGGACGGAAGAAGAAAACGTTCAGCTCAAGCGCGCCCTTAAACGACGTTACAACTTCGAAAACATCGTGGGCAAGAGCGAGCCCATGTTGAAGATTTTTGATCTGGTGGCGCAGGTGGCCCCCAGCCGCTCCACTATCCTTTTGCAGGGCGAGAGCGGAACCGGCAAGGAACTGATCGCCAAGGCCATCCACTTGAACTCGCCCCGGCGCGACCGGGCGTTTGTCCCGGTCAATACGGGCTCGATGCCGCCGGACCTGCTGGAATCCACCCTGTTCGGACACGTCAAGGGCGCGTTCACCAGTGCTATTGCCTCGAAGAAGGGGTTATTCGAAATCGCCGACCGGGGAACCCTGTTCCTCGACGAAATCGGCACCATGAGCATGGACACGCAGAGCAAGATCCTGCGGGTGCTGCAGGACCGAAAATTCATGCACCTGGGCGGCGTCCATGAAATTCAGGCGGACGTGCGCATCATCGCCGCCACCAACGTAGACCTGAAGCAACTGGTCCACGAAGGCAGGTTCCGTGACGACCTCTTCTATCGCCTGAACGTGATCACGGTCGACCTTCCGCCTTTGCGACAACGCAGAGAGGACATCCCGCTGCTGGTGGATTTCTTCCTGACAAGGTATTCGGAAGAAAATGAGCGTCCGCGACGGCGAATGACTCCGGAAGGACTTCGCCCGCTGCTCTCCTATTCGTGGCCGGGCAACGTGCGCGAACTGGAGAACGTGATCGAGCGGGCGGTGGTGCTCTCCTCCGGACAGGAGGTGGGGGCTGAGCTTCTTCCTGACCTGATCGTCGGCCGCGGCACACCGGTTCCACTGCTGGAACATCGCGGCGACGCTTCCCTGTTCGATATCGTGGAAGATTGCGAACGCCACATCATCCTCGACATGCTGGAGAAGTGCAACTGGAACCAGACCGAAGCCGCCGAGCGCTTCCACGTGCCCCTGTCCACCTTGAACCAGAAAATCAAGCGCCTGAATATCGAGATCAAGAAGAAGGTTCGGGAGTAGCAGGCTATTGGCAGTTAACAGTTGGCTATTAGCAGTAGCTCTCAGCCTACAGTCCCTTTCTTGATTTCACTTCCGCCGGGATTTTGTCCCGCTGGCTGTTGAGCTGAGAGCTGACGGCTGATAGCTGACACCTTCTCTTCTGTTATAGTTGGCGAGAGGCCGAGGCCACACCGCATGGCAGCTGGGGATTTACAGGTCCCATTCACATCGCCCGCTGAATTCGCCAAGGAGAAGATCAAAGCGCTCCAGGACTATGCCCTGCTCACGGGCCAGTCTCTGGCCAATCTTTTCCGCCGCCCCTTGTACATCACCGACATGATGCAGCAGGCCGACCTGATCGGCGTAGGTTCGCTGCCCATTGTGATATTGACTGGCGGGTTCACCGGCGCCGTGCTGGCCCTCAACAGCGCCAGCACGCTGTCGCGGTTCGGTTCCCTCACCCTTATCGCCCAACTGGTATCGGTTGGCATGGTCACGGAACTGGGTCCGGTCATCACCGGCCTCATGGTTGCCGGGCGCAACGCTTCCGGAATGGCCAGCGAACTGGGTTCCATGACCGTGACCGAGCAGATCGATGCCATGCGCGCCCTGGGCACCGATCCTACGAAAAAGCTGGTCACGCCGCGAGTGGTGGCTACGGTGGTCATGCTTTTTTTCCTGACGATCATCTCCGACCTGCTTGGCCTGGTGGGCGGAAACATGGTCTCGAGTCTCATGTTGGGCCTGGACTCGCGGCAATATTGGACTTCGGCCTGGCAATCCCTGGTCTGGCGCGACGTGACCACCGGGCTGATCAAGCCCGTGCTCTTCGGATTTGTGATCTCCACGGTCGGCTGCTATTTCGGCATGTCGACGCGCGGCGGCACCCAAGGTGTGGGGCGCTCCACCACCCAGGCGGTCGTCGTCGCCTCGGTGTTGATCCTGGTCGTCGATTTCTTCGTCACCAAGCTGCTTATTACCTTGCTGGGGTACCGATAGCCCATGTCAGCTCCCACCCTGCCACTGGAGACGCCCACAATTGCCGCCAAGGAACCAGGCAATGAGGCAATCCGGTTCGAAAATGTGTATCTCGCGTTCGACGATAAGGTGGTGCTGGACAACATTTCGTTCCGGCTCCCGCACGGAGAAACCAAGGCCATCTTCGGCGTAGCGGGCTCCGGTAAGAGCACGATTCTCAAGCTGGCACTCGGATTGATGAAACCGGACTCGGGCCGCATCTACGTCCTGGGAGAGGACGTGACCCGGATGAGCGAAAAGGAGCTGTTCGACCTGCGGCGCCATATCGGCATGGTGTTTCAGGAGAGCGCACTTTTTGATTCAAGCACGGTACGGGAAAATGTCGCCTTCCGCCTGATGGAGGAGAGTAGGGTCTCAGACGATGAGATCGAGCGCCGGGTGCGCGAAGCCCTGAGTTTCGTGGAACTGGAAAGGACCGTGGACATGTTTCCCTCGGAACTTTCCGGTGGAATGCGCCGCCGGGTGGCGATTGCCCGTGCCATCATCACGCAGCCGGAAATCCTGCTCTACGATTCGCCCACCGGCGGGCTGGACCCTGTTACCTCCACGACCATCATCGAGCTCATTGTGAAACAGCGTGACGTGTACAAGACCAGCGCGTTGCTGGTGAGCCATCGTCTGCAGGACGCCTTCGTGATGGCCACGCACTACTTTGACCGCAAGGCCAACCGCATGTTGCCGCTGCCCAAGGGAGTCCATTGCGAAGTTCCCCTCGCCTTTCTCATCCTGCGCGACGGCAAAGTCATCTTCGACGGGGATCTGGATGAGTTGGCACGCACGCGCGATGAGTACATCCGCGAGTACATCGCGTAGCAGCTTCTGGCTTCTGGCTTCTAGCTTCTGGCGCTTAGGCTTTTAGGTTTGAACTCCCGGCTCGTTGTCATCCTGAGCGGTGGAGCGGCTTCGCTTTGCGAAGCAGGTACGCAGTCGAAGGATCCTACCCTTTCACCTCTGTCGCAAGCTCTGCAAACACATTCTCGCCTGCATTCGATTTAGCGATAGGGGTCCTTTGACTCCTCGGCCTCTTCGCCAGCGAAGAGGCCGACTCGCTCAGGATGACAGATGCGAGAGTAATGGATGGTTAAAGAGAGGAATCAACTGATTAAGCTTTAGCGCCTTCCGCCATGGCCTTGCGGCGGCCTTCGACACGGCGTGCGATCAGCTTCAGCCGTTCGCGGCCTGCTTTCGATCTCATGATCACTTTCTCGACATTGCTGAACAGTCCCGGACTCTGCATCTTCTCGCGTATATCTTTCAAGATGGGCTGGACTTTGGCGTAGAGGAAAAACATTTCGCCGCTAATCCCGCCTTCGACGAACAGGTCAACATTGATGGTTCCGTGTAAGACGAGCGCTGCCGCCATGTCCCAATAACCACCGACCTGGCGGAGCCAGTTGTTCTCCGGCGTTCCCATCGCACTGGCAACCTTGACAAATTCGTCGGCCGTCTGCGGCCAGAAGGTTACCAGCCACCAGTGGCGGGCTTTGCGCATCTCGGGCTCGCGGCGGAGATCGTAGAGTTTAAGAATCAGTTCCGCATCGGCGGCAGTTGCTTTCGCCATTGAAAACCTCCAAGCCTGGAATTTGCCGAGCTTCGCCCCGGCTGGCCTCAAGAAACTATTTAGGTCGATGATCCTACTGAAGCTGCCTCTACCGGCAGCTCGCGCTCGTAGTCACATTCCTTGTTGGGACACGCGATCACGGGGCCGGCCTTCAGCATCTTCTCCACCAGATATTCGCTGCCGCAACTCGGACACTTTTCCGCCAGCGGTTTGCCCGCGGAGGTGAACTTGCACTTGGGGTAATTTCCGCAACCGTAGAATGTGTTCCCCTTGCGCGCCTTCTTTTCCACCAGGTCGCCCTCTTTGCAGAGTGGGCACTTCACCCCGATGTAGTTTTGCTTCACGTACTTGCACTCCGGATATCCGCTGCAGGCGGTGAACTCGCCGTAGCGGCCATGACGGATCATCATGTTGCGTCCGCATTTGGGGCAGAGTTCGTCTATCGGAATGTCGGGAACCTTTTTGCCTTGATCGAGCCGGCGAGTCGTTTTGCAATCCGGATAACCGGTGCAGGCCATGAACTGGCCGAAGCGTCCCCGCTTCAGGACCATCACCCGGCCGCAGTTCTCACAATATTCTTCCTGGGTGGTCTCCTGGATGTCGGCCGAATCCAGATCGGGCAGGTTGATCGGATTTTCCTTAGTGAAGGTGCAGCTGTCGTGATTCTCCTTGTCGTACGAGCTACAGGCGTAGAACGACCCATGCTTGCCCCACTTGATCACCAGCGGAGAGCCGCAGCGCTCGCACTTTTCGTCAGTGGGCTTCTCCATGCGCTTGATGTTCTCCATATGCTTTTCGGCATAGCGGAGGTCCTTGGCGAAGCGCTTGTAAAATTCGGAGAGAGCGTTGATCCAGGTTTCCTTGCCTTCTTCGATCTCGTCCAGTTCCTCTTCCAGGCGAGCCGTGTACTGGACGTCAAAAATGTCGCGAAAGTTTTCCACCAGCAGATCGGTGACCACCAGTCCGATTTCGGTGGGCGAGAACTTGCCGCCCAGCTTTTGCACGTACTGCCGTTCCTGAATGGTGCTCAGAATCGCCGAGTAGGTGGAAGGGCGGCCAATGCCCCGTTCTTCCAATTCTTTCACCAGCGAAGCTTCGTTGTACCGCGGCGGCGGCTCGGTGAAGTGCTGCTCCGGCTTCAGTTCCCTGAGCGTGAGATTCTGTCCGGGCTCGAGCGGGGGCAACTTGTGCTTCAATTCTTCTTCTTCTTCGTCTTTGACGTCTTTCGCTTCCTCGTAGACTTTGAGGAAGCCGTCGAACTTGAGCACCGAGCCGGTCACCCGGAACCAGAACGTTTCGGCGCCGGACTTGGCGTCAATATCCACCGTGGTCTGATCGAAGACGGCCGGCGTGATCTGCGAAGCCACGAAGCGTTGCCAGATCAGTTTGTAAACTTTGAATTCATCTTCTTTCAGATATTGTTTGATCTGATCGGGATGACGCATGGCCGAAGTGGGGCGAATGGCCTCGTGCGCCGCTTGCGCCGCCTTTTTCTCTTTGTAGACGTTCGCCGACTCCGGCAGGTACTCCTTGCCGTACTGCGACGTGATGTACTCGCGCACTTCCGTCAGCGCTTCGTTCGAAACGCGGGTGGAATCGGTACGCATATAAGTAATGAGACCGACCGAACCTTCCTCGCCCAGCTCAACCCCTTCATAGAGACGCTGCGCGATCATCATGGTGCGCTTGACGCTGAAGCGCAGCTTGCGCGAAGAGTCCTGCTGCAGCTTGCTGGTGGTAAAGGGCGGAGTGGCATTGCGCCGCCGCTCTTTGCGGTCGACGGTGCGGACCAGCCAGTCGGCTTTCTCCAGCGCGGCACGGATCTTCTCCGCGTCCTCGCCGTTCGTTACTTCGACTTTTTCTTCACCCTTGCCTACAAAACGAGCGTCGAACGCCGGCGGCTTCGGTCCCGCCAGGTGAGCATCAATGGTCCAGTATTCCTGCTTTTGGAAAGCTTTGATTTCCCGCTCGCGTTCGACGATGAGACGGAGGGCGACAGTCTGAACCCGGCCAGCGGAAAGGCCGCGGCGAACCTTATCCCACAACAATGGTGAAACCTGGTAGCCCACCAGGCGATCGAGCACTCGGCGTGCCTGTTGCGCGTTCACCAGGTTGCGGTCGATGTCGTGGGGATGCTCGAAAGCCTCCTGCACGGCGCGCTTGGTGATCTCGTTGAAGGTGACGCGGCGGATGCGGTCAGGCTCGTCGCCATCCTTCTTCTTCTTTTTCTTCTTCTTGTTTCCGTCGCCCAGCTCCTCAGCCAGGTGCCACGCGATGGCTTCACCCTCGCGGTCCGGGTCGGGTGCAAGGTAGATGCTGTCAGCGGATAAGGCCAGCTTTTTCAGCTTGGCGAGAACTTTCTCCTTGCCGGGAATGACGACGTATTCTGTCTCGAAATTGTTATCGATATCGACGCCCAGCGTGCTCTTGGGCAGATCCTTCACGTGGCCAAACGATGCTTCGACAACATAGCCTTTGCCAAGATATTTCTGAATGGCTTTCGCCTTACCCGGCGATTCGATGATGACTAAACCTTTTGACAATGTGTCCTCTGATGGTGGTTACTGGTTTTGAAGCTAGCATGAATGCCGTGGTGGCAACAAGTTTTGTGAAAACAGCTGCTGGCTCCTAGCTGCTAGCTTCCAGCTAAAACATCTGCCGATAGACGCTGCACAAAAGACGCCAGCATGCGTTGAATTTCTAGCACCATACCTTCCAAATCTTTGAAATCATCTGGCGACAGAAAGTGCAAATCCCTGGCCAGAAGCAAGTGGTATTCCACCTCGTTTGCGGAGCCTCGCGCGATCTGGAGAAAACGCCTCATTTCCGGGTCGGACCGGCGCCCACATCCTTCGGCAATGTTGGCTCCAACGGAGGAGGTGGCTCGCCGAAGCTGACTGGTTAACCCGTACATCTCCTCTCTCGGGAAACTGCTAGTTTTCTTATAGACGCTGAGAGTAAGGTCGTAAGCTTTTTCCCACACTCGCAAGTCCTTGAAGTCCTCCATCGAGCCGTCCCTCTCTTGAGCTAGAAGCCAGCAGCCAGCAGCTAGCAGCTAAAAGCTCTTCACAAAATTCTTCCCCGGCATCTGCTTCACCTTTCCCGCCAGCTCCAGCTCGAACAAGGCGGCAAATATCTCCGAGGAAGACAATTCCAGCTCCAGCCTTTCGACCAGTTCGTCGATGTGGGTGGCTTCGTCCGCTTTCAGGAGCTTCAAGATCTTTCTTTCGTGGGGCGGCAGCTCATTTTCCCCGAATAGAGATGCAGTTTTGCCAGCTTGCGATTCATCGCCGGTGGCGGGGGTTAGCGCAAGTCGTACTGGCGCAGGGAGTTCTTCCCACACGTCTTCCCAGGTGGCGGTGAGCTTGGCGCCTTGTTTGATCAGGGTGTTGGGTCCCCAGGAATTCTTGTTGGTCACATTGCCGGGGACGGCGAACACCTCGCGATTCTGTTCCAGGGCGCAGCGCGACGTGATCCTGGTGCCGCTATATTCCGCGGCTTCCACCACCAGCACCCCGATCGAAATGCCGCTGATGATGCGATTGCGAATGGGAAAGTTTTGCGGCGCGGCGAATGTATTCATGGGGAATTCGGAGATCAGCGCACCCCCCAGGTCCAGTATCTGTTCCGTGAGCCGGGTGTTTTCCTTGGGATAAATAATGTCCACTCCGGTGCCGAAAACCGCCGCCGTTTTCCCCTTGGCGTTGATTGCACCGCGGTGTGCTGCCGCGTCCACGCCGCGAGCCAGGCCGCTGAAAATGACCAGCCCGCGGGCCACCAGATCGCAGGCTAACCGCTCCGCCATTCCGAGTCCGTAGGGAGTGGGATGGCGCGTGCCCACGACCGCAATTCCCGGTTGCGTGATGGCATCCACATTTCCGCGCACATAGAGGACCAGCGGCGGATCGTAGATCTGTTTCAGTTGCGCGGGATAGGTGGAATCATCCAGGCAGACGACGGAAACACCGGCCGCCGCCACGCGCCCCATTTCGTCCTGCGCTAACTCCATGGATTGGCCGGTCCCGAGCGATTGCGCCGAAACTGCTTGAATTCCGGTCGCCTCAAGTTCGGTCAGTGAGGCCCTGAAAACGTTCCGCACACCGCCGAAATGTTCGACCAGTCGCCGCGCCCGGGTGGGACCCAGCCGCGGGGTCAGGGTAAGGGCCAGCCACTGCAAGGCCAGGCTTTCACTGGGTTTCGAAATCACAGCCAGGGCTTCCGGCACTTCACCACCTCCGCATCGTCTGACCCGCGGACTCTATACATCCGCAAAAAACGATGTCAAGGTCACACGACACACTCCTCTGTTAAAATTGAACATTGGCCGCATGAAACGCCTTCGTATTTCCGCGATTTCCTACCTTAATACTGCCCCGCTGATGTGGGATTTCGAGCATGGAAGCTCGGGTGCGGCCTTTGACGTTGCCTACACTGTTCCTTCGCAATGCGCCGTTGAACTGGGCGAGGGTTCGGCGGACATTGGCATCATTCCGGCTGCCGCGTATGCCAGCATCCCGGGGCTGGCCATCCTGCCGGGAGTCGCCATTGCGTCGCGGCGCCCGGTGCGCTCCATCCTTCTGGTCAGCAAGGTTCCGCTTGACCAGATACGGTCGGTTGCGCTCGATACTTCTTCTCTCACCTCGGCGGCATTGACCAAGGTGCTTTTCGCAAAATGGTGGGGCCCGGGCAGAAGTTTCGCACCCATGGCTCCGGACGTCGAAAGCATGATGAAAGAGCACGACGCCGGCCTGGTGATTGGCGACCCTGCCCTGAAGGTAGATCGCTCTCGCTATTTCACCTATGACTTGGCGGAAGAATGGATTCGCCTTACCGGCAAGCCTTTTGTTTTTGCCTTTTGGGCAGTACGGCAGGCAGCGTTGAGAACTGCCCCAGCCACCCTCGATCTGGCCACCGTTTTTCAGGAGTCGCGCGACCATGGTTTACAGCCCGTGAATCTTGAGCGGATTGCTCGCGAATGGGCTCCACGCCTGGGTTTGAGCGCAAACGAAATAAAATCCTATCTGACCGAAAATATTTACTATGACCTCGACCCCACGTGTCTGGACGGGTTGCAGCTCTTCTACCGTTATGCCAGCGAATGTGGCGCGTTGCCGGAAGCGCCGTCCTTGCGATTTCTCGACGTGGCCAAAGTTGCAGCTACGTAGCCTTCGTCCGGGCTGGCGGTACCACTCGCATCTGAATTATTGCCTCTAAGGGAAATGTCAAACCAGCTTCACTTGATGATCGCCGCTTCGGTCTGGAGTTGGCTCCGGCACCGAGGTGGCATCGGCCTGGTCCTGTTGGGACTGGCGGACAACTCGGTCGTGCCGCTGCCGGGGAGCATGGATGTTCTGACGATTCTGCTTGCGGCCCATCACCCATCGCGGTGGTGGTACTACGCGCTCATGGCTACTCTGGGCGCGGTCCTCGGCGGGTACGTCACCTACGGTTTGGCCCGCAAAGGCGGCAAGGAGGCCTTTGAGCGAAGGCTGTCCAAGAGCAAAGCCGACAAGGTCTTCAAGCGCTTTGAACGTTGGGGATTCGGGGCCGTGGCCGTACCGGCCCTGCTACCGCCACCTTTTCCGATTGTCCCATTTCTGCTGGCGGCGGGGGCCATGCAATACTCGCGTAAGAGTTTCGTGGCAGCGCTCGCTCTTGGCCGCGGAATCCGCTTCACCATTGTGGCAGGCCTGGGCGCGATGTATGGCAGACAAATCGTCAGGTTCTTTTCGCGCTATTACAAGCCCGCACTATTCACTCTGATTGGGCTGGCCGTGATCGCCGGAATCTTTTCTCTGGTGCAGTACTACCGCTACAAGAACAGGACTGCCACGGCGTAGGTTTTCCTTTGTCATCCTGAGCGGAGCGGGATGTTTCGCTTGCGAAACATCCCGCGCAGTCGAAGGACCCCTATAAGCTGCTGAGCCGCGGGTAAACTAGGGGTCCCTCGACTTGCTCTCACCGCGCCAGCGCGGCTCGAGGCCGCGCTCGGGATGACAACGTTCGAGCAGGTGCAGGTTTGGCACTAATATCCCGAGTCCGATAGAATCTCTCTAGCGGTTCGTGTAGCTATGTCCCTCACCAAACAGCAAGCCCTTGACCTTTTCCGCTCCGACGATCTCATCGGTATCGGCATGGAAGCCGACGCGGTGCGTCGCCGGCTGCATCCTGAAGGCGTTGCTACCTACGTCATCGACCGCAATATTAACTACACCAATTTCTGCACCGAATATTGCACCTTCTGTGCCTTCTATCGGCCCTTGAAGGGTCCCGCAGCCAAGGAGGGTTACATCCTTGAGTTCGAAACCATCTACGACAAGATTCGGGAAACCGTTGAACTGGGTGGCACCGGGGTGTTGATGCAGGGCGGGCTGCATCCCGACCTCAAGATCGACTGGCACGAGAAAATGCTGAGCGGCATCAAGCAGCGTTTCCCGAAGGTCCATTTGCATTGCTATTCGGCGTCGGAAGTCATCGCCATCGCCGAATACAGCGGGTTGAGCATTCGCGACACCATTGTGCGTCTGCGTGATGCCGGCCTCGACTCTATTCCGGGAGGCGGCGCCGAAATCCTCGACGATGAAGTTCGCTACAAGATCGCCCGGCTCAAGTGCCTGACTGAGGACTGGATCAACGTGCATCGCACCGCGCACCAGTTGGGCATGCGCACCACCGCCACCATGATGTTCGGAGTGGGCGAGACCATCGAGAATCGCGTCAACCACTTCCAGCGGCTTTACGAATTGCAGGAAGAAACCGGCGGCTTCACCGCCTTTATCCCCTGGAGCTTCCAGCCCCACAACACCGCACTAGGCGGTCGACACTGGGACGAAGCCACGGCGGTCGAATACTTGAAAGTCCTGGGAATTTCCCGGCTGTATCTTTCTAACTTCCTCAATGTGCAATCGAGCTGGGTGACCCAGGGATTGAAAGTCTGCCAGATGGGTCTGCGTTTCGGCGGCAACGACGTAGGATCGGTCATGCTCGAAGAAAATGTCGTGCGGGCCGCAGGCGTGACCAACTGCACCACGGAAGAAGAGCTGCGCCGCATTATCCGGGACGCAGGATTCAAGCCCGCCCAGCGCGACACTCTGTACCGCACCTATTTCCTGAACTAAAGCCTATCGCCGCCGTTTGCCCACCACAACCTTTTAGCCCTGGAGTGGCGTTCCGCCGGTTGATGTGCCACCATCAAAAGGACGAAAGAGGAAAACCATGGGTGAAGCAATTTCCGACGCATTGGTATTCTTCGGGGCCACCGGCGACCTCGCCCACAAGATGATCTTCCCCGCCTTGCAGCGCCTGGCTAAGCGCGGTGAGTTGAATATCCCAGTCATTGGAGTGGCGAAATCAGGCTGGACTCTCGACCAGCTTAAACAGCGCGCACAAGACAGCGTCGAGCACTACGGAGGATTGGACCCAGATGGGTTTGCCAAGCTCACTAGCGTCTTGAAGTACATCGACGGCGACTACACCGACCCCGCGGTTTTCCGTCAATTGCGCCAACAACTCGGCAGTGCCAGACACCCGTTGCACTACCTTGCGATTCCTCCCAACCTCTTTGGCGAGGTTGTGAAACAACTCAAGGCATCGGGATGCGCGGACGGCGCCCGGGTGGTGGTCGAGAAACCCTTCGGACATGATCTGGATTCCGCCCGGAAGCTGAATGCCGTTCTCCATACCGCATTCGAGGAGCAGGATATTTTCAGAATCGATCACTATCTGGGCAAGAACGCCGTCCAGAACATTCTGTTCTTCCGCTTTGCCAATCTCTTCATGGAGCCGATCTGGAACCGCCAATACGTGGACAGCGTGCAGATCACGATGGCCGAAGACTTCGGCGTCGCCGGCCGGGGAGCGTTTTATGAGCAGGCCGGCGCCATCCGCGACGTGGTGGAGAACCATTTGTTCCAGCTGCTGAGCCACGTCGCCATGGAAGCCCCGGGCAACGCCAAACTGGGCCTGCGCGACGAGAAGGTCAAAGTGCTGCGCGAAATAAAAACTCTGGCACCCAACGATGTGGTACGAGGCCAATTTAATGGCTACCGTAAGGAACGGGGTGTTGACCCGAATTCAACGGTAGAAACCTATGTGGCCTTACGCCTCCATATCGATTCCGAACGTTGGAAGGGTGTGCCGTTTTACATTCGGGCGGGCAAATCATTGCCGGTAACCGTAACCGAGGTCGCGGTGAGACTACGACAGCCTCCCGCGATCTTTTCCGATCAATCCCCAACTCACAACTACGTAAGATTCCGGGTCACGCCCAACCTCGTCATCGCCATCGGTGCTCTGGTAAAGAAGACCGGAGATGAGATGACGGGAGAGCCGATTGAACTGGTTGCGGCCGAAGAGCACGATCCCACCGAAATCCTGCCCTACGAGGAACTGTTGGACGACGCCATGCACGGCGATCCCACACGGTTCGCCCGGGAGGATTTCGTCGAGGAGGCTTGGAGGATTGTGCAACCAGTTCTCGACAATGCGACTCCGATTCACTTCTACGAACCGAGTACCTGGGGTCCGGCGGAGGCCGAAGCCATCACTTCTTCGCACGGGGGGTGGCGCGACCCTTCTTGATTGCGCCCTTCTTTCCACGCGACGAAGGCCGACTTCTTCGTGGCCGCTCGTGGTCGCTGCTCCACATCCGAAAGCCGCCGACGAAGGCGTTGTCATTGCTGCCCAGGGTGGCATGGTCAGGCATCGTTTTCAATTTCTTGGCGTTGCCCCCGCCCAGCACGACGTATTCCGCCTGAAGCGCCCGCCGAAGCTCAGTCACAATGCTGTTAACTTTTTTTTCCCATTTTTTCCTGCCCAGCCGTTTAAGGCCCCGGAGGCCCATATAGTCCTCGTAGGTTTTGCCGTGTTTATAAGGCAAGTGAGCAATCTCCATCGGTTGCAACGTGCCATCCACGATCATGGCGGAACCCAGGCCCGTACCCAAGCCCAGGAATAGCATTCGGCCTCCTTTGTAACTTCCCAGGGCCTGCATCGCCGCATCGTTCATGACCTTAACCGGACGGCCAAACGCCTGGCTGAAATTAAAACCAACCCAGCCACTGGCAAGATTGTAGGGCTCTCGAAAGGGGTGTCCGTCAACGACCGGGCCTGGATAGCCGATAGACACGACGTCGTAAAGGCGATCTTCCACTGCCACCTTAATTTTTTGCACCATCTCGGTCGGAGTCAACTGAGGCCCCGACACAAACTTGATCGGCTTCTTGGCGCCAGAGGTGAGTAGCTTGACATGCGTACCACCAACATCGATGACCAGAATCCTGGACATGATCTGCCTCGGTAGAGCGCTCGACCCTCAAGTCTGAGTGTAGATAAACATACGCTTTTATGAGCATTTTGCGTGGCTACCGATGATCCCTGCCATTGGTAACTGTCTCTAATTGAATCGTTTGTCTATTCCCTCGAGAGAAAAGTGGCAATCCACCTTCAGGTACAATGGAAGGTCTTGGAGTGGTCCGCCGGGACCGACTGGAGACGATCCCTGGGCATCGCGTCGATTTCGCTTCGCACTCTAGCCGCCTTCGTGGCCTCGCGGGGCATCGGCCAGTACATTCGCCAGCATTTTCTCGACACCACCTTCAAGGGGCTTTATCACGCCAACGCGTTTGATATGGCGTTGCTGATTCCCTACTTTGTGGTTCTTGTCCTTCTGGCTTCGTACGGCCTGCACCGCTATGTGCTGGTCTATCTCTATTACAAGCACGGAGACAATCGCACCACTGAGCCGGCTGGGCATTTTTCGGAGCTGCCCCGGATCACGGTGCAACTTCCTGTCTTTAACGAGCAGTACGTGATTGAGCGCCTGCTGGAGGCCGTTTGCCGCCTGCAGTATCCGCCTGAAAAGCTTGACATCCAACTGCTCGACGATTCGACCGACGAGACCCAAGCGGTCGCCCAGGGCTTGGTCGAGCAGTACGCTGCTCGCGGCGTCCCCGTTACCTACCATCACCGCACTAATCGTGAAGGCTACAAGGCGGGTGCGCTGGCGGAAGGTATGCATACCGCGAAAGGCGAGTTGATTGCCATCTTTGACGCCGACTTTGTTCCGACCGAAGACTTTCTGATGCGAACCGTCCATCATTTGGCGGATCCCAGAATTGGCATGGTGCAGACCCGCTGGACCCACATCAACCGCAACTACTCCTGCCTAACCGAAGTTGAGGCCATTCTGCTCGACGGACACTTCGTACTGGAGCATTCGGGCCGGGCCCGCAGCCATGCCTTCTTCAATTTCAACGGGACGGCGGGAATATGGCGACGCAGCGCGATTGAGGAAGCGGGGGGCTGGCAGCACGACACGCTCACCGAAGACACCGACCTGTCCTATCGGGCCCAGCTCAAGGGCTGGAAGTTCATTTACTTGCAGGATGTGGAGTGTCCCGCCGAGCTGCCGGTAGAAATGACCGCGTTCAAGACCCAGCAGGCACGCTGGGCCAAGGGCCTGATCCAGACTGCGAAGAAGGTTTTGCCCAGTGTACTCAGGAGCGACCAGCCAGTTCGAGTAAAGCTGGAAGCCTGGTATCACCTGACCGCAAACCTCAGCTATCCCCTGATGGTCGTGCTGTCGGTGCTGTTGCTGCCGGCCATGATCATCCGTTTCTACCAGGGCTGGTTCCAGATGTTGTATATCGATCTGCCGCTGTTCCTGGCGTCCACGTTTTCGATTTCCAGCTTCTACCTGGTTTCACAGCGCGAGCTGTTTCCAAGGAGCTGGCCCCGGGCCCTGCTCTATCTACCCATCTTGATGGCGCTGGGCATTGGCCTGACCATTACCAACACGCGCGCCGTGCTGGAGGCGCTGGTGGGACAGAAGTCGGCCTTTGCACGCACGCCAAAATATCGGGTGGAATCCAAAAAGGACCGGATCAACGCCGCCAAGTACCGGCGCCGCCTGGGCTGGGTACCGTGGGTGGAGCTCCTGATTGGCGGCTATTTCGCCCTCACCGTCTACTACGCCATCGCCAACGAGAACTACATCACCGTGCCTTTTCTGGTTTTGTTCGTGATCGGCTACTGGTACACGGGGTTGATGTCATTGTTGCAAGGACGGTTCTCGGGTTTGTCGCTGAGCGCCGAGACCCACACCAAACCGTTCCCCGTGGGCGTGTAGCCGAGTCCGCCTTCTGCGGTCTTCGCGCCCTTCTGAACAAACTTTACGGTTTGGATTTTTGAACGATTCGGGCGAGGTCAAACGCGTTACCGCAAAGGACGCGAAGGAGGACCGCGAAGTCCGCAAAGAAAGACCATTCTCAATGAATCGAGGATTCTCCCAAGCGCTCCAATTTCTTTCTTTTCCTCCGATGGGGGTTTAGAATTCATACCGTTTCGCGCCCGGTCGGGCGCGGTTACGTCGGTTCGTAAGGAGGCTCCGATGCGCCACCTCACGGTAGCTACCAGAGTAGTTCTTGGCATTCTGCTGGTTTTCCTGGTCAGCTGTGGAACCGGGCATGATGCCGATGAGAAGTACTACCTTATTTCTACCAATGTGAAGATTCCCTACTGGCAGGCCGGCAGCGCCGGTCTGTTCCAGGCCGCCCTGCAGCTCAAAGTGCGTTCCGAGTTTGCGGGTCCGGACAGCTATGACCCCAAGGCTGAGCAGCAGGCGTTAGAAGAAGCCGTGCGGAGTAAAGCTACCGGGATCCTGATCTCAGTGGCTGATCCGGCGCTTATGAAAGACGATATCGATCGCGCCGTTGCCGCCGGCATTCCCGTGATCACGGTGGATTCAGATGCGCCCGCCAGCAAGCGTCTCTTCTTTATCGGGACGGACAACTACCACGCCGGGCAGATCGGCGGCCAGCGACTGGCCAAAGAACTGAATGGCAAGGGCAATGTGGTGGTGTTTACCATCCCCGAGCAGGCCAACCTGAAGGAGCGTCTGCGCGGCTACCGCGATGCCCTTGAGGCCTTCCCGCAAATCAAGATCACTCGCATCGTGGATATGAAGGGTGATCCCCGCATCGCGTTTGACACCACCACCGAAATCCTGGGCAACGACAAGAAGGACCGGACCGACGCTTTTGTGTGCCTGGAAGCGCTGGCCGGCAAGGAGGTCGCCACCGTATTGAGTAACAACGGAGTCAAAGACAAAGTCATCGTCGCGATGGATACCGATGACAAAACCCTGGACTGGATCCAGAAGGGCGTGATTGCAGCCACCATCTCGCAGAAGCCTTACACCATGAGTTTTGTCGGATTGAAAATGCTGGATGACCTCTACCATCACAAGTTGTCCAATCTGAGCAAGGATTGGGCCAAGGACAGTTTTTCCCCCATTCCGGCATTCGTCGATACGGGATCGTCCCTGGTGGACAAAACCAACATGGACGCCCTGATCGCCGCCAGCAAATCCGTCACCAGTAACAGCAAATAGCTTTGGAACCACGGACGAAGGGACCCCGAATGCGAAAGGCCTTGCTGCTCTTTTTTCTTTTTTCCCAGCTCACATGGGCTCTCGACCGCCAACCCAACTCCGATTTCCGTGCTCGCCGGCAGGCTCTGGCGAGCAAGGCCAACGGCGGCGCCGTACTGCTGTTCGCTTCGAATGAAGCCGAGGGACCGAACGATCTTTACGGCTACCGTCCCGATGACAATTTTTTCTACCTCTCCGGCTGGAGCGAGCCCGGAGCGGCTCTGCTCATCGTTGGAGGAGACAGCGGGGAAGATCACGCCTATACGGAGATCCTGTTTCTTCCCAATCACAACCCTTCGCAGGAAAAGTGGACCGGGCCGAAACTCGGCGCGGATAACCCTGACGCCGGCAAGATCACTGGATTCGAGCACGTCGAAGTGCTCGACAATCTGCGGTCGGAACTGGTGCGCCTGCTTCCGGCAAAAAGAGCAATTATCTATACGGATGTGGTCGCCGACGGCGAGATTTCGAATTCTGCCGCCCCGTTGGATTGGCTGCAACGAGCCAATGCGTTTCCCGTAGGAGTGTCTTTCCAGGATGTGCGGCCGATGCTGGCGGCGCTCAGAACCTTCAAGGACGCGGGGGAAATCGAACGCATCCGTCATGCCACCGACGCCTCGATTGCCGCGCATTTTGCGGCCATGCGCACGGTCAAGCCGGGCATCACCGAGCGCGAGGTTTCCGCCCTGATGCAGTATGAGTGGGGAAAACGCGGTTGTGAGCGTCCGGCATACGCCCCCATCGTGGGCTCAGGTTTCAATTCCACCGTGCTGCATTACTCCGACGCCTCCGGCACCATGCAATCTGGAGACGTGGTGGTGATCGATGCCGCCGGGGAATATTCCATGTACGCGTCGGACATCACACGTACGCTGCCCGTGTCGGGGAAGTTCACGCCCCGTCAGCGGGAGATTTACGATATCGTCCTCGGGGCGCAACAGGCCGCCATGGCGGCGTTCCGCTCCGGCAAGTCCCACCTGCGGAAAGACCAGCCGGATTCCATCTACAACGTGGCCTATAGCTACATCAATACCCATGGCAAGGACCTGCATGGCGAGCCCCTGGCAAAATATTTTATTCACGGACTCAGCCACTACGTCGGATTGAATGTCCACGACGACGGCGACTACAACGTTCCGCTCGGTCCAGGAGCGGTGTTTACCATCGAGCCGGGAATCTACATTCCGGAGGAAAAGCTAGGTGTACGGATCGAAGACATTCTTTATGTGGACCATGACGGCAAGTTGATCGACTTGACCGCCAATCTGCCCCACACCGCCGATGATGTTGAGCGCGCCATGGCCGGCAAGTGAGGATGAGCGTGTGGCGCTTCCGGCAGCACGTTGCACTCCCTTTTGATATCCTAGGACATCGTGCGGATGATCTGGTTGTTCCTGATCCTGGCCCTGAGCACCGTAGCTGTGTTTCTGGTCGGATTGGCGGCCTACCTTCGAGTGCGGACCCACCTGAAGGAATCGTCTTCCAGAGAAACCCACAGCAAAGAGTGACCTCGCTGTCTCTTTTTTTTAAGATAGGCGCAGACGTTTCCATTCCCGACGCGGAGAAAGTCCAACATGGCGAAGCCCGGTAGTTTAGTCCTCGACCCAGGTAGTCGCGCTCTCTACTGGGCGGAACAGGCGGCGATCGTGGTCAGCGCCAGCCTGTTTGTCGCTCTGTGCGCGTGGGTGACCGTGCCACTGCCGTTCACTCCCGTGCCTCTGACCATGCAGAATTTTGGCGTGCTTCTGGTCGGCCTGACTTTGGGAAGCCGTCGCGGCTTTGCCGCATTGGCGCTTTACCTGGTAGAGGGAGCTTCGGGAATGCCGGTGTTCAATCCCATGGGACCGGGCGGCGTCGCCCAGTTGTTGGGTGTGACGGGCGGCTTTTTGCTGGCTTATCCCCTGGTCGCCGGCCTGGCGGGTTGGATCATGGAACGCGGCAAAGCCAGTTTCGCTCGTGCCGCTGCCGCAGGGGTGCTGGCCGAAGTGGTGTTGTTCGCCGGCGGCCTTTCATGGCTCGCTGTGCTGACCCACTCTTTCGCCCAGGCAGCGCGCTTTGGGCTTTACTGGTTCGTGTTCGCGGAAGTGATCAAGGTCATGTTAGCCGCCGGAGTCTCAACCGGATGGCAGCGTGTCCGCAAGGAGCAGGCATGAGTTTCGTCGAAACCCCCTCTGGAGCGACCGCAGCTCTGGTACCCGAAACGAAGGATGTATCGCATGGCAGTGCGTCCACGCGTGAAATCAGCATCGCGCACAGTCCCGACTCGGATGACGCCTTTATGTTCTATGCGCTGGCCACGAACAAGGTGCGCGTCCCCGGGCTGCGCTTTACCCACACTCTCTGCGACATTGAGACCCTGAACCAGAAGGCGCGGGACGGCGAGGGCGCCTACGACGTCACCGCCATTTCTTTCCACGCCTATCCTTACATTCAGGACAACTATGCATTGCTGCCGAGCGGAGGCAGCGTCGGCGATGGCTACGGACCCATGATTGTGGCCACCCAGGGATTTTCCCAGAGCGAGATCAAGCGCAAAAAGATTGCCATACCCGGCACCCTCACCACCGCATATCTCGCATTGCGGCTTTTTGCTCCCGGGGTTGAAACCGAGGTCGTGCCCTTCGATCAGATCATTTCGCAAGTCGTGGCCGGGAATTACGAGGCCGGCCTCATCATCCACGAAGGCCAGTTGACCTACTCCAAGGCTGGCCTGCAACGCATCGTGGACCTGGGCAAGTGGTGGCTGAAAATTACTGGGCTGCCGCTGCCTCTGGGAGGAAATGCCATACGACGCAGTTTGGGGCCGGAACTGACCGCAAAAGTATCGGCGGCTCTGCGGGAGAGCATTCAGTACGCGCTTGATCATCGGGACGAGGCGCTGGCCTACGCCATGCAATTTGCCCGCGACGTCGATCCTCAACTGGCCGACAAGTTTGTGGGCATGTACGTCAACGAGCGCACCCTGGACTACGGGCCGGATGGACGCGAGGCAGTACGCCGCCTGCTCGACATGGGACACAAAGCAGGAATCATTCCGCGAGAGGCGCGCGTGGAGTTTGTCTAGAGCAGCTTCTGGCTTCTAGCTGCTAGCTTCTAGCGCTAGCTAAAACTTGGATCCCCGTTGGTCTTGGCCAGGAGCCAGAAGCTAGAAACGCCTTACCTGATTTTCTCCGGGAACGAAAATACCGGGTCGACATCCACCGGCACTTTCGACGCCACTCTCAACGACACTTGCAGGTCCGAGGACATGACGTCATATTTCTTGAACCAGTTCTCGGCGCGTTCGCGGTTTCCCGTGGCTTCAATTTCCAGAAGTTCCTTGGCCAGATCAGCCAACGCGCCGGGCATGGCGGCATAGTCAATCGCATACATTCCCGAGGATTGCCGCTTGATGGCGCCACGCTCCAGCAAATAGTTGAACTCCATCATCTCTGCCTGACCATGGGCTTCGCCTGTACCGAAGCGAACGGTGCGGAAAATTCCTGCGACGTACGAAGCGTAATACTCTTCCAGCTTTTCCTTGGGCAACACGTCGTGATCGACCAGCCATTTCAGGCCGAACATCCCGACCACATCGGCTTTCGCTTCTTCCAGACCGCTGTAGACCGGGCCGATGGCCTCTCGAACCGCCACCTTGCCGGTTGAAGTACGCGAGTAGGCCGGGCCCAGTCCGTGCGCCATTTCGTGCATGATGGCGAACAGCAGGTATGCGTCGGCGGAGACCTTGGCGGCCTGTTCCGGCGGCATCATGAACTGTGCCAGCGGAAGAACCACGAAGTTGACCCGCGCATCCATGAAGTTCTTGAAGAAGATTTTCTTGCTGCCCTTCTGCTCATGGACTCGAGCGTCATTCGGCAGGTTATCGGCCACAGCCTGGTAACCGTGGCGCAAGTCGCCCGCGCGGTAAGGAGCGTCCATGACCTCCATCGGTGTTTCCAGGCCGTGCTTGGATGGCCTGTCCTCGGGAGCCAGGGGTAGCGCGTCCTGCACATCCGCCACGTACTTCTGAAACATCGCCAGCTTCTGGCTTTCCGCTTCATTGCGCACCAGCACCGCCGCGCCGTAGGAACCCTTTACTCCCAGAAGCCCGTCGGTGTAGGTCTCGTAGGGAGCGAAGATCACATCAAACTTCGGGTCTTTCAAATCGAGCCAGGCCAGGTCGCTTTTGAAATAGTCGTCGGTCAACAGGGCATCGGCCCGCAGACGCAGGAAATTTGCGAATGCCGGATCGTCACTCAAGCCAGCGGCCTCACGAAAGTCCCGGGCGGCGGGTTCCAGGAATGAGCGGTAGGCAATGTGATAAGGCACTCCTTCGAGGCGGTCCCCATGCCAGCGTACTAACGTGGTGGAACTGTAAATCTCATCCCGCTGCTCAGGGTGATCCTGCACATATTGCTCAATCTGTTTACGAGTCAGGCCTTCGGGATAAAATCCGCGTCCCGGCGGCATGGGCGTAATCCCTACAAAAGGCCGGTTCTGTTCGATCAGGTCGAAACGCGATCCGTTGATCCACAGATAATGGCGCAGTTCCTGGTCTCTGGCGTTCTTGCTGGTCGCTAAAGACTGGTAGAGCGTCAAGCCCTCGGGATCGCTCTGCCGCCAATAGATATCTTCCAGGTAGCGGCAAGCATCCACCAGTTTTTCCACCAGTTCCTTCTCGCGCACGGTGAGTCCGGCGGAGTGGAAGGGCATATCCACGCGGCGGAACTTTGCCAGCCGCTGGGCCAGGTCCGGAGCCACCTGCATGCCACCCGAGGCAGCGCCCTTGGCGGCGGACCCCGTCATGGTCGCCGGCCTCTTGTGTTTCTGGGCTGAACTGGAAGAAATCATGAGAACCGTAAGCAGCAGGGAAAGGAGGAAGCCCTGTTTGATCATCAACCTGATTTTAACAGAGCTCGTGATGCATGATTCGTAACAAACAGAGAATCCGCTTTGTGGTCTTGGCGTTTTTTGCGGTCAACATTTTTAACCGTGAAGGTCGCAAAGGTTTCGCAAAGTGCGCAAAGGAGCATCTCGCCAAGCTTCCTCTTCCTCGTTATCATGTTGTGCGATGCCTGCCGACGCAATTTCAAATGGCGCCCAGACCCTTCTGGTCGATGCCGACGATACTCTCTGGGAAAATAACATCTACTTTGAGCGTGCGATTGCGAACTTTATCGCCTTCCTCGATCACCGCGAATACTCTCCCCAGCAGGTGCGCGAAGTGCTGAACCAGGTCGAACGTGAGTCCATTGTCACCCACGGTTATGGGCTGCATAGCTTCGCGCATTCCCTGGTTGAGACGTTCGAGCGTCTGGCGGTCGATCCCATTACCCCGGCCCTGCACGAGACCATCCATGGATTCGCTCATACCATCGCCGGGCACCCGGTCGAACTCCTGCCCGGGGTGCCCGAAACGCTGCAATATTTGTCCGCGCGCCATCACTTGATTCTGGTGACCAAGGGCGCCGTACCGGAGCAATCGGGCAAGGTCGAACGCTCGGGCTTGAAGGAATATTTCTCCGCGGTGGAGATCGTCTCCGAGAAGGATGTTTCCACCTATGTCTCAGTCGTTTCGAAATACGACTTGGCGCCCGATGCTACCTGGATGGTGGGCAACAGTCCTAAATCCGATATCAACCCCGCTCTGGCTGCGGGGCTGAACGCCGTGTTCGTCCCCCATGGCGCCACCTGGGTCCTGGAACACGAGGAAGTGGATTCGGTGGAACCGCCAAGACAGTTGCTGGTGGTGGAAAAATTCTCCGAGTTGCGGACGCATTTCTAGTTCCTGCATGAAAGGAGAGTTGGAGGTTTTGGGGACAGCGGGTCCCTCCACTCTGCTCAGCTTCGCTTCGCTCCGGTCGGGATGACAGAGTTGTTCATGGAGCCAGCTTGTGTGAACCAAGCTGTGTGTACCAGGCTGTGTGTACCAGGCTGAGCCCGCAGGTTCGACCTCTTCCTAGCACCAAACTAACCAACAAGCTCCGTATCCCGCGGTTTCGCCGCATGCTACTCTTTTTCTGCTCTGGTCTTTTGCCCGCATCCGTGCGTGGCTGTGCAGAAAAATAATTTGCGGCGGCTGCTGCGAACTGTGGAAGCTCTGTCTGATCTCGGCCCTGAGATGACGGCGGAGCGTGAGTTTCCGCAGACCGCGCGGGCCATGGTTTCGGCGTTGCTCCAGGCCGGCGGCGCGCGCGAAGCCGTGCTCTTTACTTTCAGCGACAAGCCTTCCATGCTTTCCTCCGTGGCCTCCGAAGGCTTCGCCTTGATGCCCGAACCTGCCATCATGCCGTTGTTGCCGAAGCACGTTCATGCCCTCGCTTCCGCGCGCGGCCCGATCGTCCTCAACCCGGGTTCGTATGAAACCTTCCTGAGTTCAAACGGGAACGTAGCGCCTGAACTGTTCAAGTGCATCGCCCCGCTGAAAGTCGGTGGAAAGCTTGTGGGCCTCGTGGCGCTGGGCCGGCGCGAGGGCGACGCCCTCTTCGACGGCGAAGAACTAGGAGCACTCGACCTGCTGTGCAATTACGTCGCGATTGCCATGCAGAACCACGTCCTGTCGCAGACTTTGGCACAGCGTGTCTCCGAGAACCTGCGTCTGCTGGCTTCTCTCCACGGTTTTTATGACACGGCGCTCGAAGCCTTCGCCACCGCTATCGACGTGAAGCATGTGAACATTCACGGCCACTCTTTGCGGGTGGGGCGTTATGCCTCGGCCATCGGAGAAGCCATGGGCATGGAACCCAACGACGTGGCTGCTCTGCGTTCCGCCGGCTACCTGCACGATATCGGCAAAGTCGCGGTGGATAAGCGTCTGTTCGGCAAGCCCTCTTCTCTCGACGCCGAAGAGTTCCGCGAAATGGCGGACCACACGGTGGTCGGACATCAGATCGTCAGCGGCGTAGAGTTTCCCTGGCCACGCATTCCGGAAATTGTCCGTTCCCACCACGAGCGGGGCGACGGCACGGGATATCCGGACGGGCTGATGATGGAGGAGGTCGCCATGCCAGTGCGGATCATCGGGCTGGCCGACACTTTCGACGCCATGACCAGCGAGCGGCCCTATCGCGAACCGCTCTCGGTCGGCAATACCCTCAGTGAGATCGTCCGCCTTTCCCCGCTGAAGTTTGACCCCCATGCCGTCCACGGACTGCTTCTGCAAATCCGGCGCGACTCAGTCGGCAGCAATCGCGTCCCATTCCTCCAAGACCGCATGGCCGTTAACATCGCCGCCGGGGACATCGACCAACTGGCTGCCACCCTGCAACACAAAGTAACCCATGGTCGCTTGTACCTGACCTAAGTTGTGGCGCAAGAAAATACCCAGCTCCCGCGGCTTAACTTATTGTCCTATATGCATTTAGGCAAATTGACATTGACGCTCGAAAGCCGTCTGCCCAGCTTAGCAAGGCCGCCAGATTGAACGGGAATAACTTTCCCGCCCAGCAACTTTTCTGCTTCCCCGGGTTAGCAATACTCAAGCACCTCTCGGCCTGAACATGCAGTCCGCATGAATCTCTTGCGATCAAAAATCGGTCTTCTGACTACGGTATTGGCCTTGGGGTTGGCAGCAACCGTTCCGCTCGCCATAGCCAAGAAAGACAAGCGGGATTCTGCCGCCACCCCGATGGATGAGCAAAAACGTGCACTGCACGCGCTCAACCGCCTGGCCTTTGGGCCACGCCCCGGCGATGTCAAGAGAGTTGCGGCGATGGGCGTGGACAAGTGGATTGATCAGCAATTACATCCCGAAAAGATCGACGATCACGCTCTCGAGGCCCGCCTCGAACCGTTGCGCACGTTGCGCATGAACACGCGCGAGATCGTGGAGAATTTTCCGCCTCCGCAAGTGATCAAGGCCATCGCTGAAGGCAAGCAGTCGATGCCTTCCGGCTCCGCCCGGCACGCTGTCTATGAAGCGCAACTGGAACGCTATCAGGAAAAAAAAGAGCAGAAAGAGGAAGCCGCGAACACGGACCCGTCGGCTGCCGGGGCTTCCGGAAAATCAATCCAGATGAGCGACCAGGAACAAGCCCGGCGTCGCGAGGACCGTCTCTACGCCGATCTCAAAGCGGAGGACATGCTCGACTTGCCGCCTGATCAGCGTATGAACGCGATTCTCAAGATGTCGCCCCAGGACCAGCGTGCCATTGGAACATCGCTCAAGGGCGAGAAGCGCGACCAGTTCATGGAGGGCATGAAGCCTCAGCAGCGCGAAACTCTGCTGGCGCTTAACAATCCGCAGCAAGTTGTAACCAGTGAACTGGTCCAGGGCAAGCTGTTGCGCGCCATTTACAGCGACCGCCAGCTTGAGGAAGTGATGACGGACTTCTGGTTTAATCACTTCAATGTGTTTATCGGGAAAGGCGCTGACCGCTACCTTCTGACCAGCTATGAGCGCGATGTCATCCGTCCGCGCGCCATGGGCAAGTTTGAAGACCTGCTCGTGGCAACCGCGCAGAGTCCGGCCATGCTTTTCTACCTTGATAACTGGCTGAGTGTGGGACCGGATTCGGATTTCGCCAACGGTATTCCCCGGCGCAATAACAACTACAACTGGCGTGGGCGCCCTCGACCGCGCCGTCCTGCTCCGGTCAAACAGGCCAAGAATAGGCGCAGCGGTCTGAACGAGAACTATGGCAGAGAACTGATGGAGCTGCACACTCTCGGCGTGAATGGCGGCTACACCCAGAAGGACGTCACGGAAGTGGCTCGCGTCCTGACCGGCTGGACCCTGAAGCAACCCAGGCAGGGCGGCGGTTTCGTCTTTGAGGAACGGATGCACGAGCCCGGGGACAAGCACGTGCTCGGGCATCGCATCAAATCGGGCGGGGAGAAGGAAGGGCGCGAGCTGCTGCATATTCTGGCCCGCCATCCCTCCACCGCAAAGTTCATCTCGACCAAGCTGGCGATGCGTTTTGTCTCGGACGATCCGCCTCCAGCCCTGATCGACCGCATGACACAAACCTTCTTGAAAAAAGATGGCGACATTCGCGAAGTGCTGAAGACCATGTTCGGTTCGCCGGAATTTTGGGCAGCCGAATCCTATCGCGCTAAAGTGAAAACTCCTTTCGAGTTTGTGGTCTCAGCGGTGCGGGCCAGCGGCGCCGAAGTCGGCGACGCCTTGCCGCTCGCCCGGCAGCTGCAAAATCTGGGCATGCCGCTTTACGGCATGCAGCCGCCGACGGGTTATTCGATGAAGGCCGATGCCTGGGTAAATTCATCGGCACTCCTGGGGCGAATGAACTTCGCGTTGGCGCTGACCGCGGGAAAGCTCAGAGGCGTTCAGGTGGACCAGGGTCAGATGCTTGGCGCCAGCCCTTTGCCCGCGGATCCACAAGGCACGCTAACGAGGCTGGAAAATAGCTTGCTTGCAGGCGATGTGTCCAGGCAAACGCACGAGACCATCGCCGCGCAGATGAACGATCCGAAAATCAGCCAGCGCCGACTGGATGACCCGGTTCGTCCGCCGAACACGAGCGCTATTGCGGGCCTGTTGTTAGGATCGCCGGAGTTTCAGAGAAGATAGAAGTTGGTCGTTGGTCGTTGGTCGTTGGCCGTTGTTCGTTGGCCGTCGCGGTTAGCTGGAAGCCAGGAGCTGTCTCATGTTTTCTCGCAGAGTATTTCTTCGCAATGGTGCGTTGGCGGTTGTGGGGACCGCCGCTGTCCCGAGCTTTCTTACGCGCGCCGCTTTCTCGGCCGTCGAAGCCGGAGCCGGCAACAAGCGGCTGGTGGTCATCTTCCAGCGGGGCGCGGCCGATGGCCTGAATATCGTGATCCCGCACGGTGAGCAGGCTTACTACGCCATGCGGCCGTCCATCAATATCCCGCGCAACGCGGTGATCGATCTGGACGGCTTCTTTGGACTGCATCCCGCCATGTCCGCTTTCCAGCCGTTGTGGAATGAGCGCCACCTGGCCATCGTGCATGCGGCTGGTTCTCCTGACCCGAGCCGTTCCCACTTCGATGCCCAGGACTTTATGGAGTCCGGTACGCCCGGCATCAAGGCCACCGAGGACGGCTGGCTCAATCGCAGCTTGCGCTCTCTGCCGGCGCCCCTGGACAAGTCTGCGTTTCGCGCCATCGGCCTGGGCCCGTCTTTGCCGAGAATTCTTGCCGGGCCCGAACCCGCCGTGGCGGTGAACAACATCAACGAGTTTGGCGTGGGAGGTGGCAACCTCAACGCAGCGCCTGTCTCTAACACTTTTGAAGCGATGTATGCGAACTCTGTGGATTCGGTCTTGCATGGCAGCGGCCAGGAAACTTTCGAAGCAGTAAAGATGCTGAAGGCGGCCAACCCGGCGAAATACCAGCCGGCAGCCGGGGCGGATTATCCCCGGGGACGTTTCGGCAACAGCCTCAAACAACTCTCCCAGCTCATCAAGGCCAACCTGGGGGTGCAAGTGGCATTCGCCGATATCGGCGGCTGGGACCATCACGTCAACGAAGGCAGCACGCAGGGACAAATCGCGAATGTGCTGCGCGAGTTTGCCCAATCTCTCGGCGCTTTCTGGACCGATCTCGGAGACCTGGCCGAAGACACCGTGGTCGTCACCATGTCGGAATTCGGCCGCACCGCCCGCGAGAACGGCAACCGCGGCACCGATCACGGCCACGCCAACGTTATGTTCGTGATGGGCGGACCGGTGAAAGGCGGCAAGGTGTACGGGCCGTGGCCCGGCCTCGACCCGTCCCAGCTTCACGAAGGAAGAGACCTTGCAGTGACCACGGATTTCCGCCGGGTGCTCGGCGAAGCCGTGGACCGGCATCTGGGGAATCAGGCGCTGAATCAGGTGTTCCCCGGATTCGACAACCAGTCGGACAAATTCGTCCGTTTCCTGGGTTAAATGTGGGCGCCAGCGTCTCGCTCGTGCAGGTCAGTGGCACGGACGCACGAGCGGGACGCTCGCGCCTACATTTCTATCATCACGTCGCCGCTTTCCATTTTCAACGGATAGACGGCAACTCTAGCTCCCGGGTTCTGCCCCGCCTGGCCCGTTTGAGGGTCCCATTGCCAGCCGTGCCACGGACAGACTACTTTGCCTCCCTCAATCACACCTTGTCCCAACGGACCGCCCTGGTGCAGGCAGACGTTATCCATAGCGGAGATGGTTCCGTTCACGTTTGCAACGCAGATGACCTTATCGCCCAGGGAAAGTTCCTTCGCTTCGCCCTCGGAGGGAAGTTCGGATTGAGCAGCCAGCTTTACAAAGTTCGACATTGGACCTTTCAGAATGACGAAAATACACTGCCAAACTGCGCTCGGCCACGCCAGCCGGGGCGGCTGTCCCCACGTGGGTTGTGTGACCGGCGACTATTTCGGCTGCAACGTCTGCGCGATCATCACCTGGCGCTTGAAATTCTCCACCATGTTGGGGTCGAGCCGGACTTCGGTGGGCCGCTTGGCCAGCGACATCTGATCGATCTTGTCCTGCAGCTTGAGCAGCGCATAGAACAGATTCTCGGGGCGGGGCGGGCAGCCGATCACATACACGTCCGTGGGAACGATCTTGTCCACGCCCTGCAGTACAGCGTACGTATTGAACGGACCGCCTACCGAAGAGCAGGCGCCCATCGAAATCACCCACTTGGGATCGGGCATCTGGTCGTAGATACGTTTTACAACCGGGGCCATCTTCAACGTGACCGTCCCGGCCACGATCATCAGGTCGCTCTGCCGCGGGCTGGGACGGAAGACTTCGGAGCCGAAGCGGGCAATATCAAAGCGCGCCGTCGAAGAGGCAATCATCTCGATGGCGCAACAGGCCAGCCCAAACGTCATCGGCCACACCGCCGACTTACGCGCCCAGTTGAACACGTAGTCCACGGTGGTAATCATGAAATTCTTTTCGAACTTGTTCTGCAGCCAGCCCATGAGGTGTCCTCGATCCCCGCGGAAAAGCGGAGAGCATCCCGATACAAATATATGCGTCCTGCCCCGGTTCTTCAACGGCTGGACAAATGTGGGCGCGAGCGTCCGCGCTCGTGCGGCGGCGCCAATCCGCTGTTGCCGGTCTCAGCCGTATCAGCTACAAATGGAACTGCCCGGAATCCTGCTGGGCAAACCATGGCTGATGCCGCCTCGACGATTCCCCCGACAGCCACGAACAGCCGGGACCCCTTCAGCCGTTGGTGGAGCAAAGCGCGCACATCTTTCTTCTGGATGGTGGTTGTCGCTTTCGGCCTGCGTTTTGGCTGGATCGTCGTCGCCCACACCTACAAGTTCAAGACTTTTGACCACAACTTCAGCTTTGGCTGGGAAATGGGCCGCATCGGACGCTCCCTCGCGCAGGGGCAGGGTTTCAGCAATCCGTTTAGCGGGACCACCGGGCCGACCGCCTGGGAGCCGCCACTTTATCCGTTTCTCATTGCTGGAGTTTTCAAATTGTTCGGGATTTACACCCACGCCTCGGCGCTGGTGCTGCTCAGCATCAACAGCATCTTTTCCGCGCTGACTTGTATTCCTGTTTTCCTGATTACCAAACGATGTTTCTCCGAAAAACTGGCGGTGTGGACCGGCTGGCTGTGGGCGGTGCTGCCGCCGGTAATGTACTGGTGCACGCGGTGGGTGTGGGAGACCAGCCTGGCAGCGTTGTTGCTTGCGCTGCTCTTCTGGCTGTCGCTCGAACTGGAAGAGAGGGACGGACTTTTACCGTGGCTCCAGTTCGGGTTGCTCTGGGGAATCGCGGCGCTGGCCAACACTTCCCTGCTGGCCTTTCTGCCTGCCTCAGGACTCTGGGCATGGTACCGGCGCTGGAAGGGGGGCAAGGGGTCGCTGGCTGGGGTTGCGCTATCGGCGCTGGTGTTCGTGGCCTGCATCGCCCCGTGGCTGGCGCGGAATCATAGGGTTCTGGGAGTCATGTCTCTACGCTCGAACTTCGGCGCCGAGTTGCGCATCGGGAATGGTCCCGGGGCCGACGGGACCTGGAGAGAGTATCTGCATCCCACTCAAAACGTTTACCAGATGCGGCGCTACCGCCAGATGGGCGAGGTCGCCTACGTGGCCGAGCGCCAGCGCGAGGCGGTGGCCTTCATTCGCGAAGATTATCCACGTTTCCTCGGCCTTTGCATGAAGCGCTTCATCTACTACTGGGGCGGTGTTCCCCGATTGTCGGAAATCCCGTCACTGGCTCCCATAAAAAATTCGGTTTTCCTGGCTTCCTCGGTGCTGGCTATCTGGGGACTGGGGCGGGCGCTGCGGCAGCGGAATCCTGGGGCCTGGCTGTTCCTCTGGCTGATCCTGTCCTACCCGATGGTGTACTACGCAGTTTTTCCCCATCCGCGCTATCGTCATCCCATCGAACCGGAACTGGGAATTCTGATGGTCTATGTGGTCTCTGAAGCGCGGAAAAAAATGGCGACCGGAAAGAAGCCTCAACCGTGAGTTGAGGACGAAACAGCGCCCAGTCGCTACACGTGGGCGGGCAGGGCCACTTCCTGCACCACCGTCGCGAAGGCCTCGATCGCCCGATCGATTTGCGGCCGAGTGATGATCAGTGGAGGCTGGAAGCGTATGACGTTGCCATAGACACCACCCACACCCACCAGTACGCCCTGGCGCAGCAACCCGTCGCGAATCCCTTCCGCTTCGGAAGTGGCCGGCGTAAGCTTCCCATCCTTGACCAGCTCGACGCCGATCATCAGCCCCAAGCCTCGCACTTCGCCGATCAGTGGATTATCTTTCTGCAACTCGCGCAGCTTGGCCATGGCGTAATTGCCGGTCTCCGTGGCGCGGCCTGGAAGATCTTCCTTCTCCAGGTACCCGATGTTGGCCAGCGCGGCGGCGCAAGAGACTGGATTGCCGCCAAAAGTCGACAGATGATCGCCGGGCCGGTAGGCAGCGGCAATTTCAGCACGCGTGGTAAACGCGCTCAGCGGAAAACCGTCCGCGATTCCCTTCGCCGTCACCAGAATGTCGGGTTCGACACCGTAGTGTTCAATGGCAAACATTTTTCCGGTGCGGCCGAAACCAGATTGGACTTCGTCGGCTATAAACAGGATGCCGTGCCGGTCTAGAACTTTCTTCACTTCCTTGAAATAGTTGGGCGGGGGAACAATGATTCCGCCTTCACCCATCACGGGTTCCGCGATGAATGCAGCCACGTCATCGGCGGTAGTAAACCGGATCACGTCTTCAATGGCCTGGGCACACTGCCGTCCGCATTCCTCTGGATCGTGCGGCCACTGCGAACGATAGGCATAAGGCGCCGGCGCAAAGGTCACACCGGCGGCATAAGGCCCGCCGCGCTTCTTGCGCCCCATGTTACCGGTGATGCTGAGCGCGCCCCAGCTGCGTCCGTGAAAGCTGGCGTGGAGCGCGATGAATTCATGCTTGCCCGTGTACAGTCGGGCCAGCTTCATGGCGCCCTCGATGGCTTCGGCGCCGCTGTTTCCGAAAAATGTCTTGCTCAAACCGCGTGGCGCGATGTGAGCCATCTTTTCCGCCAGGTCCGCGACTGGCTGCACATGGTAGATGTATGACGAGCAGTGGACCAGCTTGTCCATCTGCGCCTTGGCCGCCGCGATCACGTTAGGGTTGCAGTGGCCGGCGTTGACCACGGAGATGCCCGAGAAGCAATCGAGATACTCGCGCCCGTCGATATCGGTGACGGTAACGCCACTCGCTTTGTCGATCACAATGGGCACGACTGACTTCATGAAGCCAGTCATCACGTAGTCTTTGTATTTCTGGATGGTGTCGGACATAAATTCCTCTTAGTGGTCTCTGCGCAGGCCGGACGCTGCCGGACGGGCGGGTGCACGCCCCTACATGATCGTGCCAAATCTAAAATTTTCGCGAATGGTCTTTCGCCCAGCGTTCGACCACAATCTTCTTTTCGGTATAGAACTCGATGGCGTCGTGTCCCTGCGCGTGCATGATGCCGAAAAAGCTGTCTTTCCAGCCGCTAAACGGGAAATACGCCATGGGCGCCGCTACGCCAATATTGATGCCGATATTGCCCGCCGGAGCTTCATAGCGGAAGCGGCGTGCTGCGGCCCCGCTTGATGTGAAAAGGGACGCCTGGTTGCCGTATGGGCTGCGCTCCAGGAAGGCGAGCGCCTCGTCCAGGTCGTTGGCGTGGACCAGGCTGAGCACCGGACCGAAGATTTCGGTTTCGGTCAGCTCACTGCTGGCGGGCACGGCGTCGAGAACGGTCGGCTTCACGAAGTTGCCGGCATCGCCCTTCGGAATGCGCGGGTTGCGCCCGTCGAGCAGGACCTTGGCGCCCTGCTTTTCGCCAGTCGCGATCAAGGTCTCGACTCGAGACTTGCTCAGCGGCGTGATCACAGGGCCCATCTGCACGCCCTCGTCGAGACCATTGCCCACGCGCAATGACGCAGCCGCCTCGGTAATCGAATCACGAAAGGTTTTTTGCGCTTCCCCAACCGTCACCGCCACGGAAACCGCCAGGCAACGCTGCCCGGCACATCCGAAAGCGCTGTCGCCGATGATTTGCGTGGTCATCTTCATGTCGGCATCCGGCAAGACGATGACGTGGTTCTTGGCCCCGCCCTGGCATTGCGCGCGCTTCCCGTTCGCTCCCGCCCTGGCGTACACGTATCGAGCTACCGGTGTCGAACCGACAAAACTGATGGCCCGCACCTTGGGATGATCGAGCAGCGCGTTAACGGCATTTTTGCCGCCGTTCACCAGATTGACTACGCCTTTAGGCAGCCCTATGTTCTCCATCAATTCAAATGCCCGCTTCATGGTGAGCGGCACCCGCTCCGACGGCTTTAGAACAAAAGTGTTTCCAGTGGCGATGGCGTAGGGCAGGAACCAGAACGGAATCATTCCCGGAAAATTAAACGGAACGATCGCGGTCACCACACCCAGCGGCTGCCGGATCATCATCTCGTCGATGCCGCGGGCCACATCTTCGAGGTTGTAGCCCTGCATCATGGTGGGAATCCCGCAGGCGACCTCCACGTTTTCGATGGCACGGCGCAATTCAGCCTTGGCCTCGGTGAAGGTCTTGCCATTCTCCTGAGTGAGGACGCGGGCCAGATCCTCGATCTGGTCTTCGAGGATATGCTTCAGCTTGAACAGCGGCTGAATACGATCTTCGGCAGGCGTGCGCCGCCATTCCGGAAAAGCGGACGCCGCAGCCTCAATCGCGGCCGCCACTTCAGCGGCATCGGAAAGGGGGGTCTGGGCGATTACCTCGCCCGTGGCCGGGTTGATGACGTCAAGCCATTCGGTGGCTTTGGAATCGACCCACTGCCCGTTAACGTAGTTGGGAACTTTGGTCAGAGTCGCGGTTGCAACAGTCATGAATTTATCCCAAGTATATTGTAGCGCCGGCCCTTCGACTGCGCTCAGGGCGGCTCGGCCGGCTGTCCGGAGGGCGTCTCGCCCTCCGCCTCGCGGGCGAGTCGCCCGCGACCACACAGAACACAGCCTAAACCGGTTGGGCTACAGCACCTTTTTTTTCACACACCATCTGAAGCGCGGACTCCAGCACATCCAGCCCCTCGTCCATCTGCTGGTCAGTGATCACCAGGGGCACCAGCACGCGCACCACATTGGAATAGGAACCGGCCGTAATCGTGATCAGGCCGTGCTCATAACAGTAGCGCGTGATTTCTTTTGTTTCCTCCGCCGCCGGTTCACGCTTGTCCGCCGACCGTACCAACTCGATGGCCTGCATTCCGCCCAAGCCCCGGACATCCCCGACAAGCTGCCAGCGCTTCTGCCACTGCCGCGCCCGCTTCTGGAAGCGCTCGCCCAGCGCGTTGGCGCGAGCCAGCAGATTCTCCTGCTCAAAAATATCCAGCACGGCAAGCGCGGCGGCGCAGGAAAGGGGATTGCCTGCGAACGTGCCGCCCAGTCCGCCGGGGCCGGGCGCGTCCATGATTTCGGCGCGGCCGGTGATAGCAGCGAGCGGAAGGCCCCCGCCGAGCGATTTTGCGGTCACGATGATATCCGGTTCAATGCCGTAGTACTCGCTGGCAAAAAGGCGGCCGGTACGTCCGAAGCCACTCTGCACCTCATCGGCAATAAAGAGCACACCGTGCTTGTGGCAAATCTCCATCAACACTCGGAAAAAATCTGGAGGAGGGACGACAAACCCACCCTCGCCCAGCACAGGCTCGGCAATTACAGCCGCAACATCCTCCGCTGCGACCACCCGCTTGAAAGTGTCTTCCAGATGGCGGGCGCAAAACAGGTCGCACGACGGATACTTCAACGAATACGAGCAGCGATAGCAGTAGGCATAGGGAATGCGGTAAACGTCCCCCGGAAAAGGAGCGAAGCCTGCTTTGTAGGGATGGGTTTTGCTGGTCAGCGCCAGCGTCATCATGGTGCGACCGTGGAAGGCATCTTCAAAGGCGATGATGCCGGATCGTCCGGTATGTGCACGGGCAATCTTGACTGCATTCTCAACCGCTTCGGCCCCGCTATTCACGAACAGCGTCTTCTTGGGGAACTTGCCCGGCGTAGCCTGATTCATCCGCTCGGCGAGCCGAACGTATTCCTCGTAGGGCGTCACCTGGATACAGGTGTGGAGAAAGCGATCGAGCTGATTTTTGACGGCCGTGACGACAGGCTCGCGACGATGCCCCACGTTTAGACAACCGATGCCGCCGGCAAAATCCAGGTAGCGGTTGCCGTCGACATCCTCGAGCCAGGCATCTTCCGTCTTGGCAACGTAGACCGGTGTGCCAATGGAAAGGCCGCGCGGAATGGCGCCAGCACGGCGGGCAGCCAGCGCTTTCGATTTCGGTCCGGGAATCGCGGTGTGCAGTTGAATCGTTGCCATGTCAATTCTCAAAATCGTCTTTGGCGGTTGGTCTTCGGCCGTTGACCTCTTGTTATTCGTTTGGCCAACGACCAACGACCAACGACGGCTCTTCTCAGTACCAGCCGATCGGGGCCTCATTCAGGTTGATGTGTACCTGCTTGGTTTCGAGATATTCTTCGATCCCCCATGGTCCCAGCTCGCGTCCGAAGCCGGATTGCTTGTATCCGCCCCAGGGCGCTTCCACATAGGTCGGCTGCATATGGTTGACCCACACGATGCCGGCGCGCAGGGCCTTCACCGTACGGAACGCCTTGAAGATGTCCCGCGTCCAGACCGCCGCGGCCAGGCCGTAGGGAGAGTCGTTGGCGATTTTCACCGCGTCTTTTTCGTCTTCGAACGGGATCACGGCGGCCACCGGCCCGAAAATTTCTTCGCGGGCAATGCGGGCGCTGTTGTCGAGATCGTAAAAAATCGTAGGTTCGATGTAGTAACCCTTGGTAAACTTTTCGGCGCGTCCGCCGCCGGCTGCGAGCTTGGCTTCCTTTTTTCCCACTTCCTGATAGGAGCGCACCCGGTCGTATTGCTCCTTGCTCACCAGCGGACCCATTTTCGTGTCCCGATCGAGAGGCGCGCCCAGCTTGATGGTCTTGGCTTTGGCCGCCATGGCATCGACAAATTTCTTGTAGATCGGCTTCTGCACCAGAATACGGCTGCCGGCGGAACAGACTTCGCCCTGATTGATGAAGACGCCAAAAAGCGCGCCGTCGATGGCGGCCTCGAAATCCGCATCCGCGAAGAAAATGTTGGGCGACTTGCCGCCGAGCTCGAGGGTCACGCGTTTGACTGTGTCCGCGGCCTGCTTGACGATGATCTTGCCCACCGCCGCGCTGCCCGTAAAAGCGATCTTGTTGACGTCAGGATGCTGCACCAGCGGCGCGCCGCAAGTCTCACCGAAGCCGGTGATGATGTTGACCACGCCCGGAGGCAAGCCAACCTCGGCCAGCCAGTTCGCCATTTCCAGTGCTGTAATCGGAGTCTGCTCGGCCGGCTTCAGCACGCAGGTGCAGCCCGCGGCCAGCGCCGGCGCCAGCTTCCAGGCCGCCATCAGCAGCGGATAATTCCACGGAATGATCTGTCCCGCGACTCCGATTGGTTCCTTGAGGGTGAGGCTCATGGCGTTGTCGGGGACCGGGTTCACATAGCCGAGAATTTTTGTCGCCAGGCCGCCGTAGTACTCAAAGCAGGTGGCTACGTCCGTAATGTCATATTCCGCTTCGACGATCGGCTTGCCGGTGTTGCGGGACTCCAGTTCCGCCAGCATGGCCGTGTTCTGGCGAATCTTTTCCGCGAGACGGAACAGCACACGGCCGCGTTCCTGGGCGGTTGTGGTCGCCCAGGGACCATGCTCAAACGCGGCTTTGGCGGCGGCAACGGCGCGGTTTACGTCATCGGCATTGGCGTCCGGAACCTGCGCGATCACTTCTTCGCTGGCGGGATCGCAAACCGGAATAGTCTTGTTGGACTTGCTTCCCACCCACTCGCCATTGATGTACAGCTGATAGGTGCGTACGTCGGTTTTCACTCCGCCAGGCATGGGTCCTCCTGCTGCGTCGAGTCACTGCCGAGCTTCGCTCGGCTGCACGGGCGGGACGCCCGCGCCTACATTGCTGGCTCTAAGCGCCTTGCGTCGGCCGTATACATAAAACAAAAATGCCGCCATCCCGATGAAGAACAGCGTACCTCCAAACATCCACACTTCGTACGACCACAACGAACTGATCTGCTGTGCCGGGAAAAATACCAGCACGATTCCCAGGGTCGTGGTCAGCAGGCCGCTGCTACCGGCGAGAACCAGGGTCGTTTTGCTGTAATGGCCCTGCCCCGCGGAACTGTCGAGCGCGAGTTTGATCAGCGCCCCAAACATATATAGAAACGGTATCAATTGCAGCACCACTGCGAGCGACAGCATTTTCTGAAAAGTTTCCTGCACTCCGGCGCCGATGAAATTCATCACGATCAGCACCATGGAAACCGCGGCATGAACGATGAGCGCCACATACGGAGTCGCGTAACGCGGATGCACTTTCGCCATCCATGCCGGCATATAGGAATCGAGCCCTGCCACGAAGGGAATGCGGGCGGAGCCCCCCAACCAGGCCGAGCCGATTCCGGCGATGGAAAAACTCAGGAGCAGGGCAAAGGGCGCGAGAATCCAGCCTGCGCCCACTCTTTCGGCCATGGCGCCCACGGCTTGCACGATGCCCTGTAGAACGCTGATCTGGTCTTTGCTCACGGCAATCAGCAGAGTCAGCGTAGCCCCGATATACAACAGGCCGGAGAGCACTCCGCCCCAGGCTACTGCGCCCGGCAAGGTCCGCTGCGGATCCTGGATCTCGTCGCCCATCACGGAGGCCAGTTCCAGACCCACCAGTCCGAAGCAAATTACGCCAAAAGAGTTCAGCACGAAGCGGGGATTCGCCGGGATCCGGAAATCCGCCGCGCTCACGGTGGTGCCAAACTTCACCCAGATTACAAGTCCCAGGCCGATCAACGCGGCCGCGGCCACACCGGTTCCGATGCCGCCCAGATTGTTGACCCATTTCCCCACACCCAGTCCGACAATGTTGAGTACCACCAGAACGATCAGCAGCGCCAGTGATACTACGAGGGCAAACATTTTGTTGTCCGCCAGCGCTTGATGATTCCCCCCGAGAACAAAAACCGATACGCCGACGAAATACAGCATCACGGTCGGGACGTACAGCATGTTGTTAGTCCAGTAGCACCAGCCCGACAGGAAGCCGTGGAAGTCGCCAAACACTTCCTTGGCCCACAGGTACACGCCACCTTCTCCGGGATAGCGGTGGGCCAGTTCAATGACGGCGATGCCCTGGGGCCAGAAGAACAACACCAGCGATATGATCCACAGCCAGACGGTGACCCCGCCATTGGCCGCAATCGACGGGACCACATTCAGATTGAAAATAGCCACCACGAAGAGCAGCACCAGGTCCGCGCGTCCAAGCACGCGTTTGAGGTGAGGCTGCGCAGGATCGTTCGCGGACAATCTATCCTCGATTCGATGCAGGTACGGGCGTCCTCGCCCGCACCCATCGCCAATGTCAGACGGGTGAGGACGCCCGTCGCTCCATTGCGACTAATGCGCTACTGCCACTACTTCGCCGACCCGTTCCTGCTGTGCCTTGGCCAGCGCCGGAGCCACGTCTTCAAAAGCAGCCAGATGCTTCTCGATATCGGCCTCGGTGTGCTGCACGGAAATGGTCCACTGCTCATCCCACCAGTAAGGTTGCGCCATTACTCCACGGTTGACCATGGCAAACCAGTAGTGCCGCCAGAGGTCGGTGTCGATGGCTTCCCAGTCTCGATAGTTGCGAATCTCCTTGGGATAAAGCATCAATGCACCGTTGGCCCCGGCGCTCGCAATGTATCCCTGCAATCCTGACTTGGAAACGATCTTCTTGTAGCCTTCGGTCAGCTTCTTGCTGAGCTTGTCCACGTGGGCATAGTTCTCCCGGGTAAGCACCTCGCGAAACGTGGCCAGGCCTGCCGCCATCGAAACCGGATTGGTGTTGTAGGTGCCGCCGTGAAAAACCTTGTGCTGCGATATCAGGTCCATGACCGATGGGTGCGCGCCAAAAGCCGCCAGAGGCAAGCCGCCGCCGATTGACTTTGCCAGACAGATCAGATCGGGCTTCACTCCGAAATATTCGGAGGCGCCGCCCCATCCCAGCTTCGCGCCCGTCTTCACTTCGTCGAAGATCAGGAGCGCGCCATTTCTGGTGCAAATCTCACGCAGCCCCTCAAGAAATCCCGACTGCGGCATGCACAAGCCAACGTTCATCAGAATCGGTTCGAGAATGATCGCGGCGATCTCGCCGGGATTCTGCTTGAAGCGCAGTTCGACGCTGGCCAGATCGTTGAAAGTTGCGATGAGAACGTTGGCCACCGCAGATTTTGGCACGCCGAGTCCACCCGGGACGGAAGTAGGAGCTTTCACATCGCCGTAGTCGGGGGCGTGGGGCTTCACGCTGACCAGCGCGGAATCGTGCAAGCCGTGGTACGCGCCTTCAAATTTCACGATCTTGTCGCGCCCCGTGGCGGCACGAGCCAGGCGGACGGCGTGCATGGTGGCTTCCGTACCGCTGTTGCCGAAACGCACCATTTCGACCGGATAGCGGTTGCAAATCTCTTCCGCCAGTTCCCATTCCATGTCGTGGGGCATGCCGAACATGGTGCCGGTGCTGAGACGCTTTTCCACCGCCTTCATGACGGCGGGATGGCAATGTCCGGCCATGAGCGCGCCGAAGCAAAGGTTGTGGTCAATGTATTCGTTGCCGTCGAGGTCGCGGAATTTGCTGCCATGCCCTTCTTTGACAAAAATCGGGTAGGGATCGTAAGCGCGATAGTTGCTGGCCACTCCCAGCGGAATACGCTTGAGGTTTTTCTTGTGGGCAATGGCGGATTTCGGCGTGCGGCGCTCGAAAGTATCGAGTTCTTGCTGCAGTGCGGGGTACATCGGGTCTCCAGAAATGGCTCAAGCCGCTCGGATCGCGGCCATTAGAATGCCCGGGCGACCGCAGCCGCCCGGGTTTGAAAGCTGCCTCTACTCTACCGCTTTCGCGCTAGAAGTAGAACTTCAAGGCCAACTGAATCAGGCGCGGTTGCTTGGCCCGCAGGATGCGGCCAAAATCCGAACCGTCGGTCGTGCTGCCGTCCGGATTATTGAACTGCGCATGGTTGAAGAGGTTGAAAAACTCTGCCCGGAACTCAAAGCGCTTGTTCTCTCCCACCGGCAGCACCTTGTGTAAGGCAAAGTCCACGTTGTTAACCGGGGGACCGCAGCAGATTGTGCGCTTGGCGTTCCCGATCTGGCCAAACAGGCTCGGATCGTAACAATTGAACACGGCGCCGGCGGAACATGGGGGTTCGGTATCGTCAGAAGCATTTTCCGTAAAACTATTGGGATCGAACCAGTATCCGCCCGTCGTTTTCGGGTCTGTTCTGCGGAACGGCGCCAGTTGATTGGGCTCGCCCGGATATTCGAAGAATGCGCTGTACATCAGTTCGTTGTCAGCCGACGAAGTGATGCGAATGGGGAATCCCGACTGGTAGGTGTAAATACCCGAAACGTCCCAGCCGTTGAGCGCTTTCCCGGCAAACCCTGAATACTTGGGAATCGGCAGTTGCCACACGTAGCTGAGCACCAGACGGTGCCGGGCGTCGAACTGGGACAGGGAATAGGTCCCGTGCGGGTCGAGCGGATTCAATTCGCCTTCAAAACTGGAGGCCTGATCGAACGACTTGCTGAAGGTATAGGCCAACTGGGCCTGCACTCCGTGCGAGAAGCGCTTCTCCAGGGAAACCTGCAGCGAGTTGTAGTTGGAATTGGCAATCGTGTCTTCGGCGAAGATGCTCGAGAATACCGGCGTGCCATCCTGCGGGCATCCGGTTCCAGTAAGAGGATTGCAATTAGGAGAAGAATAGGGACGCAGGCCGACCAGCGTGATTCCCCCGGGAGCGACCGACGAAATCGGCGTCCCGGCCGCAATGTTCCTCGAGCCAGCGGGCCCATAGGGCAGGTGCAATCCGCCGGGCGGCGCGACCGTCGGCGTGCCCCCTTCATCGGTCGGAATGAAGAAGGCGCTGTCCGCATAGAATTGACCGCAGGCCAAATTGTCATCGCCATAAATGTTGGCCATGTTGTTCAGGTCAATGCAGGACTGGGCATTGCCGAAATTGATGTCGTGGCTGGCCAGTAAGCGATGGCCCTGGGACCCCACGTAGCCCACCTGCAGAACCATGTCCTTGGTCAACTCTCGCTGGATATTCAGGTTGTACTGGGCCGAATACTGGGTTCGAAGATGCGGCTGAAATTGACCGTAGAGCAGGAGAGGACGGTAGAGCGCCCAGTCCACCGGCTGCCCACGCGGAGGATTCAGAATGCCATTGAACGGATTGGGCTTTTGCGTCCCGTCCTGTTGAATATAGGGTGTGTTGAATAAAGGGGCGTTGATGATGTTGCTGCCGCCGAAGGGAGGCTCAGCGCTGAACTGCTCCAGCACCAACTGCTCCATCGGGTTGTAGAACAGGCCCCAGCCAGCGCGAATGCTGGTCTTGCCCGAGTCGCCCGGGCTCCAGGCAATGCCTAGCCTGGGGGCAAACGTCTTGTAGTAGGTCGTGGTCAAGCCCGCAGGCACACCTGCGTCCCCGGGAACGACCAAGCCCGTAGGAACAACTCCAGTGTTGTCGCAATCCGGATTGGCGACGCCGGCGTCCTGAAAAATCTGGATCATCACCGGATCGGTGAACTGGCAGGGATAGATCGTGCTCACTTGTCCGGGACGGAAACTCTGAACGTGCTTGCCGATGTCGGTGAGCGGAGTAAACAACTCCCACCGCAATCCGTAGTTTAGGGTCACGTTCTTCTTGATCTTCCAGCTGTCCTGGGCAAACACGGCAAAGATCGAACTGCGTACGTTCTCCACCTGCGCCGATCCCTGGCTGAAGCTGTCCGGCAGTCCTAACAGGTAATTGGGCATAAGATCGTCACTGCCCACGTCGTTTGGATTGCCTCCGTAGTAGCTGTAGAGACCGTTGATGTTGTAATAAAGGGTCTGATCAAAGCGCTGGCGGCGCACATCAGCGCCAAACTTGATGGTGTGACTTCCCTTCACCCAGCTCAAACTGTCCGACCACTGGAAGGTGTTCCCCACCTGGGGAAGTTCGCCTTCGAAGTTATTGCCGTAGGAGAACAATCCAGAAACGTCCACGAAAGGAACCCCCTCCCGGTTCGCGCCCAGGCGAGGATGAATGCCGGTAGCATTGTCTGCCGTACCGTCGCTGAAGCAGGCGTCCGGAGAAACCGTGAGACAGGAGTTCTGCACCAGGTTGGTACGCGCCGGGTGGAGAAAATTCCTCTGCGCCTCCCGGAAATAGGTGAAATGGGCCTCGTTCACCAGGGTGTTGCTGATGGTCCAGTTGTGAGTGAGGTTCCATTGCTGGTAGCGCTCTTTGGTATTGGCCCCAAAACCCAGGACAGAAGCTCCACCCGCCTGAAACCGCGAATAGGGATCAAACAACGTGCTGTCGTCGAAGTAGTAGTACCCGGAAAAGTTTTGCTTCTGGTTGATGCGGTGGTCGAATTTGAAGGTGAACTGGTCGGTGCGATCCTGATGAATGCCGGCAACGGTCTGGAAAGTTCCATCGGGGCGATTGGCTGCGGGCACGAACTGACTCATCAGGTCTACCGCGGTTGGGTCCATGCACTCGGCGGGAATGATGTTACCCGGGAAAATGGTTGCGAAATCCGTCCCGGCCGCGATGGGAGCGCCGCCTGCGCTCGAGACCGCAGTCGAGCATCCGGCACGGGCATTCAACACATCGGCTACAGTCTGGTCAGTCAGGGTGCCGGAAAAAACGCTCTGGCCGGAGAAGTCTCCGGCGCGCTCTTCGGGCGTCGGCACCTGAATGGAGTCTGACGAAATTCCCTGCCGGATGCGCCGGCCCTCGTACGAGGCAAAAAAGAAGGTCCTGTCTTTCTTGATGGGGCCGCCAAAAGTGCCTCCGAACTGGTTCTGTTTGAAGTCCGGCTTTTCGATGTCCAGCGGGCCAGTCGCATTCAGGACCTTGTTACGGAAAAACTCGTACACGTTGCCGTGGAAGTTGTTGGTGCCCGATTTGGTCACCACGTTGACTACGGCTCCCGAATTGCGCCCGTATTCCGCATCGAAAGTATTGGTCAGGACGCGAAACTCTTCGATGGAATCCGGGGTGGGTTGCACTGCCGGCAGATTGGCGAACTGATCGTTGGCGTCGCCGCCGTTGACGCTGAAGTTGTTGGAGCGTCCGCGGCCTCCATTCACCGAAACCACGCCGGCATTGTCGCTGCCGTAGAAGAGGTCGGAACCGGTCTGCGATTGCACTCCGGGCTGCAACTGCAGCAACTGGTAAGTGTCGCGGGCGTTGAGGGGCAACTGGGAGACGGCTCGCTGGTTGACCACGTGTCCCATTTGCGTGCTGGTGGTCTCGATCAGCGGGGCCTCGGCGGTTACCTCGACGACTTCTTGCATGCCGCCGATTTGCAGAGTGGCATTCAGCGTGACCACCTGGTTCACTTCGACGACCACATTCTTGTGGACACTTTTCTTGAAGCCGGTATCTTCGAACTCCACCCGGTAGTTGCCGGGCGGCACTTCAACCAGAACGTAGTCCCCGCTGTCGCTGGTCACGGCTTCGCGACTGGCGCCGGTTGCCTCGTTCACCAACGAGACCTTTACGTTGGCGAGAACCGCTCCACTGGGATCGGCGACCCGGCCCAGGATTCTGCCACCCGTGCTCTGGGCCAGCAGAAAGGTGGAAGACAGGAAACAGAAAAAGAGAACCAGCCAACGGGCTGTGGAGCGCGCTGTCGACGAAGGCATGGGGAGTCTCCGTGGTGCGGGGTGGAGTTTTGATTTTGAAAATGCAAAGCTTGCGTGCGAAGCGAACCTTGCTATAATCGCGCAAGGTTAGAGGTAACCTCCGCAAACTGTCAAGTAAAAAATAGCGTTACGGCTGATCCGCAAAACACATGCGGACCGTGATTCGGTGAGAGCTTGGGCATGAAGCCGGCTAAGCAGAAACCCTACTTGAAAATCGGCGATGTGGCGCGCCTGGTCGGCGTTTCCCCGTCGGTCATACGCTCCTGGGAGAGCCTGGGTCTTACCCGCCCGCGCCGCACCGCCAGCCGGTACCGACTCTACGCGCCGGAAGACGTGAAGCTGCTCAAGCGGGCGCGCTTCCTGCGCAAGGTGCGGGGACTGAACGCCCCCGCCATCGTACAACTGCTGAAGCGCGACGGCCTGCTGCGCTCCACGCCCAACGGCGCTTCCAGCGCGATCGGCGTGCACCTGCGCCAGCTGCGCCTCCGACGTGGCCTTTCCCTGGGGCAGGTGGCGAAGGCGGTGGGCATTTCCCTGGGGTTTCTGAGTGCGCTGGAACGCTCGCACATGAGCGCATCGGTTTCGACCCTGCGCAAGCTGGCGCGGTTCTACAAGACCAACATCCTCGATTTTTTCGACCCTGCGGAATCGAACGTACGGCTGGTGTCTCCGGACAAGCGCAAAGTGCTGGAAGCGGGCCCGGGCGTGCGCATGGAATTGCTTGCCTGGGGCAACACGGTCATGGAGCCGCACCTGTTCCGCATCGCTCCCCAGTCCGGCAGCGGCGAGTCTTACCACCACGAAGGCGAAGAATTTCTCTACATCCTGCAGGGGGAGTTGCAGATTTCGCTGGACCAACAGGAGTACCATCTGCAACCGGGCGACAGCTTCTATTTCGAGAGCGCCACACCGCACAGCTGGAAAAATACAGGCCGCAGTGAAACCTGGGTGCTGTGGGTAAACACGCCGCCCACTTTCTAGCAGGCTGCGACATGCGAAGATCGCGAACACGGGGGAGCATCTTGGCCAAATCCGGAAAGTTTTACGTCAGGCGGCATCTTCTTTCAGTGGTTCTTACGGTTCTCGTTTTGCTGTCCGGCGCCTGGGGGCAGGGGGTGCCGGCAGCCGACACGGTGATCGTCAACGCGCGGATCTATACGGTCAATGCGGGCCAACCCTGGGCGGAAGCGCTAGCCATCCGAGGAGACAAAATTCTCGCCGTGGGCAGCGCCAGGGAGATTGCCCCCTACCGCGGACCTTCCACCAGGGTCATCGACGCCCAAGGCAAGCTGGTTCTGCCAGGTTTCACCGACTGTCACATCCATTTCATGGAGGGCTCTCTCGGTCTCACCCGGGTGGATCTTAATGGCAGCAAGTCAGTGGCTGAAATCCAGAAGCGGGTAAAGGAGTACGCCGCCGCGCACCCCCATGAAGAATGGATCCAGGGTATGGGTTGGACTTACCCGACCTTCGGTCCATCGGCTCTGCCGGACAAGAAGCTCCTCGACGAAGTCGTTCCCGACCGTCCGGTGTTCCTGGAGGCCTTCGACGGCCACAGCTCGTGGGCCAACAGCAAGGCGCTGGCGATGGCCGGCATCGGGAAAGAAACGCCGGATCCCCCCAATGGAAAGATCGTTCGCGACGACAAAGGCGAAGCCACCGGCGCGCTCCAGGAATCCGCCGGCAACCTGGTAGGCAAATTCGCACCCCGGCCCACCCGCGAAGAACGCCTGGCCGCGTTGCGGCTCGGAATGCACGAGGCGAACAAGTTTGGCCTGGTGCGGGTACACAGTGCGGGCGGGGATTTCCCGTGGCTCGATCTTTACAACGAGTTGCGACAAAAGCAGGAACTTTCGCTGCGGTTCTATGTGGCATACTTTCTCGATCCTCCCCAGCTGACCGCGGATGAGATCGAGAAGATCGAGCAGGGACGGCGCACGTATCACGACGACTGGATTTCAGGCGGTGTGGTCAAAACCATGCTTGACGGCGTGATCGAGGCCCACACTGCCGCCATGCTCGAGCCCTACAGCGACGATCCGACCAAGATCGGCAAACTGTTTTGGGATCCGGCCAAATATAAGCAAGCTGTCACTGAACTCGACCATCGCGGGTTGCAGATTTTTACGCATGCCATCGGCGACAAAGCGGTGCGCCTGGCCCTCGATGCCTACCAGGAAGCGGCCGAGACCAATCACACCCACGACATGCGTCCGCGAGTCGAGCACATTGAGACCATCAGCGCGCAGGATATTCCGCGCTTCGGCCGACTCGGAGTCATTGCCAGCTTCCAGCCGCTGCATGCCTATCCCGATGAAGATACGCTGGACATCTGGGCGCGCAACGTGGGCAAGGAGCGCGCGCAACGGGCCTGGGTGTGGCACAGCGTCGAAAGCACCGGCGGAGTGCTTGCTTTCGGCAGCGACTGGCCGGTGGTGACGCTGAATCCCTGGCCGGGCGTGCAGAACGCGCTGACCCGGAAGACGACCGAAGGCAACCCTCCGGGAGGTTTCGTGCCCCAGGAGCGGATCAGCCTCGAAGACACCATCAAGGCCTACACTCTGGGCGCGGCGTTTGCCGGACATCGCGAAAAAACGGAAGGCTCAATCGAAGCGGGCAAGCTCGCCGACTTGATCGTACTTGACCGCGACCTTTTCAAGATTGACCCCAGCCAGACCGCTGACACGAAGGTGTTGCTGACTATGGTCGGGGGGAAAGTTGTCTATCATGCGCCCACCTGGCCGGCAACGGCGGCCGCCATGGTGATGAAGCGATGATGCGGCGTCTGGCACTTTCGCTTTCACTGTTCGCCGCGGTCGTTCTGTCAGGCTCCTGCGGCAAGAAAACTCCCACCCTGAACCTGCTGGTGTGGGAAGGCTACGCCGACCCATCGTTCGTGCACACCTTCGAAGAAAAATATCATTGCAAGGTTTCCGCTTCCTACATGGGATCGAGCGATGAACTGGTCGCCAAACTGCGGGGCGGCAGCGCGGGCAATTACGATGTAATCTCGCCTTCGAGCGACGTGGCGACTTCCATCGCATTGGCCGGCCTGGCGCTGCCGCTCGATCTCTCGCAAATTCCCAGCTACGGCCAGCTCTCGCCGCAACTCACCTCTCTGCCCCTGGTGCGCGTCAAGGGAAAGGTGTACGGCGTGCCCTTCATGTGGGGACCGGATCCCCTGATCTACGACACTACAGTTTTTCCGAAACCTCCGGAGAGCTGGACGGTCCTGTGGGACCCGAAGTATCGCGGCAAGATTTCAGTGTGGGACGATCTTTCGACCGTCTACATGGCGGCGCAAATTCTGGGCTACGACAAGCCCGATCCTTCCCAGCTTTACAACCTGAGTGACCAACAGCTCGATGCCGTCAAGAAAAAACTGCTGGAGCTGAAGCCGAACATCCGCAAGATGTGGTCGACCGGCGGAGAGCTGACCAATCTCTTCCAGAACCACGAGATCGTGGCGGCCATGGGCTGGCCGCTGACGACCAATCAACTCCGCAGGATCAATTTCCCCGTCGGCGAAACCATCCCCAAGGAAAACACCACGGGCTGGATTGATCACCTGATGATCACCGCGGGCAGCGAAAACAGGGAACTGGCGCACAAGTTCCTGGAGTACATGGTCGAAGCGCAAACCCAGAAGAAAGTCACGGACGTCACCGGCTACACTCCGGCCAACCCGCAAGCGGCAAAGTTCATGACGCCGGAAGAGATCACAGGCTTGCACCTCGACGACGTAGACAACTACCAGAAGCGTCTCTACTTCTGGCAGAACGTGCCCCGCCGGGCCAAGTACAACGAGATCTGGAATGAGGTAAAAGCGGCGCAGTAAGTAAACTAGCGAAGGTCCTGGCGCTAACAAGGAAGCCTTGTCAACTGTGAGCGAACCCGCAACCCCGGACGCAACTCAACCTTCGGTCTCTTCCCTGCTTGACATCCGTAGTGTCGCCAAGTCGTTCGGGAAAAGCGTCGTGCTGCGCGACATTTCGCTGCAGGTGGCCGAAGGAGAATTCCTCACCATCCTGGGTGAAAGCGGTTCCGGCAAAACCACGTTGTTGCGCATCATCGCTGGTTTTGAAGCCGCCAGTTCCGGCGAAATTCTCATGGGTGGCGAGCGTCTCGACACCCTGCCGCCCTACCGCCGCCGCGTCAATACCGTGTTTCAGAACTACTCTCTGTTCCCTCACCTCTCGGTCGCGGACAACGTCGGCTACGGATTAAAGATTGCCGGGCTGCCCCGGCAGGAAGTCGCGGCCCGGGTCGAACAGGCGTTGCAGATGGTCAAGATGACGGCCTACGCCGCTTCCAGGCCGTCCAGGATCAGCGGTGGGCAGCAGCAGCGCATCGCCCTGGCCCGCGCCCTGGTGAACCGTCCCCGGCTGCTGCTGCTGGACGAACCACTCTCCGCGCTGGACGCCAACCTTCGCCGCCAGATGCAAGTGGAGCTGAAGTTGCTGCAGCGCGAAGTGGGAATTTCTTTCGTCTTCGTTACCCATGACCAGGAGGAAGCCATGGTCATGTCGGATCGCATCGCGCTGTTGCGCATGGGAGAACTGGAGCAGGTCGCTTCTCCAAGAGAGATTTACAACCGGCCGGCAACCGCCTACACGGCTGAGTTCATTGGCCACACCAATCTGCTCATCGGTGAAGTCAAGGACGGAATCGCACGCTGCCATTCGCTCTCCTGGCGAACTGGACTGCGCGATGGTCCCGGCCTCTTTTCCCTGCGTCCTGAAAATATCCGGCTGGCGGGAGGCGCCGGCGCGAGCGGGACCGTACGCTTGCGGGGCAAGATTCTACGGCAGGCCTTCCACGGAGCTACCGAACTGTTGCAGGTCGAGTGTCCGGATGGGTTGGTGCTTTCCATTCGCGCCGCCAGCCGGGAGAACTGGAATGGGGATGTAGATCTTGAGTTCGCCCCCGCGGATGCGGTGCCCGTCCGAGCATCCGAGATTCGTCAGCCGCAGGAGCGAACTTGATGTTTTCCCGCGCCTATCGCGCCGCCGTCACTCTACCGCCACTGCTGTGGGTGACGCTGTTTCTGCTCGTACCCTATGCACTTCTTTTTTGTTACAGCTTCTGGTCGGTCTCATCATCGCAAGAGATTCTCCATTCCTGGACCCTGGACAACTACCGTCAACTGGTGCAGGTCGACGTCTACTGGCAAACTCTGTTTCGCTCGATGTGGATCGCGGCACGGGTGATGATCTTCTCTCTGCTGCTTGGCTACCCCCTGGCCTACTATCTTTCGTTTCACGCGGGCAGGAGGAAAGAGCTTTTTTATCAGCTGGTGATCATTCCTCTCTGGGTAAGCTACCTGGTGCGTGCTTACGCGTGGAAGACCATCCTGGGCAGCGACGGCGTCCTCAATACCTTGCTGCAGTATGTGCACCTGACCCGTCATCCGCTGGATTTTCTGTTGTACAGCCCGTTCGCCGTGGTGCTGACGCTCACGCACATCTATACGCCGTTCGCGTTCTTGCCGATTTACGCCGCGCTCGAGCACATCCCTCGGAACCTGGTGGAAGCGTCCCACGATCTGGGCGCGTCACCCTTCCAAACTTTCTGGCGGGTGATCTTTCCACTTTCTATTCCGGGGGTTCTGGCGGGAGCCACGTTCGCGCTCGTGCTGAGCCTGGGCGATTTTCTCGCGCCCTTGCTGCTGGGCGGACCCAGCGGCATCATGATTTCAAATATCGTCGTCAGCTTGTTCGGGGCGGCCTACAACTGGCCGCTCGGCGCCGCCATTTCGTTTTGCATGCTCGCGCTGGTGCTGGGGCTGCTCTTTCTCTCCGAAGGCCTGGAAAAAAAGTGGAGCTTTCGATGAGGGCCGAACCATGAGCTTTGGAAAAACAAGCCGCGAGCCCACTGCGCCGACTTCGCGCTGGTTGCCGTGGCACGCTCTGGTTGTTTTCGGTTTTCTTTATCTGCCCATCGTTACCCTGATTGTCTATTCGTTCAACGGCGCCGGTGTGGGCGGATTTCCGCCGCGCGATTTGACCTTGAACTGGTATCGCCTGCTGTTTGCTGATGACGCCATCTGGACATCCGTACTGAACAGCCTGCTGGTTGCTTTCGCGGCGATGGCGATTTCGCTGACGTTCGGTATTCCCGCGGCGCTCGCCCTCGATCGCGCCGACTTCCCCGGCAAGGTGCTTTTCCGTCGACTGGTGCTCCTTCCCCTGATTTTGCCTGGAATCATCACGGGCCTTTCCCTGCTGATGTTGTTTCGCGCAGCCGATGTGAAGCTCAGCCTGTTGACCATTGTCCTCGGCCACGGCACGGCGCTGATTTCGGTGGCCACCACCGAGGTTTTCGCAGGCCTGCAGAAGCTCGACCGCGCGCAGGAAGAAGCCTCGCTCGACCTGGGCGCCAATTACTGGCAGACATTCTGGCGTGTGACCCTGCCCAATCTGCGGTTGTCGATCATCGGTGCGGCCTTGTTGATCTTCACGCTATCGATGGACGAGATCGCGGTCAGCTTTTTCCTGATCGGACGCGACAATACTTTGCCGCTCGAAATCTGGGGTCGTTTGCGGCGCGGGATCACCCCGGAAATCAACGCCATTTCCACCGTCATCTTTGTTTTTTCGCTGACCGCTATCATCACCTGGTATCGCTTGAGGACGGTAACGGAAGAAAAACCAGACCTGGTTTTGTAGCGCCGGCGCCCCGCCGGCCGGGAGGACCGCGATGACTCAAAATCGCAGAGACTTCATCAAGTTCGTGGTAGTAGGATCAGTCGCCGGCAGCTGCCCGGTCGATCTCTCGCTCCTCTCCGCGCAGACCGAAACTCAGCAATCGCCGGTGGTCGAGGGAGAAGACAATCGCATCTGTCACCAGATACGCGACGGCAAAGTTTTCAGCCGCCCGCGGGTCTCGGGGCGATATGACGTAGTCATCGTCGGCGGCGGTGTGAGCGGCCTGGCGGCCGCTTACCGGTTGCGCCATCTTGATTTCCTTCTGCTGGAGAAAGAGCCTCACTGGGGCGGCAACGCTTATTTGATGGAGTATCAGGGAGTGCCATACGCCACCGGATCGGCGTTCCTGGCAAAGAGCGAACGCGCATACGGCTTCGCCCAGGAAATTGGACTGGAGCCGCTGCCCATCAACGACTCCGACAGCACCATCCTCGACCGCGAATGGATTCCCGACACCTGGCGCAGCGGACTGGACAAACTTCCTTATCCGGTTGCGGTTCGGGAAGGTTTCAAGAAGTTCAGAGAAGAGTTCCTGGCCATCGACCTGGAGAAACGCGGGAAGGAGCTCATCGACGTTCCCTTTTCCACTTTGCTGAAAGGGTATCCAGTCGAAATCAAGCAGTGGTGGGATAACTATGGGCCTTCGAATTGGGGCGCAACCAGCGAAGAAACTGCCGCCGCCCTCGCTCTGGAAGACTTTCATGAACTCGCCGGAGAAAAGGGTAGCGACTACTACACCTGGCCCGGAGGCCTGGGTGCAATCACCAAGAAGCTGGCGGAGCTCTTAGAGTCGAAATTCGCTCGCCACATGCGCGCCGGCGCTACCACGGTCGCCGTAGTCCCGGAAAAAAAAGAAGTCCAATTGACCTATATGGAGGGAGCGGAACTAAAAACCGTGGCCGCGAAAGCAGTGATCATGGCCACCCCCAAATTCATTACTCGCCGTCTGGTGGATGGCCTGCCCGCCCGGCAGAGTGAAGCCATGCATCAAATTGGCTACATTCCCTACGCAGTGGTCAACCTGATCTTTGATAAACCGGTATTCAACCGGGGTTATGACACCTGGTGCCCGGGCAATCGGTTTTCCGACTTCATCGTGGCGGATTGGGTGGTCCGCAACCAGCCCAGCTACCAACAGAAATTCAACATCCTCACCTGCTACACGCCCTTGCGGCGGGAGGAACGGGGGTTGCTGCTTTCTGAATCCAGCGCGCGGCAGGTCGCCGCCGAGGTGCTGCGCGATTTCCAGCAACTGTTCCCCGGTTCCAATGTCGATCCCCTCGAGGTGCACCTCTACCGGCGGGGCCATCCTTTATACATGTCCACTCCCGGTCTCTTCACCAAGGTGCAACCTCTGGTGCGGCAACCCATGGACCGCATATTTTTCGCCAACACGGATTCCGAAGGCCCGGAATCAACTACCAGTGGCGGCATTCAGGCTGCCGAACGCACGGTGAAAGAAGTCGAAAGTCGCCTCGCCGGGTAACTCTCACCCGGAAAAAACTCCCGAAGTCGATTCCTTCGTCGGGACGAAAAATCACCCGCCCAGCCACGCCAATCCCTCCTGAACCGGCATACATAGTAGAGTAGTAGCAGTGCAGTACTTCGTGAGCCTCAGGAAGGCAACTGACGTTTGACTTCAAACATTCGCAATATCGCCATCATCGCCCATGTAGACCATGGCAAGACCACGCTGGTTGACGCCATGCTGCGGCAGAGCGGCACCTTCCGTGCCAACGAGCACCTGATCGAGCGGGTCATGGACTCCAACGACCTGGAGCGCGAACGCGGCATCACGATTCTGGCAAAAAATACCGCCATCTTCTACCACGACGTAAAGATCAATATCGTGGACACGCCCGGCCACAGCGACTTTGGCGGCGAAGTGGAACGCGCGCTTAAGATGGTGGACGGGGTCATGCTGCTGGTCGACGCCAGCGAAGGCCCGCTGCCCCAGACGCGGTACGTGCTGAGCAAGGCCCTGGAAGCCCACCTGCCTCCCATTCTGGTGATCAACAAGATTGACCGCGCCGATGCGCGTCCGCAGGAAGTGTTGAACGAAGTTTACGATCTGTTCATCGACCTCGACGCCAAAGAAGAGCAAATCGATTTCCCGGTCCTCTATACCAACGCCAAAACCGGCACCGCTTCCACCGACATCAATGTGGCCGGGGAGAATCTGCAACCGCTGTTCGAGGCCATCGTCCAGACCATCCCCGCGCCCAAAGGCGATCCCGCCGGCCCGCTGCAAATTCTGGTCGCCAATCTCGACTACAGCGACTATCTGGGACGTCTGGCCATCGCTCGTGTGTTCAACGGGACCATGCATACCGGTGAAGACGTGGGCATCGCCAAGCTGGATGGCACCCTGCACAAGACGAAAATTACCAAACTGTTTTCATTCTCCGGCCTGAAGCGGGTTGACATCACCGATACCACGTTGGGGGACATTGTTGCGGTGGCCGGAGTGGAAGGCATCACGATTGGTGAAACCATCACCGACGCGGAGAACCCTTCTCCGCTTCCCCATATCGCAATTGATGAACCCACCATCGCCATGCTGTTCACGGTGAATACTTCGCCTTTCGCCGGCCGTGAAGGTACATACGTTACTTCCAGAAATCTTCGCGAGCGCTTACAGAAGGAACTGCTGACCAACGTTTCCTTGCGCGTCGAAGAGACCGACACCACTGACTCCTTTGTCGTCATGGGACGAGGCGAGCTGCAGCTTTCGATTCTGATCGAAATGATGCGGCGCGAAGGCTTCGAACTCATGGTCGGAAAACCCGAGATCGTCACCAAGCGGGTGGATGGCAAGCTGATGGAACCCATCGAGAAGCTCACGATCGATGTGCCGGAAGAATTTGTCGGTGTGGTCATGGAACAGCTGGGCGCGCGCAAGAGCGAAGTCCTCAACATGCACAATCACGGATACGGGCGGGTGCGCATCGAGTTCCGCGTCCCCAGCCGCGGACTGATCGGCCTGCGCAGCCAGTTGCTCACCGACACCCGCGGCACCATCGTGATGAACTCTCTTTTCGATGGTTACATCGAGTGGCAAGGTGAAATTCCGCACCGCCTGACCGGCGCGCTGGTGTCGGACCGCGCGGGTGTCACCACGCCCTATGCGCTTTATAACCTGCAGGAACGTGGCGAGCTGTTTGTGGGCCCCACGATCGACGTATACGAAGGCATGATCGTCGGCGAAAACGCCAAAGATAACGATCTCGACGTGAACGTGGTGCGCGAGAAGAAGCTGACCAACATGCGCTCTTCGACTTCCGACATGGCGATCCGCCTGGTCCCTTTCCGCAATCTGAACCTGGAGCAGGCGATCGAATTCATCACCGACGATGAGTACGTCGAAGTCACTCCCAAATCATTGCGCCTGCGAAAAAAAGTCCTCCCGGCCAACAAACGCAGCAAGAAAAGTTCAATGGTGACAGTCGAAGAGTAAGGTGTCCCACCCTCGTCGTCGTATAGTCACGGAATGAGCACGGCCGACGACGAGCGCCTCATGAAAACCGCGGTCCCAAGGGCGGTTCGCGGAATAACTTCCCACAGGGAGAAGACCTGCTATACTTCCCCACGCATTTGACTGTTCCCTGCTCCGGCTGTAAGACGGCCAACCAGCCCTTGCTTTTCCGCCGAAGTCAGTCACTCTCAGATAGCTCACTCCGAGGCAACTCGCTTGAAGAATATTTTCGTTGGGAACCTCGACTTCAACACTTCAGAGGAAGAACTGCGGCAGATGTTCGAGGCGCACGGGCAGGTAGACCGCGTCAGCATCATGACCGACCGGGACACAGGTCGCTCACGCGGGTTCGGTTTCGTGGAGATGACGAACGCGGAAGAAGGTGACAAGGCGATCGCCGCTCTGAACGGTACGCAACTGGGCGGACGCACGCTGAATGTCAATGAGGCCCGTCCCAAGGTGGAGCGGGGCGGCGGAGGCGGCAGGGACCGCGGTGGACGTGGAGGCGGCGGCGGTGGTGGTCGAAACCGCTACTAGATAGCGCCGGCGCTGCGGATTTCTCACTCTCCCAACAAACCGGGCCGGACGGTTAAAGCATCCAGGCTTCAAGGGTCGAGGCTCGACAATGTGACTTGAGGCCGGGACCTGTCACGTACGGACTGTCCACATCATTTACGCGATTCGCCCGCCCCCAATTGATGGCCACACCTCCGGGATGTAAACTGAAGCCAACGCGCCCGTAGCTCAGATGGATAGAGCGATTGCCTCCGGAGCAATAGGTCGGGAGTTCGAATCTCTCCGGGCGCACCAGACTTCCTCTTTATCGTCAATCACTTCTTGACGTTCTGGATGCGGTAGAAATTTTGCAATTTCCCTACGTGCCCGGAATTGTGCCCACCTAGCCGAGACATGGCTGCGAGAACCGTGTCTTCCGATGGGTGAACGTATCGGCTAGAAATCGATTGTTATTCTGTGGAAATTCAAACTGCACCACCCGCCGCTGAGATAGCTGGATAAGAGAATCTTATTTATTGCCTCTTGCCAACGTCAGCGATATCTGACCTGCATGATTCGAGGTATGAAAAAGGGCATGAACAAATAACCTTATGCGCGTAACCGTACCAAAAAAAGGAGTATCAACCGGTTTCAACCAGTCTTCATCAGCGCTGTTTTCTACAAGGCCCCTGAACACGCCGTATCCTCTCGAGATCAACTGCCGGCTATATTCCACATTAAACATCTGACCGTCATCTGTTTTACCCATCGTCGTATTTACTACATCGGTCGGGATACCTAAAAGCTGGCCAAACAAATTCATCGTTTCTCCGATGTGCCGGTATATGAACCCAATAGATGCTGTTTTGTCATTCAGCCTGAGCGATGCATTTTCTGCACTAACGCGGTCCAAGGAGAAATGACTGGTAAATTCATTCTGCTTCACAATCTCTAATAGGATTTCCTTTTGCATTCGCTACCCTCCCAGATACTTTCGTCGTTCGTTCTGATTTTGGCCCCTCATTTCGTTCTAGATTTGCCGGCCTGAGCTAGGGTTGCGAGATTTAAGATGGCGACCAAGATATTCCACCATGCAAGTCCATCCCGTGACGCTTAATAGCACATTGACTTCCATTCAGGAAATCTTACCTGATTTGGAGCGACGGTTTGAATGGGCTTAACCGCGCGACGCGCAATTCGGTGTCTTGACCGCTGGCACGCCTCCCGAGTTACCCAAACTGGTGACTATAGTCATCTTGTTCCAGACGACATCCTGCTTCAATCTAGTGGAGGCATCACCAAAGTTTCCTGGGAATATTTCTATCTTATGAGTGACTCTAAGTATTCCGGCACGGGTGCGGACTGGACGCAGCTTCTGACCGATCCCGCCCTCGTGAGCCACCTTGGAGAGCTGCTACAGATTTACCGCGAGGCTCCGGCCGAGAAGCGTGACCAGGCTCTGCTCGAGGCCATGCGCAACATCAGGGGTGGTACCGAGAAGGCAGCCCCTGTCTCGAAAGCCGCGGCTGCCGCGGCGACGGCGCGGCCTGCCGCTGTCGCGCAGCCTGCACCCGTATCTCCAGTTGCAACCAGCGCAGCAGCCAGTCCGCCGTTCGAACCGGACATTTTTACCCCCACCTGGGGTCAGGACCGCCGCCGCCACGCCCGCATGCGGTGCTTCGTTGCGGTTGAGTTGCGCTTGAGTAACTCCGCGGTTCCCATCTGGGGAAACCTGTCGAATACCAGCCTCGGGGGATGTTTTGTCGAGACGGCCACGCCCGTACCCTCCGGCGTAAGCGTGGAAATCGGTCTCTGGCTGGCCAACGGAAAGATCTGGATCAAGGGACTCATCCTCACCGGGATTGTGACCAAAAGCAGTCCATCCTTCGGCGTGCGCATCAAATTCTCCGAGCTCGAGCCCACGGAACGAGAAAGCCTGCGGCATTTTCTCAAGTTCGTCGAAAGCACGACCAAGGGCTACAACAGCGAGAATGGATACCTGGCGCAAATGAAGCGCTAAAGTAGCTTCAATCTTCTACCTTTCCGGAATCAGGAAACATCCATCCAAGCCTTGGGACGTTCCAGGGCATCTTCATTGTGGAAAAATTTCCCCGTCACTTGGTTCGCCAGGCATTGAGTAATGTGGGATAATCCCGGCAGCACGGCCGGGAGGAAATTGGTAGACTGGATACGGGCAGGCAAGGATTTCCGGTTCCCTAATACGTTAATGTAGGAAGAGTACACTTCCGTACGCGTCGGTGAATGACGTACCCTCCAAGGGGAGAGTGTTTCATGGTAGCGACCGAGCAAACTTTGGCCACCGGCAAGCAGCTGGACATGCTCTGTATCAACACCATCCGGACCTTGGCGATGGATGGGGTACAGCAGGCGAACTCCGGACATCCGGGCGCACCCATGGCGTTGGCGCCTGTCACCTACAGCTTGTGGCAGCAAGTCCTGCGCTACGACCCCGAAGATCCAGCGTGGCCCAATCGCGACCGCTTTATTCTTTCGAATGGCCACGCCTCCATGCTGCTTTACGCCATGCTGTACCTGGCCCAGGTACGTGGCGTAAACCCTGAACTTGAGCGCCTCGGTGACTTCGCGGTCACGCTGGATGACATCAAGAGGTTTCGCCAGCTCGACAGCAAAACTCCCGGACACCCCGAGTACCGCTGGACGGCGGGCGTCGAAACCACGACCGGCCCGCTCGGTCAGGGTGTGGGCAACAGTGTCGGTATGGCGATTGCCGCCAAGTGGTTGGGGGCCCATTTCAATCAATCCGGTTTCGAGATCTTTAATTACAACGTCTACGCCCTGTGCGGCGACGGCGACATGATGGAAGGCGTCGCCAGCGAGGCGGCCTCCCTGGCCGGCCATCTGAAGCTTTCCAACCTGTGCTGGCTCTACGATGAAAACCACGTCACCCTGGATGGATTGGCGAACGTGTCGTTCACCGAGGATGTGGGGAAGCGCTTCGAAGGTTATGGCTGGAATGTGGAACACGTCACCGACGCCAACGATCTGCAGATGCTGGCCGAGGCCTACAACGGATTCCTTAAGACCAATGATCGGCCAACCCTGATCAGGATCAACAGTCACATCGGATATGGGTCGCCGCACAAGCAGGACACCAGCGCCGCCCATGGCGAGCCCCTGGGAGAAGAAGAAGTCCGGCTGGTGAAAAAGTTTTACGGTTGGCCCGAGGACGCCAAGTTCCTGGTGCCCGATGGCGTGCTCGACAACTTCAAGAACGGAATCGGCAAGCGCGGCGGCGAGCTGAATCAGAAGTGGCAGGCGCTGTTCAGCGAGTATGGAAAGAAGTATCCTGCCCTGGCGGACCAGATCAAGCGCATGCAGCGACGCGAACTGCCCGACGGCTGGGACAAAAACCTGCCCACGTTCCCCGCAGACGCGAAAGGGATGGCCACTCGCGAGAGTTCAGGGAAAGTCTTGAACGCCGTCGCCGAGAATGTTCCCTGGCTGGTCGGCGGGTCGGCCGACCTGGCCGGTTCCGACCGGACCCGGCTGAAGTTTGATGGCGCCGGAGATTTCCAGGCCGGCAGCTACGGCGGTCGCAACCTGCATTTCGGAGTGCGTGAGCACGGCATGGCCGCCGCCTTGAACGGCATGGCGGTTTCGAAGATCCGGCCCTTCGGGGGCACCTTTTTCAATTTCAGCGATTACATGCGCCCATCGATCCGGCTGGCTGCCTTGATGGAAATCCCGACCATCTACATTTTCACCCACGATTCGATTGGACTCGGCGAAGACGGTCCCACGCACCAGCCAATCGGGCAACTGGCGTCGCTGCGTGCCATGCCCGGATTAATGCTGATCAGGCCGGCCGATGCCAATGAGGTGGTGGAGGCGTGGCGGGTGGTCATGCAGTTGCAGCACGAACCTGCCGCTTTGGTGTTAAGCCGGCAGGCTGTTCCCACCTTCGACCGCTCGAAGTACGCCGCGGCATCAGGCTTGGCCAAGGGAGCTTACATCCTGGCCGACGCGCCCGACGGAAAGCCCGAAGTCATCCTGATGGGGACGGGTTCGGAAGTTTCGCTGTGTGTGAGCGCCTACGAGCAACTTAAGACCGAGGGCGTCAAGGCTCGCGTGGTCAGCATACCTTCGTGGAATCTTTTTGATCATCAAAGTGACGAGTACAAGGCCAAAGTCCTGCCGCCCGATGTGAAGGCGCGAGTCGCGGTGGAGCAGGCTGCCACGTTTGGATGGTCGCAATATGTGGGTCTGGCCGGAATCGTCATCGGGATGCGCCGGTTCGGCGCCTCAGCACCGATCAAGGATTTGCAGAAAAAGTTTGGGTTCACCACGGAGAACGTTGTCGCGGCGGCCCACAAGGCGTTGGGAAAATAAATAGCAGTCGTCAGTCATCCGTCGTCAGTCCTCGGGGAAGCACGTACTCCGCCAGCTTTGGCTGAGGACTAACGACTGGCGACCGACCACTAAGAAGCGAGGTCTTTTATGCAACCCGTAGGAATTCTCGATACCGCTAAAGCCACCAACCCTCTCAAAGAGCTGCTCAAGTTTGGTCAATCGGTTTGGCTGGATTACATCCGCCGCGACCTGCTCACCAGCGGCGAACTGAAGCGCCTGATCGAGGAAGATGGGCTGCGCGGCATGACTTCGAACCCCACCATCTTCGAGAAGGCAATCACGGGCAGTACGCTGTACACCGACCTGCTGAATTCTTTGCGGTCGCGGACCGACCTTGATGCCAAGGGTCGCTACGAAATTCTTGCCATCCGCGACATTCAGGACGCCGCCGACATTCTGCGCCCGGTGTATGAAAGTTCGAAGCGGCGCGACGGCTATGTCAGCCTCGAAGTATCGCCCTACCTCGCGCGCGACGCCAAGGGCACGATCCAGGAGGCTCGGGCTCTGTGGAAGGCCGTCGGACGCGAAAATGTAATGATCAAGATTCCCGGCACCAGCGAGGGTATCCCGGCCTTCCAGCAGGCCATCAGCGAAGGCATCAATGTCAACGTGACCCTGCTGTTCGCGCAGGAAGTCTATGTGAAGGTGGCGGAAGCCTACATTGCCGGCCTGGAGCAATACGCCGCGGGCGGGGGCGACGTCAGCCGGATGGCCAGCGTAGCCAGCTTCTTCATCAGCCGCATTGACTCGGCCGTGGACGCCATCATTGCCACCCGCCTCAAGGCCGCGAAAGACTCGAGCGAGCAGGAAGAACTGAAGAGCATACAGGGCAAGATCGCGATCGCCAACGGCAAGCAGACCTACGAGAAATACCAGGCCATCTTCGCCACCAGTCGCTGGAAAGGCCTGGCCGCCAAGGGCGCGCAGACCCAGCGGGTGCTGTGGGCCAGCACCAGCACCAAAAATCCGGCCTACCGCGATGTGCTGTACGTGGAAGAACTGATTGGGCCGGACACGGTTGACACCATTCCGCCCGCCACCTTCGACGCCTTCCGCGACCACGGGCAACCGCGCCTGAGTCTGACGGAAGATCTTGCGTCAGCCCACAAGACCATGGAAACCGCGGCCAAGCTCGGCATTTCCATGGAAGAAGTTACTGACAAGCTGACCGACGACGGGGTCCGCCTCTTCTCCGAGGCTTTTGAAAAACTACTGGAAGCAGTGGAAAAGAGCTCATAAGCCAAATGAGTCCCAAGGTGAGCCAGCAGATCTACAAACTACCCGAGGCTTTGGCGGCCTCGGTAAAGACCAACCTGGAAGATTGGCGCGCCCACAACAAGGTCCGTCGCCTGTGGCAACACGATGCTTCCCTCTGGACCGGCGCCGACGAAGCCAACTGGCTGGGCTGGCTCGACGTCACCGCCGACCAGATTGCCCATGGCGACAAACTGCGCGCCGCGGTAGCGGACGTCAAAAAGGAAAGCTTCACCGACATCCTGCTGCTGGGCATGGGCGGCTCCAGTTTGTGCCCCGACGTGCTGGCCGTGACCTTCGGCAGGATTTCCGGCTTCCCGCAATTGCACGTGCTCGATTCCACCGATCCGGCCCAGGTCAAAGCGTCCGAGAACAAGGTCAATCTGGCCAAGACTTTGTTTATTGTTTCCAGCAAGTCCGGAACCACGCTTGAGCCGAATATTTTCAAGCAATACTTTTTCGAACGGGTGAAGCAGACCATTGGCCCCGACAAGGCCGGCAGCCGCTTCATTGCCATTACCGATCCTGGCTCAAAAATGCAGCAAGTCGCCGAGGCCGATCGCTTCCGGCACATTTTTCCCGGCCTGCCAAGCATCGGCGGCCGCTATTCCGCGCTGTCGAACTTTGGCGTGGTGCCGGCGGCGCTCATGGGTTTGGATATGGGCCGTTTCCTGGCCCGCACCCAGGAAATGGTCGAGGCCTGCGGGTCCGGCGTTCCTGTCGAACAGAATACCGGGGTCTTGCTCGGCATCATCCTCGGTACTGCGGCCCGCCACGGACGCGACAAGGTCACCATCATCGCTTCCCCTGGAGTCTCCGCCCTGGGAGCCTGGCTCGAGCAGTTATTGGCGGAATCCACTGGGAAGCAGGGCAAAGGCATCGTTCCGGTGGACCGCGAAGATGTCGGACCACCAGAGGTTTACGGCAATGATCGTGTCTTTGCCTACGTGCGTCTGGAATCTGCCCCGGACCAGGCCCAGGACGCCAAAGTTGCGGCCCTGGAGCAGGCTGGGCATCCGGTCGTGCGCGTGCCCCTCGGTGACATTTACGATTTGGGCCAGGAGTTTTTCCGTTGGGAAATCGCTACCGCCGTGGCTGGAGCCGTCATCGGAATCAACGCCTTCAACCAGCCCGATGTTGAAGCCAGCAAGATCGCGACCCGGAATCTGACCACGGAATACGAAAAGACTGGTTCCCTGCCCCCGGAGACGCCCGTTCTCGAAGATGGAGGCATCAAGCTCTTTACTGACGCGGTGAATGCCGCTGCCCTGGCGAAAGCGGCGGGCAGTGACAAGTCGCTGGCGGGATATCTCCGCGCGCATCTCAAGCGTATCGGCGCCGGCGATTATTTTGCCCTGCTGGCTTATATTCAGATGAATTTAGAGCACGAAGCGCTTTTGCAGAAACTGCGTCAGGCTCTGCGCGACCGGAAGCGGGTAGCCACTTGTCTCGAATTTGGCCCGCGCTTCCTTCATTCCACCGGTCAGGCGTACAAGGGTGGACCGAACAGCGGAGTCTTTCTGCAAGTTACCTGCGACGATGCGGCCGACCTGCCAGTACCTGAGCAGAAGTACACATTTGGCGTGGTCAAAGCGGCGCAGGCCCGGGGCGACTTCCAGGTTCTCGCCGAGCGCGGCCGACGGGCCTTGCGGGTCCATCTGGGCAAGGACCTGGCAGCGGGACTCGACCGATTATCGGCTGCGTTTCATCAAGCCCTAGCCTGATTCTCGTCCCGGCATACTACACTGGTTTAACCTATAGCCAACCAAAGCAGTGGCGGTTGACTATAGAAACGATTTAATATTGGATAAGGAGCGAATTTATGCGTTTGGGAATGGTCGGTCTGGGCAAGATGGGCGCCAACATGACGCGCCGCCTCATGCGCGGCGGGCACGAACTCGTGGTCACCGATCTGAGTGCTGACAACGTGAAAACCATGGCCGGCGAGGGCGCGATCAGTTCGGCTTCGCTCGATGATTTCGTCGGCAAACTGGGCAAGCCCCGGATCGCGTGGCTGATGGTTCCGGCCGGAGCCCCCACCGAGCAGACTGTGGATGCCCTGGCCCAACGGATGCAGGCCGGCGACATTCTCATTGACGGCGGCAATTCTTGTTTCAAGGATGATGTTCGCCGCTCGGCTGCGCTCAAGCAAAAGAAAATCCACTACGTCGATGTCGGGACCAGTGGCGGGGTTTGGGGACTGGAACGCGGCTACTGCATGATGATCGGTGGGCCCAAGGAAGTGGTGCAGCAACTCGATCCCATTTTCAAGACGCTGGCTCCGGGACGCGGCGACATTCCCCGCACTCCTGGCCGCGAAAAGATGACGGGAACCGCCGAGGACGGTTATCTCCACTGCGGCCCTTCCGGCGCAGGACATTATGTAAAGATGGTGCACAACGGAATCGAATATGGGCTGATGCAAGCCTATGCCGAAGGTTTTGATATCTTCCGCAACGCCACCAGCAAAGAGGTCCCGGAAGAGCTTCGTTATGAGCTGAATCTGCCCGACATCGCCGAGGTCTGGCGGCGCGGCAGCGTGGTCAGTTCGTGGCTGCTGGACCTGACCGCGATTGCCTTGGCGGAAAGTCCCACGCTCGCCGAATACACCGGTTTCGTGCACGATTCCGGCGAAGGACGCTGGACCATCCAGGCCGCCATCGACCAGGCGGTTCCAGTCGATGTTCTTTCGGCAGCCCTTTACGCCCGATTCCGTTCGCGCCAGGAACATACCTTCGCGGAGAAGATGCTTTCCGCGATGCGGCAACAGTTCGGTGGTCACGCCGAACCGGGAACGCTCAAAAAATAGCCATGGCCCAGACTGAAGTGACGCCCGCAGTGGAGTTGCCACGGATCGGCAAGCCCGGGGACCCCTGCGCCATGGTGATCTTTGGCGCGAGCGGCGACCTGACCCGCCGCAAGCTCATTCCTGCGCTTTACAATCTGGCAAAAAACGAGTTGCTGTCCCGCGAATTCGCCGTGATTGGCGTGGCACGCGCCCCCCTGTCCACCGAGGATTTCCGCAAGAAAGTCTCGGACGACATCCAGCAGTTCGCCACCGACAAAGTGGATCCCGATATCTGGGAATGGTTTGTTCGCCGCATGCATTATCTCAGTGGCGATATGGGCGACAAGGACCTTTATCCCCGGCTCAAGAACTTGCTCGACAAAGTCGACCATGACCACTCCACCCACGGCAATCACATGTATTACCTGGCCACGGCTGCGGATTTTTTCGGCCCGGCCGTGGAGCAGTTGGCGGCGGTCGGCCTGATGCAACAGGACGGCCAGCGCTGGCGGCGGGTCGTCATCGAGAAACCTTTTGGACACGACTTGGAATCGGCCCGTCTGCTGAACCAGCGACTGCTGCGCGTGGTCGAAGAGAAACAGATCTACCGCATCGATCACTATCTGGGCAAGGAAACGGTCCAGAACATTCTGGCGCTGCGCTTCGCCAACGGAATTTTCGAGCCCATTTGGAACCGGCGCTATATCGATCACATCCAGATTTCGGTGGCGGAAACCGTTGGCGTGGAAAAACGCGGCGGCTACTACGATAAAGCCGGCGCGCTGCGCGACATGGTGCCCAATCACATCATGCAGCTCATCAGTCTGACCGCGATGGAGCCGCCGGTATCATTCCGAGCTGACGCCGTTCGCGACGAACAGGGAAAGATTCTGCATGCCATCCAGCCCATGAGTTCGGAAGACGTGTTGAGCCGGACCGTGCGCGGTCAATATGGCGAGGGAATCATCGGGGGAGAACGCGTGCCCGCTTATCGCAGCGAGCCTGGCGTCCCCAGTGATTCCAGAAACGAGACTTTTGTCGCCATGAAGTTGCTGATCGATAACTGGCGTTGGGCGGATGTTCCCTTTTACCTGCGTACCGGCAAGCGCCTGCCGGGCCGGAGCACGCACATCGTCATCCAGTTTCGCCGCGCTCCATTTGTTCTGTTCCGCGACACCCCGGTGGAGAATCTGATGCCCAACCAACTGGTGCTGCACATCCAGCCGGAAGAAGGTATTTCTCTCCGCTTTGCCGCCAAGGTGCCGGGACCGGCCATGCGACTGGGCGCGGTGGACATGAATTTCGAGTATTCCGACTACTTCGGAACCATGCCCAGCACCGGCTACGAGCGGCTGCTGCACGACTGCATGATCGGTGATGCCACGCTGTTCCAGCGTGCGGACATGGTGGAAGCCGGGTGGTGTGTGGTCAGTCCCGTACTGGACGTCTGGAAAGCGCTGCCGCCGCGCAATTTTCCCAACTACGCGGCCGGCACCTGGGG
>JBOGLD010000012.1:0-34412 GCA_050745885.1 Terriglobales bacterium
GATGCGGCTGGCGATTGCTTGACGAGCGTGTGAGAAAGCAGACTTGTCGATGAACAATTTGAAGGCCCAATTCGCTTCTTGCACGAAGGCGTGGAGTTCAAATGCCAGCTGAACCGGATCGACTGAAGCGCGTATCTGCTTGGCCGATCGGGCGAAAGCAATCTCGTCCTGGAGGGCGACCAGCCACTCTTGGGTGAGGGCGGCAATTGCATCGCGTACTCGGCCGGGACGGCTGTCGAATTCGGCCGATGCAGCCGCGAAAAAACAGCCTCCGCGAAACACGATTCTCTCCACATACCTGATCCAGCTCTCCAGCATCGCTCTGAGGCGCGGCACACCTCTGCGGTGGCCAAGCGCAGGTTGCACTACTTGCTCCATGAAAACTTGCTTGGCAGCGTCGACCGTGGCCAGCTGCAGCCGTTCCTTGGAACCGAAATGAGCGAAGATACCGGTCTTGCTCATCTGCAACTCGGTCGCGAGTCGGCCAATCGAGAGACCCTCGAGCCCTTCGGCGGAAGCGATGTCGGTCGCGATGCGGAGTATCTGTTGACGAGTTCGGGTTGCTTGTTCGGTGTGATAGAGAACTGCCGGCTTTGTCGCCATAGTATAATCGTACTATATAGAACGATCGTGCTATCGTCAAACGGGTGAAAGCCAAAACTTCCGGGAAGACTGATTTTGCGAAACGAACCCAACAAGTAGTCATTTTTTCAATCAGATGACATGCGCGTAGATGCCAAGAATGCACTCTCAAGACATCACAAAATCAGAGCGAACCTGGGATGATCGCGAGCGCAGCAAGAGCATGTGCAGGAGCTACTCCAGCAGAGTCGAGAGGTCTTAGACCGGATGCAAGCTGGCTGAACGGATTGGGGGCTTCACGGTGCATGGAGTTCATTCCTCGGTTTTGTCCCAGCTCCTCGCAGGCATTGCGTTTTCCCCTCTGGGGTGAATGTGGCTGGTAATGATTTGGAAGCAGGCCCGTTTTTCGTCGATTCCCCGTCGGCCATCCGATTGCCAAGAAGGGACTTAGCATCTAGCTCGGTTTGGTACCGCGCTTGCTTCCTATTGATTTGCCTTGGGCATTCGGAGAAGACCGTGCATTTCGTCTTAGCGGCACATCAGTTAGCGTGGATGGAACATCCGGGGATCTGGCTGTGTGAGTCCTGCGCAATCCTGTGGCTCGTGTTGCGTGTGGTTCGATCTCCCCTGGTTCGGACCGGCGTGCTTCTAATGCTCTGCGGGCTGGGGCTGAATGCCCTAGTGACGGACTCCAATGCAGGGTCGATGCCGGTGGTCGGAATGCCGTCCACTGTGCATCCCGCGAGCCCCATGTGGCAGGGCGCGACGTGGCAAACGCGGTTGCCGCTACTGGCAGACCAAGCACGGCTCGGACTGTTTAGCATCGGCGACATCGCGTTACTCTTCGGAGGTATTGTTATCATAGCGATTTGCTTGCGACGGACGCTTGAAGGGAACCGCAGCAGGACGTGCGGACGGCTCATGAGGGGTCCCAACCATCCATCTACTCCGGGCTAGCAGCCGGTTCTTGAGTTCCCGCTTCTCCTGAGGGGTCATCTCACGCAGAACCAGGGTCAAGCAATCCGGCGGAAACAAGTCGCCGCCTTCGGCGTTCGGCGCTGGCGTCCACGAGAGCATCTTCTCGATAACACGCGCTTCCACAACATGGTCGTGCATGACTTCGCCAGCAAGATGTAAAGTCGACTACGGTTGGCTGGAGCACACGCTTTCCAGCCCGGCAGCATGAACTACCAGCAACCAGCGGTCACGAATCGCATAGTTATTGTCCAGCGTCATAATCCACCCTCTTCAATCGAACAGAGTCTTTGCCATTTCCTGCGGCCTAACTGTGTAGCCTTTGGTTCTTGCTACTGGCGTCGTCCGAACTGGACCAAAAAGATCCTGTCCGGCTCGAACAATGCAACATCCACGAGCTCGCTCCAGCCCTTGGGATTATTCGTGTTCGTAACCATGATGTGACTCCTTGACGCTAACGGGCTTGGCGCTGATGCAGCAACTTACCACGATAAACCGGAGAGCAGACTCACACGCTGGTTCATGCGGCGCGGGCTGATGGCCACTGTCCCGTCCGGTTACCGAGCGCGTCCCCAATGGGAAAGTGATTCAGGTAAAGTTTCTGCCAAGAAGGAGAATCACCGCATCCCCGTCACCGGGTTTTTCTCCGACAAGAATGCCAAGAACTGTTCAGTTAAAGAGCTGCATAGGGGCCCCTGTTTTTGTGTCGCCGGTCAGACGTGACTGGCTCTTAGTTAGGCGTCAGCCATTTAGCTGTTTGGTATTTGGCCAATTCGTCGGGTGAATTTGCTGCCTTGGACGTAGCTCACCTTGATTCCGTAAAGTGCTTCCACTTTTCAGGCAGGTCGTCCGGCACAAAAATGGCTGACACCGGGCGGAGGTGAAGCCATATCTCGATAGCGGCTTTGCACGGGAAGACGTAGCCGTATTTGGGATGTCGGATGAACCGGGATGGTACTATCCCGCCCAGTACGGCGTGCTGCGGGATGCCGAGGCCGCCCAGCGATTCCACAACTACCTGCGGTCAAATGGACTCAAGCCGACCGATCTAGGCGCCGCTGGTTGGGAGTCGGTCGCGCCACTGGGCCGCAGCTCTGTGCACGACTTGCCGAGCAAGAGGCTGTTTTATTGGACACAGCGATTCTTCTGGTGGGACTCATCGAATTATTTTGCGCAATGCGCAAGGGATATGGAGAATGCGTTCTACCAGGGCATTCCACTCTCAACAAACTGGAATTTCTTCGCAGGGCGAATGTACGTGCCCGGACCAGTCGCGAATAACAGAGACAAGACAAACCCAGACGCGGCAATGGGGTGGCCACGACTGGTTCGAGTTCGGACGCTTGCGTGGGTCACCGCCAGAATCGAGCAGATGCTCGCTCGTTGGCCAGCCCATTGTTTTACAATTTCCCCTTCATGACAAACAGCCGTGTGCGCAATCTTCTTTCCCAATCTCCGGTTGTGACCTCAAGTTTCAACCGCTGTCCTTTGACAATTGCCTCATCATCACGCTGGTCTCCGCAAGGGCACTCGATGCGCAGACCTCCAGAAGTGCTCCGACCGTTCCCGGACGCTATACTCCGGCAGCCGAGCCGAAGGCGGTCACCATCCATGGCAATGCCAGATTCACGGTACTAACGCCGCAGCTCATCCGCATGGAATGGGCCGCTGACGGCAAGTTCGAAGACCACGCTTCACGCATCTTCCTGAATCGGAGATTACCCGCAGCAAGCCGGCGAGCAACTCACCCGCTACCGCGAAGTGCTGTCCCGGGCCATAACAAAAGTGAAGGAACTCGACAAGCCACCAAGCCAGCAAGAACTGACGGCATTAGCGAGGGTTCGACGTCGATCCGAATTCTGAAGTGGTAGAGTTAAAGGACCGCTTCACCCGCGCCGAGGCATTGTTAGCCGACGTGCCCCGGGTGCAGTGGCTTGATGCCAGCCAATGCTGACACGTTGCGGGCTCACGCGACCGTTTGCAAGCTGCTTCGTAACCGGAGCAAAACCGATCCAAGTGCTGCAGTCCCGGCAAGCCAGAGTGCAAGTGCCGAGTTCACCACCCAGCCCGGCGCTGCCCCGACGCGGCGCAGGAGAAACGGCAGAAAATTCCACGTCGTGATGTGAACATAATCCCACGGGTCCTGTGTCATGGCTTCGTTGTTCAAACCCCAGACATCCATCTTGCCCAAAGCGAAGGCGAAGATGTTCTTGAAGCGCAGAGCAATAATAAACGTCGGATGTCCGAGCGTCTCCATCTGGTAAATTTCCAGCGGCAACCAGAAGGCTAACGATGCCAACTGAATAACCAGGCTGGCTACGATCAGCACCCATCCGGCGCCCCAGATCGTTCTGCCCAAACGCTCTCGATAGCGCATGAGCAGCGGTACAGCAACGAGTGTCACCAGTTGCACCGCCGTGGAAACATAGCGGTCGCCCCAAGCGAAGTCGCCGCTCCAATAGGTGTACCTCGCGTAAAAGCTGATATAAGCCAGCAACAGGAGGAGAGAGGTCACCCCATACGCGCGTACCTCTGGAGCCAGCCGCTTCCACAGCAATGCCAAGAGTAGAATCGCCAGCACAAGAAGAGGGTCGAAGAGAAAAATAGACCTCTCAGGCTGGAATAGCGGGCCGAGAAAGCCGACGCGAAAGGCCGTGCTCCAGGGAAAGCTCGCCGGCAGCGTAGGATCCATCTGTCGCTGTGCCCGGGCGAATAGCGGTAAGTATGTATTGGTCAAGGATCCGAAGCGATAGAACTGGTAGGCACGATCGACCGCGAGAAAGAACACGTAAACGGGTGCGGCGACTTTGCTGTAGGCGATGAAACGTCGCCACAACCCGCGACCGCATGCTCCTTCAAACCACAATGCGAGTAAGACAAAGATTCCTCCTGCGATGAGATCCAAACCGGTGGTGAGACGCGTAAGAAGGTTTAGCCCCAGCGCGCAGGAGCCCGTGAAAAGCGCTCGCCAGCTGTCTGAGCGCAGCCACTCGTACTGAAATGAGAATCCAGCAAGCGTCAGCAACATGATGTAGTTGTTCTCCATCATGTTCTGGGTGTAGTGAAGATGGGTGGTGCAGAACATCAACGCCAGCACGCCCATCGCTGACTCTTTTATGCCAAAGCACAACTGACGCAGCAACCGGAATGCGATCAGCACTGTGACAATGTTCACGACAATGTTGGTGATGTAGCTGACCACAATGCTGCGCACGGCAGGGTCATCGCCGTAACCTGAGAAGACAAACCAGTGCGCAATCCACGTTCCAAGGAGATCCGCGGGCAACATGAGCAGCGATTGGCCGATGCCATACCAGCTATAGAGCTGGCCTCCGCGGCCACGCAGCCCGAACTCTGGATACTCGTTGGGAAAGACTTGCGGCTGTGAGGTCCAAAGCCAGTGCGTGGTCTGCAGCCGATGCGCGGTGTCGGCGGAACCAAGCTCGCCGGATTGCACAATGAAGGCGAGCAGGCCTGCCGTCAGGCACAAGAGAAATAGAGGGTCGCGGAACCAGACGCGCACGCGAGAGGGCATCGCTTGGATGGTAATATAAGTTTAGGTGGCCTGTATCAGTGGGAAAAAGCGTCCTGTGCGTAGGAGTTCTCTTGCTGCTAACCGAGCGATTTCACCGGACTGTGGATTGGATCTTGCGAGGAGAAGGGAACTAGCCAGACCCGGTAGGGTTCCGATGAACTCTCAAGCACAGGACTGCCTCCCAGCAAGGTCGTTAGTGCTGAGGTGGGGACTTCCACCGGACCCACCTGAAATAGAAATGCCCCAGACGAGCGACCCGGCACTGCCAGCCTTCAACCTTCAAGGCGTTAACGATGCCAGCGGTGAACTGCCTCCCACGCCACCAGTTCTCCGCAAGCCAAAGGGCGGGTGGAACGGGCACACGGCACGCATCAGAACCGGCTGGTGAAGAAACTGCGGCTGGCCGGGGTCGCGAACTATGAGCAAGCCAATGCCTATCTGGACGAACACCAGCCGTTCCAGCGCTGCTTGGCGCTCGGTTGCATCCGTGGGTCAGATCAGCAATAGCCGCAAGCCTTTCCGCGCATGGCTTCCCGACCTTCCCAAACAATGAGCGGCAGAATTGCTAAAGCCGCAATCGGGTCTGCCCACTTTACGTGCCAAATCCAGTTGATCGCTAGTCCCGCCAAGGCGATCAGCGACAGGTAGGCGCACAGTCCCGACTGCACTGCGTCGGCTCGCAAAGCAGCACTGCCCGTGGCTGCCGACAGGTGCTGCTTTTCCTTCGCGAGCCACGGCATGACTACGGCTGCCGCAGCCAGAATGGCGATCCCCAGAAGGGTTGGCTTCGGCTCGCTGTACCCCAGCAGACTCGTGACTGAAGTGACTGCAACATAGGCAGCCAGCGCGAACAACAAGGCTCCGACGATGCGGGCTGCTCGACGTTCAGCATGCTTTCGTTCCGCATTGGCACGGAACCTCCAGAGCACGACCATCGCTGAAAGGAGTTCGACGGCGCTGTCTCCTCCAAAGGCAAGCAGTGCGGGACTCCGTGCGTGCCGTGCAGCCAGAAGGGACACAGCAGCTTCCACGCTCATCCAAGCGATCGTGATTCCCTGAACCGCTCGGATTAGCCGAAGAGTGGCTGGAGCAGCGACTTGCAGTGCCGTTCCCATTTCGGTCGGTCTTAATCCCACGATGATGCTCAAACACCGGGCTTAGCAAATTGGTTGTACAGCCATGCAAAGACCGCACCACCGATCAGACCGTCCACGGCTCCGTAGAGAGCCCCGACGATAACCTCTGCGATGCTTCGAGTTGCATGGTAGCCGGGGTAGACCGACGACATTGTCTGGAGGAATTGCTGACCATAGTTGCCCCAGATCAAGTTGGCGAGACCCATCACCAGCATCGCCAATCCCCATAGAATTCCTGATGCCAAAGCCAGACCTTTCGTGCTGAATTTCATTTGGCTCGCCCCTCTCCTATATTTTACGACTACTGTGAGGGACGACCACCACCAGCGCATCTGTCGCGGCGCTCATCTTACGCGACTTCTGCGGACTTCGAGGCAAGGAACGCGAGGAGGTCTCGGATACTGATGCCGGAGTCTAGCAGCGAGATCATCTCCTCCGGGGTCACACCGACTTGCTGCCCAAAGCGCACAAGCTTCTCTGCCACAACTTCTAAGAGGGGCGCGTCCTTTTCATTGAAAGCTTCTGACTGGCTGCCGTCTATGGATTGTGGGGAGTGCGGCGTTGCCATGTGAAATCTCCGAGCCGTCTGAGGCGGAAATTTCGTTCCGGTTTTGCGGTATAAGCGGAATATAGTCCTGATGCGCTGCCGCGTGCAACGTCATTCTGCCTCAAAGCTACGTTCCGCAGGGGATTCCGCGTTTTGCGGGATCGGTGCTTTTTGCTTGCCGTCAGGCGTAAAATGCGTCTCTAGCAGGAGGTGCTTATGACGCTAAAGGGGAAACATGCGCTGGTCACCGGAAGTTCGCGGGGAATCGGCAGAGGCATTGCTCTGAAGTTAGCCGAAAAAGGTGCCCGTGTAGCTGTTCACTTCTACCAGAACGAAGATGCCGCCAGGACAACCCTTACGAAAATCCGCGAGCACGGGTCTGACGGTTTTCTGGTTCAAGGCGATGTTTGTCACCCTGAAGAGGTTAGCCGGATTTTCAAGCAAGTGGAGAAGGAGTTCGGCTCGCTCGACATCTTTGTAAGCAATGCACGCACGGAAGCTCCCACATTTTATCAGCCGCCGATGGAGATCACGCTAGACAAGTGGGACACCGCAGTTGATTCCCAAGCCAAAGCATACTTGGTGGGTGTCCGCGAGGCGGCACTCCTGATGCGCGAAGGCGGCAGGATCATCGCGATCACGTTTGCGCCGGGCGGGCGGTTCGGAAGCTGGCAGCCGTGGGTGGCGATGGGAGCAGCGAAGGCAGCGATGGAAGTGCTGACTCGCTATTTCGCCGTCGCGCTGGCGGGGCGCGGGATCACGGTGAACACGATCAGTCCCGGCTGGATCGAAGATAGCGTTCTGAATAGCTTGCCTTCTGCGGTTCAGGACGGAATCCGTGATTGGCATAAGAGCGGGTGGACGCCTATGGGTCACTTGGGAACGCCCGCGGATGTGGGGAACGCAGTCGCCCTGCTCTGCTCTGAGGAAGCGAACTGGATCACGGGACAGCTAATTGACGTAGACGGCGGTGCTTCGCTCATGGACGCGCACCTTCCGCTGGAGATTCAGCAGGCGGTGCCAAAAGCGGCGAAGGCCGCGTAACTTGAGCTTTCTGACTCAGCATCCAGTGGAGGTGGCAAATGCAAGGAACACAGCTTAGGTACGTGATCAAGTTTGTTGCCGATATGAGCAAAGCAGTGAAGTTCTACCGCGATGTGATGGGTCTCCAACTCAAGTTCGAGTCGCCGGGCTGGAGCGAGTTTGTGACGGGCGAGACTACGCTGGCGCTGCACCCGGCTTCCGAAAAGAACGCTGCCGGGAAGGTCGAATTGGGATTCACGGTTGCAGACGTGGAGGCTTTCTACCGCGACATGAGCGCAAAGGGCGTGCTGTTCAGCATGCCGCCGAAGAAGCAGGATTTCGGCGGGGTGCTGGCGCAGTTCGTCGATTCCGAAGGCGCACATTGCAGCGTGGGCGCGGAGGCGGCGTAGAAGGGTCTCGATCGTAGGTGACTGACGAACACTGAGCAGACTATTACCGAAATCGAGTGGCTGGAGCGCATCTTCGCGGTGCCGGATACCAGACCGCTGAGCGCGAGCGACCTCTCGGCTGCGAATCGAAGGCACGACGAAATGCTCGCGCATAGTCCTTGGTTTCGGCTGTGGCAGCGGTACGGCGTCTGCTGCCGCTCTTGAGGGCGTTTGGTCGCTGACGTCTTAAAAGGCCTACCACAGACTTCCCCGTCTCGAAGTGAGTCGGTAGCGTTTGGAGGGCACCATGTCGCCGCGTACAGTTTTTCTTAGCAGGCTGATCGGTCTGTACTGCATTCTCGTCGCTCTATCCATGATCATTCGCAGACAAGCTATCGTGGAGACCGTAACGACCCTTCTTCAGGACCCATCATTGATGTTGATTCTCGGTGCGATCACGCTAGCCGCTGGGCTGGCCATGGTGCTCGCGCACAATCTCTGGTCGGGCGGCGTGCTGGCGGTGATCGTTACCCTCGTCGGTTGGTTAACGCTGATCAAGAGCCTACTGTTCTTGTTCCTGCCACGCGAGATGGAGGCGGGACTTTTCCTTGGGCTTCACTACCAGCAACTTTTCTATTTCTACGGGGCTTGTTCGGTAGCCCTCGGAATCTACCTGACCTATGGCGGATTCCGGTCAACATCAAGTTAGCCAGCACGTCAGCAACCCGCTGGTGACGATCAAGCTCGCGCACACGGCGATTTGGGCAGTGTTGGCGGGATGCATCCTAGCGTTGCCACTAACAGCCCTGCTGCACCGCTTCAACTGGGTGGTGATCTTGACGGCGATCATCCTCGTTGAGTGCGGCGTCCTCGCTGTCAATAGGGGGAGATGCCCATTGACTGATGTGGCAGCCCGGTTTACCGACGAGCGAGCGGACAACTTCGACATTTACCTCCCCAACTGGCTGGCTAGCCGCAACAAAACAGTCTTCTCCTCACATCTTGAGCGGTGCTTGTCGGTGACGATTCAGGAAAAATGGATGTTCAAGAAACGCGTCGAGCATTTGTGCGGGCCCTCCATGCCCGCGCCCGATGCTAGACGACTGGTGCGATAACGACGCTCATGTGGTGCGCAGCAATGCGCCCTGGTGGTATTAGCGCCCATTCACCATGGCCAAGAGTTCGCGGTGCAGTTGTTCCCAAGGGATGGTCACGGCTTTGCCTGCTTCGAGATCTTCGATTCTGCGAGCGACTTCGTTATCCCAAGCCTCTTGCACACACTCATCTGGGCTCCCAAGACTGTCGAGCAGAGTGTTGGCTAATGCAGCGCGCTCGTCAACGGACAGGGCAAGCGCCTGTTTTAGAAGATCGGAGATTTCGGGACTCATGGCTTTATTTTACCCCGTGGTGAGTATGTCACAAGTGCGCCACAAATGTGACGGGCGCTTCGGGCCGCGATTTGTCCGTACCCAGCATCAAGGCCGCGGTCTCCATCGCTTGCTCGATGACTGGGATCTGGCTCTTGTACAGCTTGAAGTAGATAATCTCCCACGGTTCCGACTAAACGGCCGATCGATTGTTGTCAACGCCGCTTTTCGCTCTCTCACCTAAAGAAGAAGTCCCAGGTCGGCTCCCCGACGCTGGCGAAGAGGTCTATGCCAAGCGTCCTGCGCCGGCGGGCGCAACTCCCTTTTGTTCACCGCGCGCGTCAACCATTTGATGTTCAGCCCGGTTTTTCGCGATATGAACTGTTTCCAGTCGACTCCGCTATTCCTTTTCCACGCCTGCGAGGCCTTGCGTGCTCGGGCCAGAAATTCTGCATGCCTGTTCCCGCGATCCGTCTTTGTTCTTTCCATGCTTCTCACGATTCCAAGACAACGAGAACTGCATTGCTTCTGGGCGGGCCGCCGTGCTGGATCGCTTCCGGCACCCGGAAGCGGTCCAGGGCAGCACCTGCTCTTGCCAGCTTGGCGGCACACTCGCCGGGAAATAGCAGATCTCGTCGTCGCAGGCCTGATACTTCAGCACCCCATTGATCGCCATTGTGTTGCCGCCGCCCAGTGACTTGATAAAGGCGCGGTCTCCGGAAATCTTCACATCCTGAGTGGTCCTGAAGTTGAGCGGAGGGGAGCGGCAGAGAGGCAAGCAGAGTTCACGTTGTGAGATTCATCGTTCAATGTACCGCTCTACGCGAGTGTTTTCGGGGATGCGAGGGGTTGCTTGCGGCGGTAGATGTGGTGTAAATTCCTGCCACTTTGGAAGTTGCGCGGCCAAAGGAGGCTTATGAAGTGCTCCACTTTGCTCCATGCTGTACTTGCGACTGCTATTAGCGTATCGCTTCTCGGTCCGGTGCTGGCGCGTCAGGGTACTAAGATGGATCCCAACGCGAAGACGATGACCATCGAGGGCGCCGTTCGTGACCTCGCTTGTCCCGTCCAAAATCCGGCTGGGACTGCCACCAACTTCGATTTGAAGTGCACCCTGGACTGCGTTCGGCACGGCTCACCGATCATCATCCTCACCAAGGATGGGTTCATCTATTTCCCAATCTCTGCGGATATGCCCGATTCCGGCCAGCGTGGAAGGATGATGCCGTTCGTCGGCAAATATGTGCAAGCGACCGGCGCCGTATTTGAGCGAAAAGGAACTCGCGCAATTGCGATCACGCAGATCAAGGAACTAAAGAACGCTCATTTGGACACCACCAGCGCTGAATGAGTGCCCGATCGGGACATTAGAACGGGTTGCCGTGTTCGCCGCGCGGAAGCTGCCTAGAAACCCGCGTTGTGGGAAGTTGGCAGCCACTTCAGCTCAAAAAGCTTACGTTAGCGCTTATGCTCCCTCGCATCCAGCCAGGCCCGCATGAGCAGAGCGGGTTAGTTTGTTTCTTGCGCCCGGGAAATCGGTTTTCCGCCATCCCCTCGCTGTGACCGCTTGACAACTGTGCGCCGCGCTGGATAAAATTTAAAAGTTAGGGTTTTCCAGCCCGCGGAGCACCGTAGTTCCTCTCTTCTGGATCCAGGTTTTACCCCTTTGGATTAAGGTCGTACACCCGACTGATTAGTAGCGCTGTCGGAAGCTCGTCCGGACCAATCGGTCCGAGAGGAAAGACCATGGCCACATCCGAAAAGAAGATTCTTGCAAATCAAAGAAATTCCAAGCATTCCACCGGGCCAAGAAGCGCCGCCGGGAAACGCCACAGCGGCCGCAATGCCTGGAAACACGGCCTCTTTAGCAGTGAACTGTTCTTGACCGACCAAGAGAGACCAGAATTCGAAGAGCTGAGCAACTCGCTTCGCGGCCAATTCGCGCCGGCCACGCCAATGCAGGAAATCGCTTTTGAACGCGTCGCCGTTGGCTGCTGGCGGTGCAGATTGGCGACTAGGCTTGAGATGACTTACCTGAAGGCACACTTCGACCTTAACCAAGCTGACGAGAACGGGGGCGATCTCCCGTCACACGACAGGCCGCCATCGAAATGGTATGGATCGAGCAGGAGTGACCTGCAAGATGCAAGGAAATACCTCACATGGTTGAGAGATGACGTTAGGGCCAACAGTTTCTGTCACCAGAAAGATTGGAAGGATCCGCTTATCAAGATCTGCGGAAACCAGGAGTTCTACGACTGCCTGGAACAGCTGAAACCAGCTCTATCCGTCGACGAGATCTTGTCCCACGTGGCGATTTCCGAGAAGACTCGAATTTACGATATGACGGTTTGGAAAGGCTTTGAACCCGGCTCTGAAAAAGAACAACTGGTTGCTGAGTCACGATCGAAATGGGAGATGGCTGTTCGCCTGATCGACGAGCGGAAGCAACACCTCGAAGATCTCGCGCGGATGAACCTAGCCCCGGGAGACGATTCCGGAGAACGTCGTAATGGCAGCAACGTGGATATGATCACACGTTATTTAAACGCCACGACGAGGGAGATGGAGCGAGCAGTCCGGTGGTTTCAAGAACTGCGAGCGGGGAAGTTGTAGCCAATCAGTAAACTGCATTGCGTTCCGTCAAATTTTCGGTTGCTTCTTGGTGCCGCAGAAATGGACAGCGTAGGACTTCACGAGGTTGGCATCGAGCTGGTGCTGGCGGATGAGCTGGCAGAGGCGATCGCGGACTTTGGGACCGCCGTAGTTCCCATTCGCGCGATTGACAGATTGGGGCGGGACCTTCTTCGACTCCCGAGAGGAGGGAACTGAGTCGTCAAACGACCCGATTTCCTCGACCGAACAGATGCCGATGCCATAGGCCTTGCGCAGGGCGCGGTTGACCGCCCGGGTCTCGGCCACCCGCATCTCGGCGCCGCGGACTAGGGGAGAAACATTGGAGGGATCGGCATCGCCGTAGCCCGGCCTGCGGACGACGCGCGGCAGAAGCTGGCGCAGTTCCGGCAGCATTACAATCACCAGCGTCCGCACAGTGCGTTGGCAGACCGGACGCCAGCAGCATTCGCGGAACTACTCAGGCAGCAGAAGGAAAAAACTAGTACGTTGCTGGGGGGCGCACTCCAGAGCCTCTTGATCGAGTCTCTGGAGTGCGCCAGACCCGCATTAAACCAGACTAAGAGGACTTCATCCAGGCTGAATCTCTAGTTCCGACTGTGACAGAGAATGGGAGCGGTTCATCACTCGAAATCATTACTCGGCATTGTGTCGAAAAAGGGGTTCAGGTCACGGCCTCCAGACGATGCGGCGTGCTTCGCGAGTTATTTCGCCTAGCACGCCGTACCGCCTCATTCGATTGTTAACCTACGCCTCAAAAAATGAGCTTCAGCGCAAACTGCAGAGCACGTGGCGTGTAGTTGGGGTTTGTAATAACGATTTTCCCGAAGCCGGCGCCTTGAACCGCGTTGGTCGTGGGAGCATCGTTCTGGTTGTTAGCGATAAAGTAGCTGGGTGTATTGGTCAGGTTGAAGGCTTCGGCGCGAAATTGCAGCTTGACCCGTTCCGTCACAGCGAAATCCTTGAAGATAGAGAGATCAAAGTGGCGGAAGTGCGGGCCATACAGGCTGTTACGAGACGTGTTTCCGATTGTGCCGAGAGTCGGAATCACAAATGCGCCTGGGTTAAAAAACGTCCCGCTGATGCTGGGATTGGACAGGGTTGCGGGAGCGATCTGGTCCGGACGCGTGGGTCCGCCACCGATCCCGTTAAAGACAGAATTGGCAAAGCCGGTGAAGTTGTCGGTTATGCTGAACGGGCTGCCGGAATTCCAAATCAGAACCGAATTGGCTTGCCATCCCGCGAGCGCCACTTTTTTCGCTCCGTCAAAGTTCTTGCCAAACGGCAACTCATAGGTAACGGTGCCCACAAAGCGATGGCGCAGATCAAGGTCGCTGTTACCCGTCTCAACTCCGCGGATGTCAAAGGGATTTGCGTTTCCAAAGCCCTCCTGGCCCTCATAGCTTAGAGTCGTGGCATCGTCGATAGAGTGAGAGTAAGTATAGTTGGCGGACACCGTGAGTCCGTTGCTGTACCTGCGCTGGAACGATGTTTGCAATGAGTGGTAGCTGGAGCTGCCAGCACTCTCATACTCGCCGACCCCACCCAGACCGGGCAGGATAGCGGCAGTTGGGCGGACATCAAAGCGCCCATCAGGACCGCGCAGAGAGGCCGGAGCCGTAAGCGGATTGGGGACATTAATGTCATTGATTACGACTGGCAAATGACGCCCCACGGAGCCCACATATCCAATCGTGACCACGTTCTGGCCAAATTGTTTCTGCAGCAGAAAGTTGAACTGCTCGACATACGACGTTCTGAAGTTCAACGCCACGTTGTCGGGAAGAGACAAGCTGGGGCTGATCAGAGACTGGGGAACCGGTATCGGAATACCCCCTGCCAGAGCCGTGGTCTGTCCCAAGCCAATTTGACAGCTGGGCAGCGTGGAGGAACCTGTCGAGGCCGTTTCAATCTGAGTAGCCAGCGTAGATTGGCACCCTTGTCCGTTAATGCTTGGAGCATAGACTCCATTGAAAGGTGCATTCTTCAAGGACGCGTTTGAGGTGTAGTTTCCGGGGAAGTCAGCGATGCCGAAGCCACCGCGAAGCACGGTCTGATGCCCAAGCGAAGCGGCAAAGCCAAGCCGGGGTTCGAAATCGGAATAAGTGGTCTTGAGCCCGGCAGTGTTGGATGACGCCACAATTCCGGTAGTGTCGACACCTTGAGCGTTGAGGGCGGAAAGCGCCGATGCGGGAACCAGCAGCTTGTTGGTAGCCGGATCAAAGTTCGAGATGCGGCCATCGGCTTCCGTGAACGGAGTGTAAATGTCGTAACGAAGGCCGTAGTTGAGCGTCAACCAGGGCCTCACTTTCCAGCTGTCTTGCGCGTAAAAGCCAGGCTCCCACGAGCGATAGTTGGGCGTAAACAAATCCGTGTTACGGCCTTCCCCGGTAAATGCGCCCACCAGGAATGTGGCCAGATTGTTCAGTGATGCCGATCCGCCATCCGCGGGCAAGCCGAAATTGATGTTGCCAACTCCGTTGTTGCTTTGCTGGTTTTGCGCCTGCCGACGGATCAAAGCAGCGCCAAATTTGAAGCTGTGCGCGCCGCGGTTATAGGTGACGGCTCCGTTGTATTCGAAGGTGTTGCTGATATCCACGATGGGAACGAAATTGCTGTCGCCAAGCGGCGCGAAGCCAGCCACGTTAATGAGGGGCAGACCAGAGCTGGCCAACGGGCCGAAGTTGATGTTGCCCGGAAAACCCACCGCGGTGGCCGCGTTGGTACCGGAGTTCGGAGAATTGGAAGTGTTGTCGATTCGGGTATACGCGGCCTTCAACTCCAGCAAGAGATTTGAATTGAAGATATGGGTGTAGTTGAGTTGACCGTTATAGGCAATGTCTTTCGCCGGTCCAGCAAAGCCGAACTGACCACTGCCCGGGTTGATGCTGACCCCGTTGATCGTGACGCTCGGTAAACTCGTCGGAATAACCGACCTCACATTGTTGGATGTGAAGCGCGCGTAAAAAAGATCGTTGTTGCTGAACCGGTGATCGACGCGGGCATCGAAGGTGGTACTGAACTGGGTTCGGTTTGGATCGAAGAGAAAGTTGTTGGTTTCCTGTCCTGCCGCCCCAAAGTTGGGCAGCGGATATAACTTGAATAAGGTGGCCGCAATCGGGTCCACCGCCAATCCGGCGGTCGCCGGATCTGCAGCGACAATTCCCGCCGGACCCAGGGCTTGCTCGGCAGCGGTGGGTACGGTGCTGGTGATGGGGTTTTGAACGCCAGCGACCTGGCGGAAGCCTTCGTAAGCGAAGAAGAAAAACGTACGGTCCTTAATTATAGGACCACCTACGCTGCCCCCGAAATCGTTCTGCCGAAACTCCGATTGGGGAAACTGGGGGGAGGGGTTAAATGGATTCCTGGCGTTGAACACGTTGTTTTGGAAATACTCGTACAGTGAACCGTGAAAGTTGTTGCTTCCGCCCTTGGTGATGACGCTGACCAGGCCGCCCGGCGTTCGTCCGCTCTCGGCTGTGTAGTTGTTGGTTTCTACGTTCACTTCCTGAATGGCATCGATCGTGGGCTTGACGCCAATGGTCCCGATGATGCGTTCGTTGTTGTCCGTGCCATCGATCTGCGCGTTGTTCAGTTCAACGTCCTGCCCGTTCACCGAAAACGAACTGGTCTGCCGGCGGTCGTCAGGACGCTGGCCGCTGCTGAGTGAGTCCACACTGGCGCCTTCGCTAGCTCCCGGCACGAACGTAACCAGGTTCGTCAGGTTGCGCGTATTGAGCGGCAGACTCTCCACATGCTGCTCCGGCACGGTGTTCGAGACCGTGGAAGTCTCGGTTTGGAGCAGCGGGCTCGGCGACGTCACCTCGACGGTCTCCGAGCTTTGGCCGACTTGCATTAACGCGTCTACTCGGGTGCGATCGCCGGCGGAGACATTCACGTTGGACTTGAAGGTCGTAAAACCTTGCGCTTCGATTCGCACCGAGTAGCTTCCCGGCAGGAGCAGGGTGAAGACATATTGGCCGCCGCCGTTGCTTTGCGCGTTTCGGGTCTCGTTCGTCCTCTGGTTGATGAGGGTTACAGTGGCGTTGGGAACCACCGCCCCGGTAGTGTCGGTTACTGTTCCCACGACATCCGCGGTGGTGAACTGTGCATTCATCGCAACAGTAAATAACAGGATCGCACCCAGGAGTGCGGAGACCTGCAGCAGACGCTTGCGGGCTCCACGAACGGGCACAGTGGAAATCTGACGAGTTTCGATTGTGGCGAGTCTCTGTAAAGTTTTGTCGCCAGGTTGCTGCGGTGTCGGTACTCTGGTGAATTTCACGTTAGTTCTCTCCTAGATAAGACTTCCATTCCAAGAGCACCGGCATAGCCAACGATGATGGGATGAACCGCTCTACTCGCGGCATGAACGCCACGTCTGGGAGGGCCAGACATCACGGGATACAAAAATTGAAAGCAAGCGATTAGAAATATGATTCTTCAGCAAGCGTGAACGTGCTTTCACGATTCTCGGGGAACTTTACAAAAGGGGAAAAGGCAGATTGGTTCTGAGCACATCATGCAGGATGTGAAGGCGGACAAAAAGAGACAGGACGAATGTTCAATTGTCCTGAGTTACCAAATGTCTTTGAGAAGTTTTCGCAGCAGCGCTCGATTGGCTCTTCGAAGAGGCAGACACAATCCATCGTTCAGCTTTACAAACATATTGCCAGTCGGAGGCAGGCGAAACTCTTCCACATGGTCAAGATTCACAATCGCATTGCGATGCACGCGCAGAAAACGATTCGGATCGAGCAGTGCCTGGAGGTTTTTCATGCTTTGCCGAATCAGATGAGAGGTCTTTCCCACATGCAGTCGAATGTGATTCCCTGATGACTGCATCCATCGGATATCACCGACCCTGACCAGCACAATGGTTTCGTTTGACTCAACCGCCAGTCGCTGCAAAAAACGCCGCTCCGGATTCAGTCGTTCCCGGTGATTCCACCGCTCGAGCTCCAGCTCCATCCGAGCGCCGGCAATTCGCGATCTTGCCAGATCCAGCGCAGCTTCCAGGCGCTCGATATCAAATGGTTTTATGAGAAAGTCGACAGCGGAAGACGCAAATTCGGATACCGCCGACGAATCGTAGGCGGTGACGATGGTAGCGGGCGCACGCGTGATTCCCAGGGCCTCCCAGCTCGGGGCTCGTCGAATCGCTGGCGTATGTACGTCCAGTATCACCAGGTCAGGAGCGCTCTCCAGAATCGAAGAGACCAGCCTGGAGTCGTCCGCACAACTCACTGTCATCCCTGATTCACACTCGAGCAGCGAGCAAATAATCCGGCGACTCACAGCGTCGGGTTCTGACACCAACACTCGAATAGGCACCGCGCCAGCCGATGCGCTCGCTGCATTTTCGCGTAGTTCGAAAAAAGAGCTCACTCGATACTTCTCATGACACGATTAAGAATGACGTGATCTCGCACGGAAAAAACCGTGCGATCGTGCGCGCGTTGTGATGCGGTCAGTGCCACGCTCGTGTTTCCGTTGACGAACTCGTACTACCGCTTACCTGCTGTTGGATGTACTGCTCATAGCCTTCGGTTGCAAAGCACAAAGCGCGATTGAAAAACTGGTCGAGCAAGCGCAACAGTTCCATCTCGCCGAAAAGTTCGATCGGGCCGCGCAAGAGCCCTGGAGTTGGAGGAATTCCCAGAGATGCTCCTTGGTCATGGTAATCGCCCAGCAGAAGTCGGAAAGCGCAACCCCTTGAGAGGCGCTCCCCGATCTCAAAATACCGGCGTTCGATGTCCTGGCCAGTCTTGGTAAGCAGCCATTCGCTTAAATGCTGCAAGAGTTCTTGAATTCGTGGCCGCAACTCTTCGACCGGCACTTTTTGCAGATCGGAAGTGCGCGAGGAGCTTTCGAGCTTCGCGACCAACTGGGCCGAAAGTTCGTCGGAATGAAGCTCAATCAGTCGCACCAACCTTAGCGAGATCATGCTAACCTCTTCACCAGATTCGATGCGCAGCCTGCGTGAATAGATACAGACAAAGCGGTCTCAGCCCCGATAGTTGTGTAAAGGAAATGTAAATTATTTGGTACGCCCAGCAAGACCTTGCGCTATACATACTGGCGTCCTCGGCTGAGGTTAGCTTGCAACGGCTTCGATCACGCTCTGTGGGGCCATGGTTGGAACAACTCTCGTGAGCCTGCAGCCGGCGGCATCGAGCAGGGCACGGAACTCAGCGATGGTGCGTTCGCGTCCTCCATTCATCACCAACATGTTCAAATCCAGGAATTTGCTGAAGGACGCTGAAGCCGCGTCCGGCACAATCATGTCGACCACCAGGACTTTGCTCCGGTTAGTCATCGCTTTACGGCAATTTCTGAGGATCTCAATGGCCCGCCCATCGTCCCAATCATGGATCACCCCAGACAAGAGGTACGCGTCTGCTCCTTGCGGAACCGAGGTGAAGAAATCCCCGATCACGTACGAGCATCGCCTGCCCCCTGCGTTGTTGCCGAACTGTTGCTTTGCCATGGTGAGTGTCGAAGCCGTGTCGAAAACCGTACCTCCAATGTCCGGATTAAACTGCAAAATTGTTTCCAGGAGCTTGCCTTGTCCTCCTCCGATCTCGACAATGCAGGAGATTCCCGCAAAGTCATACGCCATCAGAATTGCGTACGCCAACATTGAAGACACGTTCGCCATACCCTGATTAAACGCATCCGCGGCATCCTCATTTTGGAGCAAGTAGTCGAATAAGCTTGTTCCAAACACATGACCGAAAGCCGGCGATCCGGTTCGAACACTGTGCAGCAGGTTCCCGCACGCCTGGTAGTGAATTTCGCCGAGCGTGATCACCATCGCTCGAAGAGATGCGTGGACATCGGTCCGAAGGGTCTCCGCGAGCGGTGACAGCGCAAAATCATTTCCGTCGACTTGCGAAAAGATTCCCAGGCTGGATAGAGCGCGCATCACGCGGAAAAGCGAAGGCGCGTCCGTCCCGGTAGCAGCGGCCAGAGCGACACACGACTGGGGGCCATCTTTCAGTAAGTCGGCAATGCCGAGTTTGGCGGCAACATAGATCGCCTGGGAGACCCAATAGCTGGTTGCCATCCGGAACATAACGGGAGGCGGTGGGTTCTCTTTCCGGCATCTACACGGCTCGTTAGTCCTTGAATAAATGACTAGCGTGGGTGATCGCCGCTCCCGCGCGCATGGCCGCCGCAACGGTCGCCGTTTCAGCCAGCATCTCATCCGTTGCTCCAGCTTTACGGGCAGATTTCACGTGCAAGTCGATGCAGTACGGACACTGCGTCGTGAGGGCGACCGCCACAGCCATGAGTTGTTTGTTTAATACGTCGATAGCTCCGGGAGCAAATGTTGCTTTATCGAAGGCCCAGAAAGCCTTCATCGTTTCCGGAGTCTTCTCGTCTAGCAGCTTCAACTTGGCAAGATTCTTGATGTCATACATTGCAATCTCTCCTGGGTCGTTCGATTCTGGACGTCGCAAAAAGTCACAGATCTCAGGAACTCCGCACTTTTGGCACTTGAAAGGCACTACTCGCGACCTGACGCCTCTCGCTTCAGGGTTGCGCATGAAAACGCGGAATAGAAGGTTACGTACCCTACCCGCGCCGAGTGTGCTATGTGGGGTTTAGGGAAAAGCTCATTCGATTATGCGCGCATCTCGGCGGTTTGCGCCGAATCCAATGATTCTGGCGAGTCCTGCCCTACGATCACTGTCACGTTTGTGTGGCCCGTGCATCCAATCATTCGGAGGCTTTTGTCTGAATCGAGTAGGAGAGGCAAGAGAATGACGGGCGAAGTCGAGCAAAAAAGCGGAGCGCCAGGAACCTCGCGTACAATGTTGTGGCGCGGCGTCCCCCCCAAGAGGCGGTCGTGAGAGTTGCGAACTCCCCAGTGTCGCGATCACACCAGGAGGAGGCGGAATTCGCCCTGATCTCCCGCGTCTGTGGCGGCGATCACGAAGCGTTCCATGAACTGGTTTGTCCCCACGAGCAAGCGATCTACTTTGCCGCAAAGTCGGTGCTGCAGAACGAGGCCGACGCCGAAGAAGCGGCGCAGGAAGCAGTCTTGAAGGCGTTCACCCACATTCGTAGCTTCCGTCGGGAGTCGAAATTCAGCACCTGGCTCATCCAGATCACGATTAACGAAGCACGAATGAAGCTGCGCAAGGACCATCGCTACCTGTACGATTCTCTGAACGAGCCAAAAACTGACGAAGAAGGGGACTATTGGCCCTTGGATTTCGCTGATTGGCGTGAGATCCCGTCAGAGGCGCTGGAGCGGAAAGAATTGCGAGGAGTGCTGGACCGGGCGATGGATTCGCTGTCGCCAAGATATCGCGAAGTGCTCATCTGCCGCGATATTCAGCAGTTGAGTATCGAGGAAACAGCGCAGGTACTCGGCCTAAGCAAATCCAACGTGAAGACCAGGCTGATGCGCGCTCGCTTGCAGATGCGCGACGCTCTCGCGCCTGGCTTCGACGGCAGTTGGAGTAGAGGACGCACATACGAGAAGATCCGGCCTTGGTGAGCCAGACGGAGTGAATGACATGATTGTTGAGATCAGTTGTGTTGAGGTCTGGCGTGAAATCTCTAACTACGTGGATGGCAACGTCGACCCCGAGTTGCGCACCCGGATCGAAGCGCATTTCAAAACCTGCAAACACTGCAGCGCCGTCCACGACGGCACACGCAATGTCGTGCGTCTAATTGGCGACGGCCGAGCTTTTGAAGTCCCGGCGAGCTTCAGCAAACGCCTATACAACAAACTGCCCAAGCGCTGAGCTCTTCACGCCGCTGCAGTCTTTGCCGTATCGGGGACATCAGTGTTGTCCATGAATATTGCGAGTTTCCACTGGCCGGTTTTGTCCTTTTTCCATAAATCCAGATATCGCGTTCGGAGGTAGAGGGGCTCGCCGCCAGCTTTCGGCGTCAGTGTCAATTCGTGCCAGCCATACTCCACTGCTGTCTCACCCATTATTTTGATTTCGATAATGATTGGCGCGAGGCGCGCATGGTACTTCGAGAACAAGGCTTCGAGATGCGCTCGCAGCGCCGCTTTTCCGCACTGGCTATAGGCGGTTTGCCGGTGGTCTGAAAAATCGATCAGGCCTTCATCAACCAGGGCCAGCAAGCGGTCTGGATTTGCCTTGTCGTAGGCTTCGCGGATTTTGCTCTTGGCAAGGTTGATCGCGTAGACGTCGTCCATGGAGTTCCGTTTCTGACACTAGAAAGTCTAGCACTTCATTGGTCAGTTGGCCGTCTGTCGCCCGCAGCGTGATTCCTGCAAGACGCTACTCCGCAGCGCGCTCTGTGTGACCTTTCACGTCCGCAGGAATCCCATTGAGCAACCGGCCTTCGGTGTGGGCGACAGACATGTTGCACTCCGGGCCAAATTCCCAAGCATCGGAAAGGAATAATAATGTTTCCCGAATTTCGCACACGTTTGTTTGCTCATAAGAGAACAGGTAATGCGCTCACAGCAAAGTCGGCTGGCGTCATGTGTCTCCTCGCTCTCACTGCGGTCTTCGCGAAGACTGCACTGGCTCAGGACTATACGGGAGCGGTTTATGCAGGAACAGACGACAGACAGAAAAATGCGGCGGTGGCCTACGGTCGTAAATCCGATGGCACCCTGGCTTATATCGGCGAGTATCTGTCAGGTGGTGCTGGAGCCCGACTCAACACTGGTGGCCCGATCGACCCACTGATCTCAGCTCATTCAATCTTAAACGTCGACAATCGCTTTGTTTTACAGGTGAATGCCGGCTCTAATACGGTTTCTTCATTCAGGGTAAACAAGGACTTCAGTCTGACACTCGTCAGCGTGGTTCCAAGCGGTGGTTTTGGACCTGACACCATTGCTGAGCGCGATGGGGTCACCAGTTTGCGTTCTATCCTGCTGCAAAGCGCGTGTACCGTGTTTATAGCTATCGGCGGTTAGAGAATTGTTGCTTCGAATCATTCGGTTCCACTGCACATGACTCAACAGGTGGGCAGTAATGTCGAATCTCAAGGACCGCTTGGAAGAGTTAAAGAGACCTTCGAGTCTGGGGCCCCTCCGTACAATGTAACGCCCGAAAGAGTCGCCACGATGCATCGTGCCACGGCAGAGCTCAAGGCATCAGGAATTGAAGGTCGTGCACTCAAAATCGGCACCCGCGCCCCGGATTTCGCTCTATCTAATCAGAACGATGTCGAGGTGTCGTCGAAAGATCTGCTTCGAAAGGGTCCGATAGTTGTAAGTTCCTTTCGAGGACACTGGTGACCGTACTGCAATATGGAGCTGGAGGCTCTAAAGGAAATAGATTCTGAGGTGCAAGGGCTGGGAGCGCGAATTGTGGTTCTGACTCCGGAACTGGAGCGGTATACACTTGCGCTGCACAAAAAGCTGAATCTGCCTTTCGATATTCTCACGGATCTTCATCTCAAGATCGCTGAGCAATTTGGGCTCGTCTTCACCTTTCCGGATTACTTGAGGGACCTCTACAGATCTTGGGGGAGCACCCTTGACAGGTTCCACGACGAAGCCGAATACCGCTTGCCGATGCCCGCGCGTTACATCGTTGATTCGAACAGTTTGATCCGGGCGGCGGAGGTCAACGCCGACTACACGATTCGCCCAGAACCTTCGGAAACGCTGAGACTTTTGAAAGAGATTCTGCGAACTGAGCCAGGTCCCTGAGTTAAAGACGGAGTGTGGATAATGGCGGCCTTCTGCTCAGGACTTCGTTCAAAGCTACCCTCCACGATTTCGCGCAGACACGGCCAGGGCATTCAGCGACTCTGCGATTCCCTGTCGGGGGTCAGAGGCGGACGACGGTTCCGGCAAGGATCCAGGATTGCCCGCGGATCTCTCGTCCCATCGGCCATGCCGGTTTTATCCCCGCGGCTGCCGCCCAGCGTGATGCTCGTGAGCATCGACCATGGCGACAAACGATTTCTCTGCCAGGATGTCTACCATCTCTATCTGGGGCTTGGCAACAAACAGCTCTTCGGCGCGGGCGAAGAGTGCCTCAGCGACCTCTCCGTTGACGTGGGCGCTTCTTCCCTGGTCGTCCTTGAAGGTGTCGAAGATGCCAAACATTGCTGGCCCAATCTTGAAAGCGAACCAAGCAGTCGTGCCCACTTCTGCCGCAACCAGGGGTGTAGCCGACTTGAGGAATTGCTCAACCTCGGCTTCTTTGCCATGCCGAGCCTGCAGCGTAACCAGTATTCCAACTCCGTTCATCCGATCCTCCTTTGAGGCTATACAGCCGGGTTAACATTCATGAAGCAAAAGGAAAGCGCCCTGTTCATACCTGCACGTGCGATCGTCGCGGAATCAGAAGACCGTTTCGGGGGATAGTAATTGCGTCTTGACCGGTCCCGACTAATTCCCCAATTCGGCAGTTGACCATAAAACAGACAGCTAACGGCAATGTGTGCGAATGTGCCGAAAGACGAAGTGTCTTCAGACGCAGCGTTATGGGCAACTAATTCACCGACAGGTGATCGAGGGCATCCTGTGCCGACATCCGGTCGCCGTGAGTGTGGCTAATTTTCTCGAAAACGATCGCCCCCTTGTTGTCGAGGATAAAGGTCGAGGGATATGCCGTTTCGTTCGGCGCATCCCAGCGCAGCCCGTAGAGATTCGTCACCGCATAATCCGGATCCGTGACCAGTGCGACGTTGGACGGCAACTCTGGCTGCTTGGCCATGAATTCGTTGGCGTGCTGGTCGAGGTCGGCCGGAGGTCCTGGGTAAACAAGAAGGACCGTCGTGTTTTTTGCCGCAAAGCCAGAGGCATGCTCGATAAAGTCATGTACCTGCTTCGTGCAGTACGGGCATTGATAACCGGGGAATCCTCGCAACACAACCAGAACGAGGTCGTGTCCTTGGTGCATCCCTGACATCCGAACCGCTTTACCCGAGGGCGTCGAAAGCGTGAAATCGGGCGCTTGGGCGCCTACTGCCGGCGTCCTCGCGAATGCGGGTGCTCCAATCGACAAAACCCAAATGGCCAAGAGGACAAACAGCACCGTTGTGTTGATCTGAACTCTGGCGAGCCTGGAGCCTCCGTGGAAGATGAAGCCAAACACGTGCATATCAACACTCCTAAAGTGGAATACATTATGTGACACATATCTCGGGAAAAAGTTGCACCACCCTTAGCACATACCTGGGCGAAGGCGCAGTAGGCGTAGGAGTGCATGAACGAAAGGACGTGCGTGGAGAGCGAGCCCCCACAGAAATTGAGTCTAGGGTCCTGGGAGGCGCGAACGGCCGCTGGACGTTGCCTGTGTTTTGCGGTCGCTTCTGGCGTTGCAGGAGTGCTTGGGGAGACCCGCTTGGCCCGACAACCCGGACGCCGGCGAGCGGCAGGATCTGCATCGCGTCCGCTTCGAAATCGGCTGAGCTAATGTAGATCAACCGTAAAAACCTTACAGCGGTATCGTCGCGGCTCCGACAATTGCGCCTAGATGTTGCTCCTGGGCCAGCAAAATCAAGTGATGACCAGAACCGCTACCGGGTTGAAATCCCTTAGGCAGCACGACGTGCACGGATTGTTCCCCACCCTGGGCCATTGCCACACGGGTCAGCGAACGCGCAACCGAGACGTGCTGCAGGAGCCTCCCACCATTTTCTCCCCCCAGAATGTTGGATTGATCCGCGTCGTCTGTTACCACTGCGAAGATATCGAGCGGCCTCGATGTCTCTCCAGCTAGAGAGAACTTTACATCCACTCCCAAGGACGAGAGTCTAGAGGAGAGTATGCTAAGGACCAAGTGAGGTCGCCGAGCATCGTCTCGGAGAGCCTGTTCAAGTGCGCCGGCATCGCTGCCGACGAACTGTTCATGCCCATTCAGAACCATCTGAGGTGTGTAGGATCCATCCGGAGAAAGACGCGAGGCATAGTCACTCTGCCTGTCGGTAAATGTCCGCGAAGAAAACGGATCCTTCCACGCGGCGCTGTTCCAGTATGTAACGTGCTCGCTGATGCCAACAATCAGTTGCCCAGCGCTGGTTCGCTTCAGGTTGACCTGGCGCAGCAGCGCATCGGCCGGAGGGCAACTGGAACAGGCTTCCGAAGTAAACAGTTCCACGATCGCTACGGATGCTGGGCTTCCGTCACCGGTATTCTGGGACACGGCAAAATACGGATACAGAAGCACGAAGGAAAGGGCAAGCACGCGAAAAAGACGCATCGGACTCCCGAGACGCTGATTTGCGTTCAGACGGTGCTCGAAGCTGGTGCTCAGAGCGAGGCTTGACTCAAAAGTCAGGGTGCCTGAAGAAATGCGGTGCGCAACTGCAAACAGGAGCGCAACAATTCTCTATCGCTCGATCCCGTCTCCGCTCGGTGCGCGGTTCCTGTGAGCGGCCGTGCTGTCGGTTCCTGGTTCGATCAAGACTAGAACTGGAGCCTGGTTTTGTGATTGAGATTCTCGACTGGGATAAAGGTGGCTTGGATCAGTTATCTTTTTCGTTGTTACTTTTCCAAGAAGCCTGGAAAGCGAATGCCGTCGCCTGACGACACGAGACTGGCCCCACTTTGATAGGACGAGACGGTGCATGGCCGCTGCCATGAGTTTCGTGCCGGCAACGCTTCCGGTTATCCGGTCATTGCCAGCACTTGAACTTGTGGCTGAAGAGCAGAGTTCGACCGGATGACGATCAGGGTTGTTTCGTGGGTCGCGAATTTCCTACGATATATCCCTGAGCCTTCTTCGCAGTATCGATCGGTTTCCTCTGCTAAGAGGCAAAGAGCGTCCGTTTAACAACTTAACGAACATATTGCCAGCGGGAGGCAGATGGAATTCTGCCACGTGGTCCAGGTTAACGATGGCATTTCGATGCACACGCAGAAACCGCTTCGGGTCGAGCAATGTCTCGAGGCTACGCATACTCTGCCGAAGCAGATGAGACGTTTCTCCAACGTGGAGCCGAACGTGTTTCCCGCATGCCTGGATCCAATGGATATCGCTGACTCGTACCAACACAATCGTCTCGTTTACCTCAACCGCCAATCTCTCGAGAAACTGGAAACCGCGGTTGACGGATTTCAGCGGGTTCGTCCCAAACGTCCTCGTCAGGCTCCTTCTCGCAAGAAAGATGGTCGATGTGGCCAGATCCAACGCAGTCTCGAAGCGCTCAACATCAAACGGCTTAACAAGCAAGTCAATGGCGAAAGCGGAAAACGGGGCCAGCGCGGCAGAGTCGTAGGCTGTAACAATCGTTGCGGCTGGTGGCTGAAGTCCCAAATCGCTCCAGCCTCCGCCTGGCCGGATCGCATGTGTATGTGCGTCTAGTATCACAAGATCCGGGGCGCTGTCTCGAACTGAGGAGACCATGCGAGAGCCATCGATGTACTCTGCAGTTATTTGTGATTCGCCCGCAAGCAGCACAGAAATCAGCTGTCGGCTCGCAGCATCAGGTTCCGCAACCAAAACCCGAATCGGTTCCCATGGTGCGTGCAATAACACTGGAGCTTTCGCCTCTGGTATTTCCGAGAAAGAACTCACTCCACGCTCTCCCAGCTATTCATCTGTACGATGTCTTTGGTTCGTGAAAAGTTACACCATCGACGAAGTAGATATTTCCAAGGAGTTTCTGTCCGATGAGGTTGGGCAAAAGTAGTCCTACACCAGAGCGAAAAAACACCAAGGCGAGATTATTCCAACGCGTCTTTCTGTCCAGTAGAAATCGTCGTTTCCCTCTGCAGCTTGAGAAAGACTCTCTCCGAGACGGTCGGCTTTGTGCACTCACGACGCAGAATCTCACGAGCGGACTCAATGTTATCTCTTTAGTCAGTTCGATAACTCATCATGCGGTTAGGAACGTTTGTCGTGCGCGATACATTTTCACTCGGGGGCGACAGTCGCACATCCGCCGCCTGTTGCTCGCCAGAGTCGGGGTGAGCAATCACGCTGATTATGCAAACCGACGTGTGCCAAGACTCGTGAAATGTTGACTGGCTGTAACTTCTTCCCAGACTTAGCGTCTCATTGGAATAACGAAAGCCGGGTGGTTGAAACCAGCGCAAAAACGCGAGGTCCATCACCCGGAGATAATTCCAAGTCGATTCCCGACCTTTTGGGAAGAAAAGAAAAGGAACATTAAACATTATGAAGCTATCAAAGATTGTCCGGAGTGCGTTGTCAGGTCTGGCTCTGCTGCTGGCCACCAGCGCATTCGCAGTCAACAAAGCAAACAAAGGCTCTTTTGAGATATCCGACCCGCTTACGGTGAGTGGCCACGAACTAAAACCTGGGCAATATAAGGTCACGTGGGAAGGAACGGGTGGAGACGTTCAAGCAATGATTTTGTCACACGGCAAGCTTGTGGCGACAGTGCCCGCTCATCTGACCGACCTGAACAAGCCTGAACCTAACGACGCCGTCGAATCTGAGAAGAACGATGATGGCAGCCAGTCTCTGAACCAGATCGATTTCGCGGGCAAGAAGTACGCGTTGTCTTTCAACAATGAGGCGGCCAACACTGGATCAATGTCGTCAGCCGCAAGTCAGTAAGACATTCGATGATCTGATCAAGATCCTCCTAGCTATCACCCGGTGCAAACAACGGTCGTGACCGTTGTTGTGCCGGGTGATAGCAGGCGTTAAACGATGAGCTCTTGAGATTTATTGGAGAAGGGAATGTTTCATTCGCGAACCTTGTAACTTATTTGACTGCTCTGAATCTGACTGGCATGCGTTGGCGTATTCCGCTTCTGCTGCTTGGTTTGATCGCCGTGACAGCTGCTGGTGGTGCGCAGGCTATTCCCAACCACCTTAATCGACAGCAGTCTGCATACCTGAAGCGTGCCGTTTTGCAGCCTATCGATTGGTATCCCTGGGAAGGGCAAGCTTTCCAACGCGCTAAGGAGTTGAACCGTCCCATTCTTGTTGATGTGGGAGCGGTGTGGTGTCCATCGTGCAAACTCATGGACCGCGACACCTGCGGCAACGCCGAGACGGCAGATTACATCAACCAACACTTCATTGCCGTTAAGGTCGACTTCGATGCTTCTCCCACGCTGGTTGCGCAACTGCAACCCGCCCAAGCCATCCTGAATCGCGCCGGGAGGGATATTTCTGCACCGAAGTCGGCCATGCGACTAAGGTGTCCTGCCGGCGAGTACCCACTGAATCATGGCCACAAACCACCCAGGCTGACAAGGCTCGGGACCAAAACAATCAAAGGAGAAATGAATCGTGAAAGCAGGCAGCATATTTCGCAGTTCCGGTACGAAAGCGTTCAGCGGGGTGCTTTTGGCGGCCCTGGTTTTCTCGCTGGCACTAACCTCGGGGACGCTGCATGCTCAAACATCAGAGAACGTGCAGAATCCGAGGGTAATCTTGCCCTTGGTGCACTGTTGGTACAAAGGCAAGGTAGCCTATTACATTCAGACGGAAGCCTCCGATAAGGCTCTTGCCGAACAGCAGGGTGTAAATTACGTGCCAGAGCTAGCGAACACAATATCGTCCGGCGCGGTTGACGACATCTACCATGTCACTAACTTCACGCAGGGAAATGTGATCCCCTCGGCGCCCATTCCTGCAGGTCCGGGCAACACCGACCCCGGCTACACACCTCTTTGGCAGTTGAGCTTGGTCACCTGGAACTCTGGGACGACTCCCTATGTGTTGAAATCCGAAGAAGATGTGTTGAGCGCGCGGGACCAAGGCTTGCTCACGATCGTTAAGACCAACATTGTTATTAATTGTCCGGTTATCTACACACCGTTCGGAGGTCTTCTCCCAACCGCCAAGATCATTGGCAACTACAAGCAGCAGGACAACTCCAGATAGCCCACGGCCCGGCGAATGCGATCGTCGCTTGCCGGGCCGTACACGCTCTTCTGCAAACTAATCAACTACCGCGACCGTCTACGCCGGGTCAGGCGACCCAGAAATCGAAGGTATTGCTCCATCGTCCCGCTTGTGGCGCGACCTGCGGACGTATGAACCCTCGCGCTGACACTCGATCAGACCCGCGTCAGGAAGGATTTTAAGATGATGGGAAACGGTTGCTGGAGTGATTCTCTCAAGGCTCACAATCGCTACAGGTCATCTCTTTCCTGGCGCAGATGCCATCAAGAATCGAGAGCCTTGTGGCGTCTGCTAAGGCTTTTGAAACCTTTTCTGCACTCTCTAGGTCTATGACAATTCCCCACTCAGTGGGGCTCGTATGGTCCACTTTGAAGTCTGCGGGATGCTTTTGTGCGACCGCGACTAAGTATTGCCACAGGCTGCGTCACTTTTGATTTCGATGATCATCTAAATCGCTAGAACGTGACGACTCTCTGGAAGCGGCCCGTAATCGGAGTTTCGGGTCCTCTGACCAAATTCCGTTTTTTAACAGGAGAAGAGATGAAGCGACTTGAGGGGAAGGTGGCAGTAGTGACCGGCGGAAACAGCGGCATTGGGTTGGCAACCGCCAAACGTTTTCAGCAAGACGGCGCAAAAGTGGCCATTTCTGGTCGAAGCAAGAAGACCCTGGATGAGGCTGTCAAAACGCTTGGCAACGGGCTCGTAGCGATTCAGGTGGATGTTGCAAAACTCGCGGATCTGGACAAACTCTATTCAGAGGTTTCGCAAAGGCTGGGCAAGATTGATATTTTGTTTGTGAACGCGGGAATTGCCAAGTTCGGCCCGCTCGCTGAAACGTCGGAGAGCACGTACGACGAACAATTTGAGATCAATACCAAGGGTGCATATTTCACGATTCAAAAAGCAATCCCTCACCTGAACGATGGTGCGTCGATCATTCTGAACACTAGTGTCGCCGATATCCAAGGGCAAATTGGTACCAGCGCTTATTCGGCTACCAAGGCAGCTTTACGTTCTCTCGCGCGAACAGCAGCTGCCGAACTCGCCGGTCGCGGCATTCGCGTCAATACGGTTGCTCCTGGGCCAATCGTCACCCCAATTTTCGGAAGGCTCGGACTGCCAAAAGAAGCGATCGATGAATTCGCGAAGCAAATCGTTGCCAAAGTACCGATGAAACGATTCGGGCAGCCCGAGGAAGTTGCGGCCACCGTAGCTTTTCTTGCATCTCAGGACGCCTCGTACATCACCGGTGTAGAGATCAACGTGGACGGCGGACTCGGCCAGATCTGATACCCCCACCGATCGCCCTCACCAAGCAGATCGTGTCTGAGCGTGGTTATGTGCGCGAGCAGACGATCGAGAACTTCCTCGCGGCAGGTTACAGATGGGATCAGCTGCTCGAGGTTCTGATCGGTGTCGCGCTCAAAACGATGAGGAAATATCTGGATCACATTCGCCGAACGAACTGGATCAGGCTCTTCGATCCGAAGGCGAAGTCCTAGCAAACGACAGGAGCACAAAATGAGGAGTCTTTTCGAATCTGTAGCGAGACTGATCCGACATCCCCACCCCGAAAGAAGCCAAGACAATATGCGAAGGTGAAGTATGTGGGATTACTCCTCAGAACTCGGCATGTGGGAAGTTAAACCTGGGCAATCCAAAATGGAAACATTGTCCCAGGTGCGTTTACGCCCGTACTCGCCAAACACTCCAAATCATTCTCACTCATCGACTGCATCTCGGTGGGAGTAGACCGGATGCAGCGGAACTTCGAGCCGATGCGCAAGCAGGTGGAAGCCTGGCAGAGAAACGAACTGACGGACATCACCGCCAAGGTGGTCATCTACGAGGCATTTGTCGAGGGTAGACTGGAAGCTCCGAAACAGCTCGCTCGCAGGTGCATGACCTCTACTTCGAGCCGAAATACGAGGAGTTCCAGCCACGGACGATTTGGAGCCTTTCGAATGCATTTACTTCCGCATTCAAGGACCTAGATCCGATTCCGCAGTTCAAGGCTACTGCGAAGCTGGGAGAGTTCCTCGATGAGCGGTTCTCACACTCGTTCTAGCACGTTGGGCGGTACGGCCGGACGCCCTTTTCTTAACTGGCGAGCGTTTCTGCAGAGGGTCGACGCTCTCCGGCTGATTTCCCTCAACGCCGTTTTTGGACCGCGAGCGCAGTGCCTAAGGGGCCCGGGATTACTTCCGCATCGCTGCTGACTCGCCGAAGACCAGCCCGATAGACAAACAGTAGGCCGTCATGCAAGAGCTAGACGTATGCGACGGCCGAAGAGCTTGCGTCGTTTACTTGGAGGTGGGAAAGCGTAATCTATAAAACGAGCTGTCATAACGATGAGCCCAGATCCAAGCGAATACGCCAATTGGCGTGGCATCGACTACCGGCCGGCGCTCCCAGAAATTCCGTTGAACAGCCTCGCACCTTACTTATGCAGCGGGCAAACGGTCCTCGAAATTGGTTGCAACACTGGACGAACGGCTTTGCAGTTGGAAAGACGTGGGCTCGAGGTGATAGGTATTGACATCAACGCGGAGGCAATTCTTCAGGCGCGAGCGGCGGCGAAGATCTTGGATGCTAGGGTGCGCTTCATTGAAGGCGACTTCCTGGAGCGCACCGATCTTGGCAAGTTTGATCTCGTGGTGATGGTTCGGGTTTTGACCTGCTTCTCAAAGCTCGAAGACTGGCGTGCTCTTCTGACCCGATCCCTTGATTGCGTTGCCCCTGCCGGCCTGATCTACGTCCATGACTTTCTCCCGATGCCTGAAAATGATAGTTACCGCAAGCGATACAGAGAAGGCGTGCGACAGGGTTGGCGGACTGGCAATTTCGCGGTTCCTGCCAAAGATGGCAGCCTGCTGTTCATAGCTCATCATCACTCGGCGGAAGAACTCAGCGAGATCATGAACCCGTACGCAACGATCTTCCTAAACATCCATGATTCCGTGTCCCTGAACGGCAATGCCTGCCGGATGTTCGAGTTTCTCGGTAAACGTAAAGCTGCCGCATAAAATACCCCGCGGGCTAGTTCCTCGAACGTCGTTTCGGGACCTTGAACATCGAAGCAGCCATCGTCTGACAATCCGGTTTTTCGGGAGTTGGCTGCCTGATGAGAGTAGACTGCTCGCCGAGGCCTCTTCACTTAGGCATGGCGATCATGCTAACGAATGACCGCAAGAGCTATTGAGTACTCCCTTCGCCAAGAATGCCGACAGGGTATCCCCAGGAATCCTGCTAGGAACAAGGCGTCAGAGAATCGGCAATGCTCGCCGACGTCCCACGGGTTACTTTGCTTAAGCGGGAACCGCGTTACTCCGTTGGCGGCACCAACATGTACGAAGACGTGAGCTGAAGCGTTCTATGAAAAGTTCGATACAGTGGACAGCGCATCGCGTACATCTCGTGAACGCGCTCCACCACAGTCTTCACTTCTTCCGGCGCGATCAGACGCATCGCCAGGTGGATGCGTCGGATGACCAAGACGCCATCCTCGGTTTCTACCTCACCCGTGATCTCTCCTGTCAAGCGCCCGTTGCTGGCATCGATGTGGCGCGCCTCCAGCGCACCTCCGAAGGTCCCCAGCATTCAACCGGCAGTCGATGCGATGACATAGTCAATCGTAGAAGCGTGGGATTCGGTGAGTGTTGCCGGGTCCACCCTATAGTGCTCGGCAATAGCGCCGTGCACGCTGAACACCACGGGTTGCGATTCGCCGGCAACATAGGCAATGCGTAGCGGCCCCTTCTTGCGTTCAATCTTTGACTTGGATACGTAAACTACATCGCTCATGCTCCCCTCCGTTTTGCCTGAATGAATCACCAGGGGTCGTGCCAATCAGCCGATCACTCCCTGTGGCGAATCGCTTCCGGCGAGCGCTGCGTATCGAGCGGAAGGACCTGCAATTGCCAGGTTACCGGAACCGAAGTGGGCCGGTAACAGACCGTCCGATCGCAAGCCTGATATCTCAACTCACCGTCCACGTGAATGGTTTTCCCTGTGGACCCAGAGACTGGATTAGTGCTTTGGAGGCCGCGATTTTGACATCCTGCACGATTTGGAACTTGCCCTCAAACACGGCGACTTTTTCTTTAATGGCGTCCAGGTATAGCGTCTTCGCTTCGGGATATCCTGCAGCCGCGACTTCGATCTCCGCCGAAGGTTGCACGATCAGCGCAATCGGTTTGTACCCAGTTACACCCGGGGCATAAACGTGTGTGTCCGGTGGAAGCCCTACGTCCACGAACAGGCTGACGCGGCTGCCCGGGATCACCGCGCGGTCCGATTGTGCCAGCGCCAGTTCGAGGTGCGGCGCCGCTACTTTCGAGCTAACCTCCTCTGTGAGTTCCGGAAACAGCTTGGCGATGACATTGTTGGGAGTAAACCGGTCCACGTAATTCACTTCGAAATACTTCTCGCGAATCACTCCGGCCTTATCGATATAGAAAAACCCGGGAAGCGCCATCCCTCTCGTCATCCCGTCTGCCTTTTCGTTTAAGACGTGAAAACTTCGACTGACCTTGGAATCAGGATCCGCAAGCAGTGGAAAGTCAATCTTGTGACGGTCGGTAAAATCCTTGAGGATGGCGGGGCTGTCGTAGCTGATAGCCGCCAACTTGATCCCCTGCGCTTCGAATCTTGATTTCGAATTTTGCAGCTGCACGAGCTGCCCTTTGCAAAAGGGTCGCCAATCCGCCGAACGAAAAAACAGCAGCACTGTTCCGTTCGTCCCGCGCGGCGTGTCATTGGATTGTTCGCGCCCGAACTGGTCCTTCAATCGAAAGCTCGGGGCCTTCTCTCCGGTTTCCATTCCGATCCTCTCACCCCCGGCCAATTTCGGGGATTGTGCATACCCGAACATCGATGCCGCGATCATGGCGCAAACCAGAAGAACAGCTCGATGCGTTTTGTTCATGCCCATCGTGCTTTGGTCCATTTCCTGCAAAGGTAGACTCCCGATGTCTCGTCGAAGGCGGCCACAGTCCGCCGCAACCTTAATTCGAATCTTACTTGCTCCCGCCACTCGCTTGACTGAACGACTGCTCAAAGATCGACGCAATATGCTTCGAGTCTACCTCTCCAGCCGAGTTATAAAGCGGTTTACCGTTCGCGTCCAGAATCAGCACGTGCGGGATGGAACCCTGGTAGTACTCTTTCACCAGCTTCTGTTGGTCAGGGGAGCGCTTCTCATCCAGGTCCACTACCACGAAATGAACCCGATCACGATACTTGTTGTAGAGCTCAACCGTGCGCCGGGCCTGCCTCTTCGAGTTGAAGCATCCTTCACCGTAGATGATGACGTAATTTGTCTTGCCCGGTACGAAGCCCGACTGGGCGTCGTCTCCTGTGATCAGCGGACCATCCAGGCTATCGCTGGAATAATCCAGCTTCGAATTCAGCTTCAGGTTGTCGATTC
>JBOGLD010000013.1:0-3450 GCA_050745885.1 Terriglobales bacterium
ACGTTATCCTGAAAGTCTGCCCCGGACCAGAGCCGAAGTCCGCATGGCGCAGGCCAGTTGAGCAAACCCAGAGGATGGGCTCGCACCCGGTTCGCGGATCTCATTCTGGCTCTGACGGCGTCTTAGGCTTCCCTTTGGCCGCGTCAAGGATATTTTCCAGCACGCCCAGCCGGAAAGCGGGGGCCGAGTAGTTTTTCGGCAGATAGTCCTCGGGGATCGCAATCTTGTTTCCGTCCCGGACTGAAGCAAAATGCGGCGAGGTGATTTCGACGCCTGCCTCGTTGAACTTGTCCTGAATGTTCTGGTGGAGGTCGGAGTAGATGTTGGACATGCGGCAGGGCTGGTCAGTATAGACATTCAACTCGTAGCGAGCATAGAAATCATCGAGGGCTGTCTGCAAAATAAACGGCGCCGGCGTCTTCAGGATATTTTCGGTCGCGAGCGCAGCGTCAATCAGGAGCTTGTGCACCGTCCGCCAGGGCGCATCGTAACCAATCGTGACCGCAGTGTGCAGAATCAGCCCTTCATGCTCGCCGCTGGCGCTGTAGTTGATGATGTGGCTGCCCAGGACCATGGAGTTCGCGATGGTGATCTCCACGTTCTTGATGGTCCGGATGCGGGTCACAAGCAGGGTCTTTTCGGTCACGTCCCCAATGGTGTCGGCGATCTTGACTCGGTCGCCGATGGTGAAGGCGCGCATGTAAGTGAGGATAACTCCGGCAACCACATTGGAAATGGCCGAAGTGGAGCCCAGAGAGAACAACACTCCCAGAAAGATCGAAATGCCCTGGAAGGCCGGCGATTTGGATCCAGGCAGGTAGGGAAAAATCACGATTACGGTAAGGGCGATGACCATGAAGCGGACAATCTTGTAGGTCGGGTCCGCCCACTCCAGGTAAAAGTTAGGAAACGTAATGGTTCCGCGCCCCAATTCAGTGAAGATCATTCTGATGAACTTGTTTACGTAGATCGCAACCACGATGATCACCGAAATGAAAAAGAGGTTGGGCAGATAGCCCACCGTGGCGTCGGCAATCAGCCGCAACGGAGACAATACGTAGCCCACCAAAATCTGGGCATACCCGCGCGTCCAGGGAAAGAACCCCAAAACCAGCGAGGCGTAGAAGTAAAGTGCGACCACAACTGCCGCGAGGTGCAGCAGCTTGCCGACTCCAATAGCGAAACCTGTAATCCGGGAGGCGGGCAGAAGTTCGAATCGCTGAATCCGCAGAGAACGAATCCGCGTGCCTCGCCAACCATTCAGCGTCTTGTAGAGTTTGGGAAACAGGCGGTTGAGGAGACGGAAAATCAGAATCAGGACGGCGGTGGCGAGGAGGGCGTAAAGGGCGCCGAGAAGCAGACTCTTGAGACTGTATTCCCGGCGTAGCGCGACCAGGGCGGAGCGGATGCGCTGCTGATAGTCTTGCGCCAGCTCCTGCCGCGTGTGCCCCGCCAGCCTGGCGTCCTGATCGGTGACACTCATCACGATCAGGTCTCCCACTACGATGTCGGTGGCAGTGGCGGCATCCACCACCGAAATCGATTCCGGCTTGAACAGAACATCTTTCGAAAGGTCCCTGATTCTCCGAGTGATGGCATTGGCGCGGTCTTCGGCCGGGAATGAAAGCACGCCTGGCACCGAGAACAGCGTCTTTCCGCCCACGGTAACAGGGGCTTGGGCTATGGGTGGGCCCATCAGTACTGGAGGGTTGTCCTGGCCGCTGGCGGGGAGACAAATTACAACCAGAAGAAGCAATCCTGCATGAATTCCTTGACGAATCCGGGTGGAACTCATCGGATCTCCTTTTCAACTCTTGGCCCGCCGTCCAGCGGCGGGAAGGGCAACGAAGCCCACAAAAGTCGTCGACGACTGGATGATATACTGCGAGTCAATAAGACCACCGTTAAGTGCATCACGGACTCCCGTAAGTAAGTTGATGCTTTTCGCCATCGAGGCGTTCGATGTTCCCCCGAATGGGACGCAAATTTAAGTGCCGTCTCTGCAGTAGGACTTTCAAAACAGCCCAGGCACTCAGAATCCATCGTCAGAGCGCACATCCGCCGCCTGTCGGGAGACGGAAGTCGAATCAGCCACGTTGAGTGTGCGCTGGCCCGGTGCAGCGTCGCCGCACCTGAGAATCAATCGAAACAGAACGATAAGCCTTGACTTAAGTCCATCGGATTGATATACTTAAGTTATAGAAAACAAGCCAAATAGGTCTTGAGAGCGGCGTCGAACCCCTGCCTTCGTCGCGTTGAAAGTGTCATCAAAAGGCCATCATTTCGCCAGGGAGATTTGGAAGATCAAATTGAAAATCACTCGCAATGTGCATATCCAACTGAGGGACGGGAAACAGAAGGAGTTTATTCACATGTTCGAATCGGAAATTCTGCCGGTTCTTCGGCAGCAGAGAGGTTTCCAGGATGAGCTTACCCCGGTCGACGGCAACCGGGTAATCGCCATCAGCTTCTGGGATGATCGCAAGAACGCCGAAATGTATCACACCACAGCGTTCCCGAAGCTCGTGGAAAAGCTGAATCTGGTGACTCAGGGACCTCCGAAGGTCGAGACCTATGAAGTCGCTACCTCGACCCTGGCGGTGGCAGCTTAGTACCTTCCTACCCGATTGCAGTGGAAAAGGCCCCGTCCGGGGCCTTTTTCTCTGCCTGAGCCAGATGGCGAGCCGGCTGCTGGGCTCATCCCCGGCCCGCCAATCCTACCCGCCGAATGCCGCTGCTTAGGTTGAACGCAGTATTCACCAGGCCTATGTGAGAGAACGCCTGGGGAAAGTTGCCCAGGAGGCGTTTCGCCACCGGATCATATTCTTCGGAGAGCAGCCCGACGTCATTCCGAATTTCCAGCAGCCGCTCGAACAGCTTTTCCGCTTCCTGCTGGCGGCCTTGCAAACCATAGTTGTCCGCCAGCCAGAACGAGCAAGCCAGGAATTGACCTTCTCCGTGGGGCATGCCGTCGACAGCGGGATCGGCCGTGTAGCGGGCGACCAAGCCGTCTTGCATAAGCTGATTCTCGATCGCCTTGACGGTTCCTATTACTCGGGGATCATCCGCGGGGAGAAAGCCTACCAGCGGAATCATGAGCAGACTGGCGTCGAGGTGCCGCGAACCGTAATACTGCACGAAGGAATTTAATCCGGCATCAAAGCCCTGGGTGCAGGCCTGGTTGTGGATCCTGTCTCGCAGCAGGCGCCAACGGGCGACGTCTCCCGAAACCCAGCCTCGTTCGATGGACTGAACCGCTCGATCCACAGCCACCCAAGCCATCACTTTGGAATGAGTAAATTGGCGCCGTGGACCTCGCATTTCCCAGATGCCGTCGTCGGGACGTTCCCATCCCGTCTCCAGGAATTCAAGCAGCCCCTGGACTATACCCTCGCCGATCTCACGGCTCGCTCCGAGTCCTGCCTGCCGGCACTGAAAAAGAGTATTGGC
>JBOGLD010000014.1:0-24426 GCA_050745885.1 Terriglobales bacterium
GTCCATGATTGCCGGTATGCCTCGTTCTTTCGTGGTGGGTGAGAAACCGAAATTATATCGGTTTTTCGGGTGTGGCGCGGGGCGCCCCCGTCCGCGAGGCCCTCGACCGGGCGCAGAATGTGGGTGCCTCGAACCACGCGAGTACCATCCTGGGCTTAGCGAAGAGCACGCGGGCGAGTCGCCCGCGACCACACCAGCTCACTTCGCCCGTGTCTATGCTGGTTCCTCGAGTTTTTCACAGGCTGGCGCTTGCCTCTTCTGCTCTAGAGTCGGTGCAGGATGCTGGATCGCACGGAAACGCTGGCCGTAGGCTCTCGTGCACCGGAATTCCTGTTGTCGGCTGCGAATCGTGACGGAATTCTCTCCCTTTCCGGTTTTCTGTCGCGGGGAGCGCTGATCGTGGAATTCTTGCGTGGCACCTGGTGACCGAACTGCGTGAAACGCATGGCTCAGTTGGAGCCGATGAAAGCCGAGATCGAACAGGCGGGGGCGCAACTGGTGTACATCGCGGCGGAGATGGGCACGGGAATGTGGAAGCCGGCCAAGTTTCTGCAATCGCATCCTGTGTCGTATCCGTTTCTGCTGGACGAGGACCGCTCGGTGACCAAGGCTTACGGGCTGTTTCACGGGCTGGGCCTGGATGCCTTTAACATCGCGCACCCGGCGTCGCTGGTTGTCGATCGCGACCGGAAGGTTGGGTACATCTATCGCGGGGACAGTCAGACGGACCGGGCGCCCTTCGATCAGGTTTTGGAGGCGGTGAAGAAGCTATCGGTGTCCGGTTGATCGATGCTTAGCGTGGTGGGCAGATTCGTAGTGGAAACTCAGGAGGCGGGATGAAGAAGATACTGGTAATGCTGGGCGTGATGTTACTCGCGGTCGCGGCTGGGGCGCAAACCAATATGTCCCTGCCCGCGGGCACCGCATTCAAAGTCAAACTGGAAAACACCCTGTCCACTTTCTCGAGCAAGGAAGGCGATGCCTTCTCCGGGCGTGTGGTGGACGCGGTCATGCTCGACGGAAAAACAGTAATCCCGATTGGCTCTACGGTGCAGGGGCGGGTCACCAAAGTGAGCGAACCGCGCCGCATCGCGGGCAAACCGACCATCGGAATCTTTCCCGAGGCGGTGGTCCTGCCCAGCGGCGAACGCTACATGCTGAACGCGACCATGGTAGACACCAATCTGCGCAACGGAACCGATGTGAACACCGAAGGCCAGTTCAAGGGTGACGGCCATGACGGCAAAGACCTGACCGAAATCGGCATGGGCACCGGTGGCGGCATGCTGGTGGGTGGTCTGGCCGGCGGAGGCGCGGGTCTGCTGATCGGTGGGGCGGTTGGCGCCACGCTCACGCTGGCTCATTGGCTGGGCAAGAGACGCTCGGCGGTGTTGCCCTCAGGGACAGAGTTGATGATGGAACTGAGCCGTCCGTTGACCATGACAGCGGAGACAGGCGGCCAATAGGCACTACCCGTTATCCATCGCTCGGCGGCGGGATTGCATCGAGTTCCCGGCAGGGCTGCGGAGTCGTGCCAGCGCGAAGCGTTAGGGCACAAGCCTGGGTGAGATGTCGGAGATGGGATCGGAAAAGCAAAAGAATACCCGGCGACACGGATTCTCCGTGCCGCCATTTTTTCGACTACTGCAGCGCGGTCAAATCTTCTTCACTCAGCAGCCGCAATTCTATCCATCCTTCCACGGGAAGGGAGTCCGCAGGCAGATCGTTCTGCCACAGGCTGAAGCGCAGCCGGGTCACGACCGGAGCCGCAGAGGTGCCATTCGCCGGGATCCCGGGAGCCGTCAGTAACCACGACAGAGGAATTCTGAATTCGAAGTTGCGCATCAGGACCACGGCCCCGCCATCCCCGGTTCGATCAGATGCCGCGAGGGTCTGGCCTTCCTCCTGAACACTGACTTTCCAACTCCGAATCCTGCCTGCTTCCACCCCTGCGTCCAGGCGCAACGCGCGTAGCGGGACCTGGCCCTGCTCTGCCCAGGACTCGATGTTGACCACGATTTCGAAATCCCCCTCCGGAACTTTATTCTCGACAAAGTCGAGGCGCCCGTAAATGTAGGTTTCGTCGATTCCGGCGTGGACTGCGTCCAGCAGAAACTGTTTGCCATGCATGGCGCCCGCACGCCGGTCGGCGGTATAGACGGCTGCCCCCATCCACTCGAAGTAGCGCACCATGTCGCCGGTGATGCTGGGATGAATGTAGGCCGTCTGCGGCACCACAGCAGGCCGCTCCGCCGCCCCGATGATCGGTTGCGCCAGATAATCCGGCGGGCGGCTGCCCAGCAGCTGATAAATATTTGAAAGGTGTTTGCGGTAGAGTTCGTCGAATTCCCGGTCATTGGCCGAATGATGCTCTGGCCCATACCACCAGTTCCAGTCGCTGCCCTCGGCGATCAGAACTTCCTCGAAAGCCAGTTGACGTTCTGCCTCGCCGGCCCCGGGACCGGCCTGGGCGTAGAAATTGCGCGCATTATAGAGATAGTCCCAGGCCCGGTTGTCTTCCGGAGCGCCGATCCACACATTGAAATTGGCGTGGATCCATGAGCCCGGAACCAGCGACTTGAGCCGGGAAAAGTCCTGATGCCGCTGAATGGCTTCGGAAACCGTTGTCGCTTCCACTTCAGGGTCACACTGCAGCGCATCGTAGAACCGGCGCAGGAATTCCCGGCCGGACTGAGGATAGTATTCCCACGCGTTTTCGCCGTCGAGGATGATGGGAACCACCGCGTCATGTCCTGCATCGAGAACCGGCTGGGCGGATTGCTTAATGTTATGCATCAGATGCGTAGCGGCTTCCTGCGGTGGCATGCCGGAATACACGAACCCGATCAGATCCGAGATGGTGTGATCGCGGAAAATCAGGTTCATTTCGGTCTGCTCATTTTCAAAGCGGTGGATGGTGTAGAGCTTCGCGGCGAGCTCACCGGGCAGGTGACCGTGGCCGTCGCGGCCAAAAGAAACTCCCAGGCTTCGGCCCAGCACTTCTTCATCGCTGGCCATCCACTTCACGCCCAGACTTTGTGCAATAGCGAATACTTCCTCGGAAACACTGCCTTCGGACGGCCAAATACCCTGGGGCCGAATGCCGAAGACCTCCTGCACCAGATTCATTCCACGCAGCAGTTGCTCCCGGGCATCCTCCGGATGGCGAAAACGATTCTGGGGCAAAGGCAGGCCCGGGGTCGAAACTGCGCCCGTGTTGGTATCGCAGACCAGGGGCAGGATCGGGTGATAGAACGCGGAAGTCGAGATTTCAATTCCGCCGCGCCGCGCCGCGGTTCGATGGACAGGCAGGACCTTGGCCAGGAGTTCCCGCTGCCGCGTCATCACGAAGCGCTGGTCATCCAGCGAATAGCTTCGGGCTTTTTGAATGAGGCCGGCAACCTCCGGCTCCTCCAGGAAAAACTCATCAAACCAGGCGATTTGCGAAAGCACCTGCAGGTCGGTAAAGTCCTGCGTCGAGAAATATTTCTCCGCGCCTTCGGGCGAGCCGCCGGCGCCGCGATAGCGGTCCCACAACTCGCGGTAGCGGGGATATCGTCCAATCAGATTCGCCGGATTGGCCTGGAAAAGGTACTGCAGCGCGAAACGACGCTCGCCCGGAGTGAGATCTCCCGCGGGTTTAGCGGCAACGTCCAGGAATGGGTCCCGCGCCGCCCCGGTCACGTAATCCTGTATTTGAGTGATCAGCGAAGGAACCAGATTGAAAGTCTGATGAACATCGGGAAACTCATCCAGCAGCTTCACCATGCCGTAGTAGTCCTTGAGCGCATGCAGCCGGACCCAGGGCAGCCGGTATTCGCCGGTGACCAGGTCCTTGTAAAACGGCTGATGCTGATGCCACAGAACTACGACGCGAAGAACAGGCATGAGCGTGAGATTTCCAAATTGAATCTAGAAGTCTAGCAAGGTTGCCACAGCGTGGACGATGTTACCAAAGCACACTTGAGTGCCGGCAGTTCGAATCGTTGCCTATGGGCTATGCTTTGCGAGTTTAGGCGATTCCTTTGCGCGGAAAGGCCTTCAACCGCAAAGGGCGCAACGAACTACCGCAAAGAACGCAAAGTTGGAACAAAAGTTAGAACATTCGCGGTTCAAAAACAGGCATAACCTCACTGCATAACGGAGAAAACTCCGGTACACTTGAAAGAGTATTGCTTTTGTGATGAGCAAGGAAACCACATCAACGTTAGCGCCACCCCGTCGCAGCGCTGCCAGCCCGCTGACTGAGCTGGACCTGCATCTCTTTAACGAGGGCACGCACTATCGGATTTACGACAAGCTGGGCGCTCATATCACCACGGTCGAGGGAAAGCCGGGCACCTATTTCGGAGTTTGGGCGCCCAATGCCAGCTCGGTTTCCGTGGTCGGCGACTTCAATGGCTGGGACCCCCAGTCGCATCCCCTCCAGGCGCGCGCAAGTTCCGGTATCTGGGAAGGCTTTGTGCCGGGAGTCGGCAAAGGCGCGCTGTATAAGTACCACATCGCTTCTCACAATCAGGGGCACGTGGGTGAGAAGGCCGATCCCTTTGGCATTCTTCACGAAAAACCGCCGCGCACCGCCTCGGTTGTGTGGGACCTGGAATATCAGTGGGCCGATAAAAAGTGGATGGAAACACGGGCGGAACGGGATTCGCTGCAAGCGCCGATTTCAGTGTACGAAGTGCACCTGGGTTCCTGGATGCGGGTGCCGGAAGAGGGTGATCGGCCGCTCACCTATCGTGAGACCGCTCCTCGCCTGGCGGAATATGTCAAACGCATGAATTTCACCCACGTGGAATTGATGCCCATCATGGAGCATCCGTTCTACGGTTCGTGGGGCTATCAGACCACGGGATATTTCGCGCCCACCTCGCGCTATGGCACGCCCCAGGACTTCATGTACCTGGTGGATTATCTACACCAGCAAGGCATTGGAGTGATTCTGGATTGGGTCCCGTCGCACTTCCCTACCGACGCGCACGGGCTGGCGTATTTCGACGGCACCCATCTTTTTGAACACGCCGACGCACGCAAGGGCTTCCATCCCGATTGGAAAACCTTCATTTTCAACTACGGCCGCAACGAAGTCCGCAGCTTCCTGATGGCCAGCGGCCTGTTCTGGCTGGACAAGTATCACGTCGACGGCCTGCGCGTGGATGCGGTCGCTTCCATGCTTTACCTCGACTATTCGCGCAATGCCGGTGAGTGGATTCCCAACAAGTTTGGCGGACGGGAGAATCTTGAGGCCATCGATTTTCTGCGCCAGTTCAACACCCAGGCCTTCAAGGAATACCCGGGCATTCAGACCATCGCGGAAGAATCCACGGCGTGGCCGATGGTGTCGCGGCCCACGTACGTTGGCGGACTGGGCTTCGGCATGAAGTGGGACATGGGCTGGATGCATGACACCCTGGCCTATTTCTCTCAGGACCCCATTCACCGCCGCTTCCATCACAACCAGCTGACCTTCCGCATGCTGTACGGCTTCACCGAGAATTTCGTTCTGCCGCTCTCCCACGATGAAGTGGTCCACGGCAAGGGTTCGCTCATCGGAAAAATGCCGGGAGATGAATGGCAGAAGTTCGCCAATCTGCGTCTGCTGTTCGGCTACATGTACGCGCAACCGGGCAAGAAGATGCTATTCATGGGTTGCGAATTCGGGCAGGTTCGGGAGTGGGCACATGACACCAGCCTGGAATGGCACGTGCTGCAGTATCCCCTGCACCAGGGCGTGCAGAACTGGGTCGGACAATTGAACCGGGTATATGCGGAGCAGCCTGCGCTGCACCAGCTCGATAGCGATCCCGCGGGCTTTGAATGGGTCGATTGCAATGACACCGCCGCCAGCGTCATTTCCCTGCTGCGCAAGAGCCGCTCGACAGGTGACGAAATCCTGATCGTGTGCAACTTCACCCCAGTACCGCGCTACGGATACCGCATCGGCGTGCCCCGCGGCGGATTCTGGCGCGAGCTGCTAAACAGCGATGCCCAGGAATACGGTGGCAGCGGCATGGGGAACCTGGGAGGTGTGCATGCTGAACCTCGATCCACCCACGGCCGTCCCTTCTCGGTGAGCTTGACCCTGCCTCCGCTCGCTGCCCTCTTCCTCAAACCCGAATAGGTGGATGTGGGGCGGACACTCCTGTCCGACGCCTTGGACGTTGATTTGGATTGAGGGTGGGCGAGTCATTGTGGGTTCTCGTTCAAGTCAAAATCTAAACTCACAATCTAAAGTGAAAAACGACGGACAAGAGTGTCCGTCCTACACGTTCACAGACGGGCACACGACCACACTCTTTCAATTCTGGCCGTGCTATGCTCGGCTAGTCGCATGCGGATTCTGACCCGCTACATCCTGCGTGAAGTGATCTCGCACGCCGCCATCGGCGTTGCCGTGTTCACGTTTGTGCTGTTCACCCGGGACCTGGGACACATTCTCGACCTGGTGGTGCGCAACAGCGCCCCCTTGCCCAGCGTGCTGGAAATCTTCCTCTACACCCTGCCGGTCGCCTTCACTTACACCATTCCCATGGGCGTGCTGGTGGGAATTCTGATCGGCCTGAGCCGTCTCGCGGCCGACAGTGAGATCACCGCCATGCGGGCCAGCGGCATCGGCGTTTGGACATTCCTGCGCATCATTTCCATTTTCGCCGTTTCGGCGTGGGCCCTGGCTATGTTCAATGCGGTGTACCTGGCGCCGGCATCGCAAGCGGCCCTGGGAAGGCTCGAAGACCGGCTCAAGACGTCGCAGGTGTCGTTTGAAGTACAGCCGCGAGTTTTCTACGAGGGCTTTCCCAAGCTCGTGCTGTACGTGCAGGATGTAAAGACCGCGCAGGGCGCCGCCATCTGGAAGGGCGTTTTCATCGCCGACATCACCAACCCCGCGGCACCGCGCATCACCCTGGCCCGGCAAGGTATTTTGGTCAGCGAAGGCCCGCAAATGTTGCACCTTCACTTGACCAACGGATCCACGCATGAAACCGATCCCGCCGCTTCCGACCATTACCAGATCTCGACTTTCGACCAAACCGACGTGCCGATCCCGGTCCCACAAACCGACAGCCGCGACCAGGAACCGGTCCCGGCGGCGCAAATGCCTACCTGGGACCTGCGCGCCCAGGCCCGCAAGGTCAAGAAATATGTAGCGCCCTGGTATCTCATCGAGTTTCATCGCCGCTTCGCGCTGCCCACCTCTTGCCTGGTACTGGCGCTGGTAGGAATTCCCCTGGGCCTCTCCTCGAAAAAGGGGGGCAAGTCGGCGGGATTTGTCCTCACCATCCTGCTGGTGTTCGCTTATTACTCGGTTACGTTGATCGGAGTATCCCTCGCCCGCCAGGGCAAAGTGTCGCCTGCGCTGGGGGCGTGGCTGGCTAACATTGTCTTTTTTCTGGGCGGCGCGTTTTTGTTATGGCGAGCGGAACACCGGCCCCTCGAAATCGCTTCTTTCCGCGCCAAGTGGGACCCACTGAAGACCAGGCTGGCGCAGGGTGGAAAGAACCTGCTGCGCTTTAACCGGCCCGAAGACGCCTTCCAGCGGGCGGTCAGCCGCCGGCGCGTGTTCAGCGCCAGCTTCCCTATGATCCTGGACGATTACGTGCTCCGGGATTTTCTGGTCTATCTCACCATGATCCTGGCGTCGTTCCTCATGTTGCTGCAGGTGTTCACACTTTTTGAGTTATTGGGTGACATCCTGCGCAATCGGATTTCTCCGCTCGTGGTGGGCGAATATCTGCTGAATGTCGCGCCCTTCTTTCTCTACAACGTCCTGCACCTTAGTATTCTGCTGGCCGTTCTGACCACGCTGGGTCTGATGCAAAGGTCTAACGAAATAACCGCCATCAAGGCCAGCGGCATCAGTATTTACCGCGTGATCGCACCTGTCCTGGTGGTGTCCACTCTGCTGGCGGCCGGGCTCTTCTTTTTCGATCAGTTCTATCTTCCCCACGCCAACCGGCGGCAGGACGCACTGCGCAATCTCATCAAGGGCAAGCCCGCGCAGACTTATCTGAATCCCGATCGCAAGTGGATTTTCGGGCAGCACTCGACCATCTACTACTACCAGTTTTTCGATTCCGACCACGACCAGTTCGGCAATCTTTCGGTGTTCCAGTTCGACCCCGCGACCTTCCAGTTGACGGACCGGATCTACGCCGACCAGGCGCACTGGGAACAGCGTCTGCAACGCTGGGTCTGCACCCAGGGCTGGGAACGACGGGTGCACGGTTCCGCCATCGTGGACTACCGCACTTTTGATGTGGCCACGTTTGCCGCCATCAGCGAGCCCCCGGCGTATTTCAAGAAAGAGGTTCGGCAGTCGTCCGAAATGAACTCCGAAGATCTGCGCCGTTATATCCGCGACCTGCAGCAGAGTGGCTTCGACGTGGTGCGGCTCAGAGTCCAGCTGCAGGAGAAATTTGCCTTTCCCTTGAATTCACTCATTATGGCCGTACTGGCGATTCCCTTCGCGCTGGCGGCGGGGAAACGAGGGGCGGTCGCGGGCGTGGCCACGGCCGTGAGCATCGGCCTGATATACATCATGGTGTCGCGCCTGTCCGAGTCGATGGGAAATGTCAGCCAGTTGCCGCCGTTCCTGGCAGCCTGGGCGCCGGTTTTCCTGTTTGGCCTGGCAGGCGGCTATCTGATCCTCAAAGTGCCAACGTAGCTGTTAGCCCCACGGCGGCGGTCTGCGAAGACAAGCGCCGCGGTAGACTACCCAACGCAACAAATCCATAGACCGGGGAGGATGCTCAATGTCACGACTTTTCCACCCATTCGCTTTCTTGCCTGTTGCCTTGCTGGCGGTGCTCTACTGCGGCCTTTGGTCCCATGCCCTCAACGCACAATCCGGCGCAAAGGCACATCCGGCCGCTGCCCCCGTCCCGCTCGAGCCCGCGGCTCCCGCCAGCCCGCAAGTGCAGCCGGATGGAACTGCAATCTTCCGTCTCGCCATGCCGAACGCAATGAAGGTGGAACTGCATCTGGAAGGTGTAAAAGACCCGTTCGCCATGACCAGGGGACCCGACGGAAGATGGAGCGTGGCCGTGCCCAAACTCGCTCCCCAGTACTATAGCTACAGCTTCAAGGTGGATGGCACCGACGTGCTTGACCCGCACAATGTGACGCTCAAGACGAGTTTCTTCAGCACCCAGAATATTTTCCTCGTCCCCGGCCACCCACCCAGGCTGTGGGAAACGGCCGACGTTCCTCACGGCGTCATCCACCATCATTACTACCGGTCGAAGATTGTAGGCATCAACAGCGAGTATTACGTTTACACGCCGCCCGGCTTCGACCCCGGCAGCAAGCAAGAATATCCGGTGCTGTATTTGCTTCACGGGTACAGCGACGATCCCAGCGCGTGGACCGGCATGGGAAAGGCCAACGTGATTCTCGACAACCTGATCGCGCAGGGCAAGGCCAAGCCGATGATCGTTGTCATGCCGCTCGGCTACGGAACCATGGAAGTCATAACCCGGGGATGGATCGCCTGGCAGGATCCAGAACTGGTTCGCCGTAACTACGCCCGGTTCGCAGACGCGCTTTTTCAGGAAGTCATGCCGCGGGTGAAACGGCGGTATCCCCTCTCCGATAAACGTGAAGAGCATGCCGTGGCCGGTCTCTCGATGGGCGGAGCCGAAAGCCTCCTGGTCGGGCTGAACCATCCTGACGACTTTGCTTACGTCGCAGGCTTCAGCGCCGCTCCTTTGGGGAGTCAGCATGGTTACGAATCATCGTTCCCGGGAATTACGGTGCAGTCAGCACCTGGCATAAATGCCAGGCTCCGAGTCTTCTGGGTCGCGTGCGGGACCGAGGATGGTCTGTTTGGCGGCAATCAGAAATTTATTGCCTGGCTGAAAGAGAAGGGTCTGAACCCCACCGCGGTCCAAACCCCGGGCATGCACGTGTGGATGGTGTGGCGCGACAACTTGAGCAACTTCTTGCCACTGCTTTTTCAGTCCGAGTAGAGGGCCGGGGCCAAGCCAAAAAGACTACGCTCAAACCAAAAGGGCAGCGTCCCGCGCTGCCCTTTTGCCTATCAAATATTCTCATCACCCGACTGGAAACCCCTCGCCTACTCCGCCGCCACCGCCGAGGGCTGACCTCCGGTAATCGTGATCGGCGCGCCCACCCGGCCTAGCGTGCCTACCGTCGAATCGAAGGTGTAGATTGAGATCGAGGACGCTCCCAGTTCGGCGACATACAAATAATTCAAGGTGCCGCCGGTGGTGGCGTCAGTTGTCGTGCCTACACGAATTGTCCCTGAAACCGGATTGGCTCCAGTTGAGATCGTGGCCTGCGTACCCGGCGTAAGGACTCCAGTCCCGGTGGCGACCTTATATTCGGAAACCTGGTTGGATACCCGGTCAACCACGAAGAGGAATTTCCCCGAGGGCGACACAACGATTGAAACTGGTCCCAGTCCCGCCGAAAAAGGGGAGCCCGCAACCGGCGTGAGGCTGCCGTCCGGGCTGGTGGGATCGCTGCAACTGGTTATGACCTGATTACATATGGCGAAGGCTGACACTGTACTCGAATTGGCCACATAGAGAAACCCGCCGTCTGGGGTGATAGCCATGGCCGAAGGGGCGGTCCCGACGGGCAAGGTCAGGCCCTGGGTCAACACCCCGGAGGCATCCACCGAGTAGGCGGTAACCGTGCCGTCAAACTGGTTGGCCACGTACAGGAACTTTCCGTCGGGGGTGACGGCGACGCCAGCAGGCCCAGTGCCGCTCGGCGCCGCGGGCGCGGCGGCGCGAAAAGGCGAGCCCGTTACTTCGGCTAATGTCGTGCCCTGAACCGTGAATACCGAGATGGTGCCGGAAGCGGGGTCGGCCTGTAATCCTTGGTTGGCCACAAAAAGGAACTTCCCGGCCGAGTCCATCGCCATACTCAACGGCGTCATTCCCGCCGGTTGCGTCCCGCTGGCCGCGGTCAGCGTGCCGTCCGACTGCACCGTATACGCTGAAATGTCATTCGTGCCCCGATTGGCCACAAACACTGCCTTCCCGGAAGAGGCCAGTATCATGGCTGCGGGGGTGTTGCCGGTGGCCACACTCTTGCCGTTCGCAGTCAACGTTCCATCCGTGAGGTCAATGCTGAAAGCTGAGACCGACGAATCGCCCTGGGTGGCAACAAACAGAGCCCCGATGCCCGCGGGAGACGATGATGAGCTGCTGATGGTGTTGCACGCGCTCGCACAGAGTAAAGCTGGAATCACCAAGCCTGCCAGGAACCGAAACCTCGTCCCCATTCTTTTCCTTCTCCCTGTCCTCTCTCGAGCTCCGAAGCGCTCCACCCCAGACAATGCGGGTAGGTCGAGGTCCATAAGTGCCTTCATTTGTGTATCAGGAATAACCGGGAAGAGCAAACCGCGCTGGCTGGTTGGAACCTCAATCGGGAAAGAAAGTTGCCCGGAAGTTTGCCGTCTGAGTTTCTCGATGGGTGGCTCAGGGGGTTTCTCAGCTTGAGCGGCCGGAACTGGTTTCCACGGGCTCCTCCCGTGCGACCGTGCTCGCCGTATCCGAGTTGACCACCGGTCCGGCCAAAGGCAGCCGAATTTCGATCTGCAACCCGCTCTCGGGTCGATTACTGGCCTTGACCGTCCCGCCATGAAGGCAAACCGCCCGCTCGGTGATAGCCAGGCCCAGTCCCGCTCCGCCAGTCTGACGGCCGCGGGCATCGTCAATGCGATAGAAGGGGCGAAAGAGCTTGTCCAGCGCTTCCTCGGGGACGCCGGGACCGGAGTCGACGATTCGGATGACCGCTTCCGCGCCGTCGTGGCCCGAGCCCCGTTCCAGTGTGATCTGCGCACTGGTGCCTTCCCGGGTATAGCGAGCCGCGTTGCGCACCACGTTTTCAATGGCGCTGTGCAGCAGCAGGGGCGCACCCATGACCAGGCAGTCTTCCTTGATTACGCTCTCCACCCCGCAGTTGCGTCCCTGGGCCTCAAAATTTGCATCGGCGGCAATGCCCTCGATCATTTCGCCCAGTGGGATCGGTGACTTCTGCCCCGCATCGGTCCCGTTTTCCAGGCGAGCGATGGTGAGCAGTCCTCCGATCAGTTCGTTCAGTCGCTCAGCTTCCAGGTCAATGCGTTCGAGTGCGCTATGCGCTTCTACCCCGGCGCGCTGGTGGGCCAGGGCCGAGGCCACATTGAGACGGGCGAGTGGAGACCTCAACTCATGGGAAATATCGGTTAACAGTCGGGCCTGGGCGTTTACCGCCGCTTCCAGACGTTCCGCCATGGTGTCAAAATCGCGCACCAGTTGCGCCATTTCATCCCGGCGCCGGGCTGCCAGACCACCGGCCCGGGCACTCAGATCACCGGCCGCCAGGCGCTGGGTAGCGGCGCGCAGACGGACCACCGGGGCGGTCAGATATCGGGCCAGCAGGTAGCACACCAGGCCCGACGAAATAATTCCAATAAGAATGCTTAGCCCGGGAACTCCGCCCGGTCCGAAGGGCCCGCTGGGCGGCAGGAATGCCACCAGAGTATAGCGATGCCCGCTGGCCGCAACCTGTACCTGCCGCCGGAACGGACTGGGGGTTAAATGCTGCCACAGGTCGCGGCGCGGCGGCTGCTCGCCCTTTCCCAACAACTCCGCCCAGTGCGGCAGATCGCGTCCCGCGACGTCCTTGCCCTGATCATCCAGCAGGAATGCCCGGGTATGCAACGAATCGCGTACTTCCTCGAGGTAGCGCCGCACTTCGGTGGGGCCGCCCTGTTCGTACGTCTGCACCGCCTTGCGGAGAACGCTGGCTTGTTGCGCCTCCCAAATGGCCGACTCCCCGCGCTCCCGCGCCGCCACTGTGATCAGGATGGCGAGCACCACGAACAGCGCCTGGGCCACCCAGTAGGAGAGAAAAATCTTAAGAAACAGACTTTTCATGAGCTGCTGCTCCTGACCTTGTCGGCAGCGGCTTCCTGCGGCCGGGTGAAGATGTAACCGACTCCGCGCACCGTCTTGATGTGGTCCACTCCCGAATCAGACTCACCCAGTTTTTTGCGAATCTTGCTGACGTGCATGTCAATGCTGCGGTCAAAAGGAGAAAATTTGCGGCTGAGAACAATGTCCACCAGCCGTTCGCGCGGCACCACCCGCCCCGCTTCGCGCAGCAACACGTGCAGCAGATTGAACTCGACCGAAGTCAGCTCCACCGGCTTGCCTTTCTGCAGGACGGTTCGCGTGGCCGGATCGAGTTCGACTTCACCTACCCGCAGGATTTCAGAAGGCTGCTCTCTCGCCGATCTTTCCGAGGTCTGGGTCCGTCGCAGAATGGCCCGGATGCGAGCCACCAGTTCGCGCGGATTAAAAGGCTTGGGAAGATAGTCGTCAGCCCCAATCTCAAGACCCACGATGCGGTCCACGTCCTCGCCGCGTGCGGTAAGCAGGAGCACCGGAATTTTCGACTTATCGCGCAGTCGCCGCAGCACTTCGAATCCGTTGAGGCCGGGCAGCATAACGTCCAGCACGACCAGCAGAAAATCGGCGCTCAGCGCCCGCTCCAGTCCGCGATTTCCGTCGGGCGCGGACTCGACCTGGAAACCTTCCGGCGCCAGGTATTCCCCCACCAGGCTGCACAGCTCCACGTCGTCATCGATCACTAATATGCGATCCACAGGCTTCATTGTACTTCTACAACAGCCTCTCCGGACTCGCGGTAAAGAATTGTCAATCAGCCCGGGTTTACGCTTTACAAAACTTTACCCGCTTTGACCGACTCTTTACCGCCACTCCGGCGCGGGACGCTTCTAATGCTTACAGACTGTGAAGGTCCGGTTGCAGGAGAAGAGGATGAAATCGAAATATTTCAAGATTCTGGCTGTCGTTTTAGCGCTGGCGGTGCTGGCAGCCATCGCAGTATCGCAAACCATGAGGCGGTCCCACATGCGCGGCGATGGCATGTTCGGTGGACCCATGCTGGGTTTTTATATTCACCAGCTCGACTTAACCGATGCGCAGCGGGCGCAAGTGAAAGCCATTATGGCGAAGGAAAAGCCGACGCTCCAGCCCTTGATGCTGCAAATGGCGCAGGGCCACTCGCAATTGCGGGACATGGTCGTCGGTGGCAGCTTTGATGAAGCTAAAGCCCGTGAGCTGGCCGCGCAACAAACCCCAGCCATAACCGAGCTCATGGTGCAGTACGCCCGCATCGGCTCGGAGATGGTGCAGGTACTGACCCCCGAGCAGAAAACAAAACTGACTACGCTCATCAGCCAGCACGAGCAGCGGATGATGAATCACATGCAGGGGAAGACGCCGGAAGCAACGCAGAGTCAGTAAAAAATCGCCGGTGGCCGGTCATTTCATATTTCATATTGATCGAGATCATACCGCCGGCACCGGCGATATTTTGTCTCACGAAAGGAACCACCCGTGGAAAGCACTTTCAACCGTGACCTGTTTCTGGCCATTGCGGACGAAATGGCGCAAGGAGTACAGACCGCCGTCGATTGCTGGATGGCTGAAGTCGAGCTGGCGCTCACCGACACCCAGCTCACCACCCTGGGCAGATTGAATGCTGTCCGTGAAGTTGTGAAGAACTATAAAAGTCTGACCGGCCAGGCCCGCCTGGAATGCCGAACCATTCCGGCCCTGGGCTCCGCATAGAGGTATTTGCCATGAGCGCAGTGTTTGGTTACCTGATCGCTTCGAGCTGGTTTTTCCTGCTGAGCTGGATTGTCCTGCTTCTGGTGGCGTACGCGGTGGCTTTTCCCGGCGATTCGGCTTAGTCGTACGGTTGCACCCGACTCTGGCGGGCGGGGGCGTCCGCGCCACACGGATACAACCGGCGAAAGCCCCACATTCCCTGTGAAGCCTGTGCTGGTAGAATTGCATCTACTAGAAGCACATGCTGCCCCAAGCCCTGCGTCCGCTGTTTCCCTACTTGCGGAAGTACCGCCGTGGTTATCTGGTCGGCACGGTCTGTGTTTTCATTAATAACGGTGTGTGGATCCTGTTTCCCCTGGTGCTGCGCCACGCCGTGGACGGTCTGCGGACCGGGGTGACGCGCGAAAAGCTGTTGACCTACGCCATCGAGCTGATGGGGGTAGCGGCGATAAAGGGTATCTTCCAGTTTTTCACCCGTTGGATCGTAATCGGGATTTCGCGCGAGATTGAGTTTGACCTGCGCAACGACCTGTTCCGACACCTGGAGAGCCTTTCTTATTCTTTCTACCAGCGCACTCGCACCGGCGACATCATGGCCCGGGCCACCAACGATCTGAATGCCGTCCGCATGCTTCTGGGGCCGGCCATCATGTATTCGGCGAACACCATCGTGTTCACGGCCGGCGCCCTGGCCTTCATGCTTTCGATCAGCCCCCGGCTGACCCTGTATGCCTTTCTGCCCCTGCCGGCGGTAAGCATTACGGTGCAATACTTCGGCAAGCAGATTTACGAACGGTTCGAGAAAATCCAGGCCATGTTTTCCGAAATCTCGGCCCGGGCACAGGAGAATTTTTCGGGCGCCCGCGTGATCCGTGCTTACGTGCAGGAAGAACCGGAAATCGCAGCCTTCGAAACCTCCAATCGCGAATACATCAGCCGCAGCCTGAAGCTGGTCCGACTGATGGGCATGCTTTGGCCCACTCTGGAGACCATGCTGGGACTGGCCATCGTGCTCGTGCTTTGGCTGGGCGGACGCGAAGTTCTGTATGGGCGCATGACGGTTGGCGGCTTCGTCGCCTTCAACACCTACATGGTGCAGCTGACCTGGCCGGTGATCGCGCTGGGCTGGGTGGTCAACATTTTCCAGCGCGGGACCGCCTCCATGGGCCGGATCAACGAAATCCTGGTCGAGCAGCCCGAGATCAAGGACAGCCCGGCGGCAAAAGCAGCGGCCATGCGCTCTACGCAAATCCGCGGTGAGATCGAAATCCAGGGATTGAATTTCGCCTATAACGGCGTGCCCGTGCTGCACGATATCAATCTACGGATCCCGGAGGGCAGCAGCCTGGCAATCGTTGGCCCAACGGGCTCGGGCAAGACCACGCTGGTGAGCCTTATCCCCCGCATTTACGATGCGGCCCCTGGAACCGTGCGGATTGACGGCAAGCCGGTGCGTGACCTTCCATTGGAGTCGCTGCGCCGCCAGATTGGCTTCGTGCCCCAGGAAACTTTCCTGTTCAGCGAGACCGTTCGTGAAAACATTGCCTTCGGCAAGGAAGACGCCACCGACGAAGAAGTGTATTCCGCAGCCGAGGCGGCGAATATTGCCCAGGACATCGAAGAATTTCCCGAGCAGTACCGAACCCTGGTCGGCGAACGCGGAATTACTCTTTCCGGCGGACAGAAGCAAAGGACGGCGATTGCGCGCGCCCTCATCCGCAACCCCCGCATCCTGATTCTCGACGACGCCCTTTCCAGCGTAGATACTCACACCGAAGACAAGATCCTCAACCACCTGCGCGAAGTCATGCAGGGACGGACCACCATCTTCATCTCCCATCGCGTTTCCACTGTGCGCAACGCCGATATGATAGCCGTGTTGCACGCCGGGCGCATCGTAGAGCTGGGCACGCACGACGAGCTGCTGGCCCGCAACGGCTACTACAGTGACCTGTATAACAAGCAATTGCTGGAAGAGGAACTGGCGGAAGTCTAGAGCCGGCCGCCGGTCATGGTCGTTAGCGAGTGGCGCAGACCTTTGCCGGAGACCGGACGCTGACGATCCGCGACTGCCTTTTATGAAGCGCGTAGCCACCTCCGAACTGCTCGACACGGACGCGGGCACGTCCGCTGAAGTCGCCGCCTCGCTCGGTGATTTGCGGCGAATCAATCGCTGGTTCGGAGGCGTCGCCACCACCGAAGACCTGGTGGCGCGGGTGGCGCGAGCGATTGGCGCATCCTCCTTGTCGCTGCTCGAGGTGGCCGCGGGTACCGGATACGTTCCGGAGGGCGTCCGCGAGCGGCTGCGGCAGCGTGGGTTGAGCCTGCAAGTCACCTCGCTGGATCGGGCCGCATCCCATTTGAGCAAAGGGAACCCTGCGGTCGTGGGCGACGCACTGGCGCTTCCCTTTCCAGACGAGAGTTTCGATCTGGTGAGCTGCAACCTTTTCGCCCACCACCTGGACCCGCGGGAGCTCCAGCAATTTGTCGATCAAGGGCTGCAAGTGTGCCGGGTTGCGCTATTGATCAATGACCTGGTCCGGCACCCGCTGCACCTGTCGCTGGTGTATGCCGGAATGCCCCTTTACCGCAGTAGACTCTCGCGGCATGACGCCCCGGCTTCAGTTCGCCAGGCCTATACGGCGGAAGAGATGCAAACATTACTGGCGCAAACCGGGGCGGCAAGGGTGGAGATTCATCGTCACTACCTGTTTCGCATGGGAGTGATCGCGTGGAAGCGCTGAGTCCTGGGAACTGAAAGCTGAATGTCTTACGATCTCATCATCATCGGCGGCGGCCCGGCAGGCACTTCTGCCGCCATCCTGGCCGCCCGGCAAGGCGCCAGCGTGCTGCTGCTGGAGCGTGGACGCTTTCCCCGCCACAGAGTATGCGGCGAGTTCATCTCCGCCGAGGCCCTGGGCCTGGTCCAGGACCTGCTCGATTTTCGAGATGCCCCGCTGCTGCGCGATGCGATTCGAATTCCGCGCGCCCGGCTGTTCGTCGACGGCCGCACCCTTGAGACCAGCGTGGATCCACCCGCCGCCAGCATCGCCCGGTTCGATCTGGATGAGGCGCTCTGGCGCTCCGCCGAGAGCGCTGGGGTGGATGCGCGGCAGCGAGTCACGGTCCAGAGTATCTCGGGGCCCGGCCCGTTCCATATTCTGACCACAGACGGAGAGTTTGAAACGCGGTCGCTGATGAACTCATCCGGGCGCTGGTCGAATCTCAATCTAGCGCCGGCACAAGATGAAATGCACCGCGAAAAATGGCTTGGCCTCAAAGCTCATTTTGCCGAGCCGGTCTCCGCGCCGTCGGTGGATTTGTATTTCTTCGATGGCGGGTATTGCGGGGTCCAACCGGTGGCGGTCAACGGCGAAGACTCCACGGGGCGAGTGAATGCCTCGGCCATGGTACGCGCCGATGTGGCCACCACCCTGCCCCAGGTCTTCGCGCAACATCCGGGGCTGCGCGACCGCAGCCGGAATTGGACTCTGCTCACCGATCCGGTAAGCACCGCGCCCTTGATCTTCCGCGATCCGCAACCAGCGCGGGACGGTGTTCTCATGGCGGGCGACGCCGCGGGCTTCGTGGATCCATTTGTGGGCGACGGAATTTCGCTTGCCCTGCGCAGCGGCTCATTGGCCGCGCACTGCCTGCAGCCTTTCTTTACCGGCGCGGCCTCCCTGGCCGAAGCCACTCGCCGGTATTGCCAGGCCTACACCCAATCCCTGCTGCCTGTGTTTCGCGCGTCTTCCAAGATTCGCCGCCTGCTGGTCCTCCCCGGTTTGGTTCGCCGACCGCTTTTGTTTCTTCTGCAAAGCAGTCCCGCGTTGACCAACTACCTCGTGCGCCAGACGCGCTGACCTTGATGTGGGCGCGAGCGTCCTCGCTCGTGCGGCGGCAGCACGAAACACGTTGCGATAGCTTTGTCCAGTCGAGCGAAGCTCGACTTTCCGCGGGCCGGCTAAAGATTGCCGAAGCTTGCCCCGCCGGACCGTGGCGGGGCGGCTGTGCCCATGTACTTCCTGGCCATCGTTCCGGTTGCGATGAGCTTCTACGGGTCCTTCGACTCCGCCATACGATTCGCAAGCGAATCGCCTGGCTACGCTCAGGATGACAGGGTGAACTTAGCGGACGACCAGGACTTCGCGAACGTTGTCGCGAGCGAGGAAGAACTTGATGGACGCGAAATCGCGGAAGAGATTTTCTATGTTGCGGTTGTTGAACACCCGCTGCAGGCGGAACTTGCCGGCCGGGCCTCCCTTCCTTCCGTCGCCGCGAGCGATGTGCTGCATCTCCAGGGTGTCGCTGCCTACGATGTGATAGCGGTAACAGGGGGCATCCGGGCCCGCTTCCTGAGTGTGAAAAAAGGCCAGCAGCATGCCTCCGGGCTTGAGCAGCGACCAGAGCCGTCCGATCACCGGCTTGACCAGGCTTTCGTCCAGGTAATCCGCCAGATTCCAGCACAACACGATGTCGAACTGCGCCCCTGGATAAACCAGGTTTTCCTCCAGGAAGCGTTTACTGTCCAGGGTCGGTTTGCCGGCCTCATCCTTGATGGCCAGCGACGGATCGGTGGAGGAAATGAGGAGGTCGTCGCTGTAGATCTTGTGTCCACGCTCGGTGCAGTAGCGGATGTTGGCCGGAGAGGTCGAGCCCAGGTCGAGTATGCAGAGGGTTTCTTCCGAGTCGAGCGATTTGATCAGCTGGGCGAGACTGCTGGAACGGCGTGTGAGCTTCGCTCCCTGGGTCGCCGCTTCCTGCGTGGTGCTGTCTGATGAGCCAAAAAATTTCATGAAGTTGTGCGCAACCGGCGCCGCAAGGCGTCCGGCTCATTCGCTTCACCGTGAGCCGAATTCCGAGCTGAACCCAGCGAGCTGAACACCTTGCGCTGACGAGGACAGGGGCAGGAACTACTTGCCGTCGCTGGGGTTCGTTTTCACAGCTACTGTGGACCCGCCGCCCGCAGCCGCCGAGCCTGCAACCGCGGATGCGCTGGCGGCCGGCGCTGGCTTGGCCCCATCCGTCTTCGTCATGTCCTTCTGGATATCCACCTTGCCCTTGAAGTACGCGCCTTCTTCGATCGCAACCCGCTGCGTGATGATGTCGCCCACGGCAATCGCGGACTTGGTCAGCTCAGCGCGTTCGGAGGCGCGGATATTGCCATCCAGCTTGCCCTGAACGATCACGCCCTTGGCATTGACGTTGGCGCGGACCTGGCCATGTGGGCCAATGATCAACCGGTTGCCCGAAAGCTCGATGCTGCCCTCCACCTGGCCATCTACGTAAAGGTCCTCGCTGCCCGAGAGTTCTCCTTTGATGATGACGGACTTGCCGATGTGCGCGAACTCTGCCGTCTTCGGCGTTTCCATGATTTCGGCCTCCTTGGGCGCGGCTGCCACACTGGACGTACACGGGAATCCAAGTCACCTGGGACTCGCCAGGGCCAGAAATGCTGGTTGAGAGGGGACCCCGTAAGCTTCGCGAACCGCCATTCCTGCTTTATCGAACTATATCCCACAGCGATCCTCTGAGCAACCGCCCGAACGCCAAAACGGCGGCCAAACCCGTTGGCTTTCGCGGTTCCAGCAGTGCTTGCTTAAGCTCCGATTCAGGCTATCTTAGACAACATCGACAGCTCGCTTTTCGTCCAATGGGACGGGGCGTACTCTGGACTGGTATGAAACCGATTCTGCTTCGGACAACCTTGCGACTACTGCCGGCAGCGCTGGCGCTGGCCACTGCGATACCGGGCTTGGCCGAGGGGCCTCCTGCGATAAAGCCGAAGGAACTGGTGAGGCGCGCGGTCGCGAACGAAATGAAGACGGACGCTGGCGGTGCGAAATACATGTTCCGGCAGCGCAAGGAAACGCCCAGCGGATCGCAGACCAAACTGATGGTGGAAACCCGCGACGCCATGGTCGGAATGGTGGTGGCCAACAATGGCCAACCGCTAAGTCAGGAGGAGCGGCGGGCGGAATATGGCCGAATCGAGCGCTTCCTTCACGATCCCGGCGAGCTGGAGCGCAAGCGCACAAAGGAAAAAGAAAGCGCCGAGCGCGTCAACCGCATCCTGAGGGCGCTGCCCGACGCGTTTCTATTTGAATACGATGGAACCGAAACCGGCAGGCCGGGCTTGGGAAAACCTGGCGACCAGCTCGTGCGCCTCAAGTTCCGTCCCGATCCCAGTTACGACCCGCCTACGCATGTCGAGCAGGTCCTGGTCGGCATGGAGGGAGTGGTCCTGATCGATGCGCAAAAACAGCACATTGCCCGAATCGACGGTACTCTTTTCAAAGAGGTAGGTTTTGGATGGGGCATTCTGGGGCATCTCGACCGTGGAGGCCATTTTCAGGTGGATCAGGCGGATATCAGCGACGACAATTGGGCCATCTCTCGCATGGACCTGGCTTTCACCGGCAAAATCCTGCTGTTCAAGAGCATCAATATCAAGTCCACCGAGATCTATAGCGATTTCCATCCCGTGCCGGCCGACCTGACTTTCGCCCAGGGCATTCAACTGCTGAAGCATCAGCAGGCCGCAATCGCAGAAAATCAACCACCCGGCGGACACAAATAGCCTCACACGTCACGCCGCAAAAGTCTCCTTACGCACTGCCAGTTTTTCAATCAGGTCTTCACGGATGCGGTAGCCAGTCCCGGGCTGGTCGCTGACCGTGATCGTCCCCCGAGGGCTGACTTCGACCTCGGGTTCGATGATGTCTTCCTTCCAATAGCGCTTTGAGGCGGATACATCACCGGGCAGGCGGAAGTTCGGCAGCGTGGAGAGTGCGATGTTATGGACCCGCCCCACACCCGATTCCAGCATGCCGCCGCACCATACCGGAACCTGGTTGGCCTGGCACACATCGTGGACTTTCCTGGCCTCGCTGAATCCGCCCACCCGGCCAACTTTGATATTCACGATGCGGCAGGCGCCGGTTTCGACGGCGGCCGCAGTGTCGCGCGCGTGGCGGATGGATTCATCCAGGCAAATCGCGGTGCGCAGCTCACGTTGCAGCCGGGCATGATAGTAGATATCGTCATTCCACAGCGGCTGCTCGATCATCAACAGTTTGAAGCGATCGAATTTTCGCAGGTGTTCGACTTCATCAAGCGTGTAGGCGGAGTTGGCATCGCAGCTCAACACGATGTCAGGCCAGCGCGAGCGAATCCGCTCCAGTACATTCACGTCCCAACCCGGCTTTACCTTCACCTTGATGCGAAGGTAGCCGGCAGCGAGCTCGGTCTCAATCTTGTCCAGCAGCTGCTCGACGGAATCCTGAATCCCGATCGAGACCCCGCACTGAATTTCGCGGGTCACCCCACCCAGCAGTTTCCAGAGGGGTTGCTGTTTCTGCTTTGCTTCGGCATCCCACAGGGCGTTTTCCACGGCCGCCTTGGCCATGCGGTGTCCGCGCACTTTGGCCATGAGCCCGGCGCATTCGTGCGCGGCGCCCAGCGAGCGTCCCAATACCGCGGGAGCCAGATAATGCTTGATGGTAGACCAGGCAGTCTCGATCCATTCCGAACTGTAAAACGGATCTTCGGCGGCCACACATTCTCCCCACCCATCCACGCCTTCACAACCCGCGGTGAGCAGCAGTATGCGGCGGCTGTAGACACGGCCAAAACTGGTCTCAAAAAAATGGACCAGCGGCATCTGAATTTCGCGCAGTGTAATGGTTTCGATCTTCATCAGAATTCAGGACGGATACCGCCACTCTTCTTCCCAACGCCCCAACAGGAACTTGCCGTTCTCCTCGGGATCGCGTTCATAACCCAGCACCACCAGGCCATCGGAAAACGCCTGCAAAAAATCCCTGCGGTTGCAGTCCTGGACTTCCTGGGCACGGCCCCGCGTGGCCGGCGTGCTTTTCCAATCATAGATTTCAGCAGGAACTGAAATGGTCTTCAGCGTCTCGAAATCCGGTCTGCGCACCTGGCGCAACAGATTCTCAACCCTTTTCGAGTGCAGCCACCATTCCGCGACCAGCCGGTCAGACGGCAAGCCGCCTTGCAGCGGCGACGACGTGATTCCGTACTGGTTGACGTGATAGCGGCGCGCGATGGCCCCCAAGCGCTCGATGTTCAAATGACCGTTCTTGATTTCCAGCGGATCGAATGTCCACTCGATCAATTCAAATCAGCGGGCGAGAGCGTCTTGGCGCTGAAACAGTTTGATTTGACGTCCCAGGCCCGCGTTGCGGTATTCGCTCCGCACCGCCAGCATCTGGGAATGAAGATAGGAATGTCCGCCCCGCGAACCGGGTAGAGACAAGGCGAAGGCCACGATATTCCCGGCGTCAAATGCGCCGATCACCTGCCCCCCGATTTTCTCCGCGACCACAAACACACGCAGCGGCACCAGTTCCGCATCGGTGAAGTTCCACACTTCTTTTTGCAGATTGACGCAGGCCAGTATCTCATCCAGGTTATGGCACTTGCGGATCACCATCGCGTTATCGGTCATCCCGCCTCGCGCTCTTTGCCCAGCTCTTTTTCCCACAGCTGGAGCTTGGCCTGCTGCCACAGCGACTCCAGCTCTACCATCGATGCCTGCTGGGGACTGCGTCCGGAAGCCCGTAACTGCTGCTCCATCCATTGGAATCGGCGCTTGAACTTTCGATTCGTGCTTCTCAGGGCAGATTCCGGATCGAGCGACAGATAACGTGCAATATTCACCAGCACAAAGAAAAGATCTCCCACTTCCTCTTCCAGGTGCTCCCTCAGAGCCTCGGGAACCTGCTGCCCGCCCGCCGCTCCGGCAACACCGCGTCCATGCGGTCGCGGACCCGGCGCTGGAAATTGTTCCAGACCTTGCCGCAGTTCTGCCGTTTCCTCATGGAGTTTTTCAAACAGGCCGTCCATGTCCGGCCAGTCGAAGCCCACTTGCCCCGCCCGCGCGCTGAGTTTGTAAGCCTCCATCAACGCCGGCATCGCCGTGGAAATCCCGGCCAGCACGGATTCGGCTGCACTCTCATGCGTCCTCGCGCTGCCCGGCTCCGCCGCTTTCTTCTTCTCCTTCTCTTGCGCCTTGAGCGCCTGCCAGTTCCGCAGCACCTCGGACGAAGTCTCAGCCTTCACATCCCCAAAAACATGCGGATGCCGGTCTATCAGTTTGCTGCACAGACGATCCAAGACCTCGTCGATCGAGAATGTGCCCTGGTCCTTCGCCATCTGGGCGTAGAACAGGACCTGCAGAAGCAGATCGCCCAGTTCTCCGGGCAGCTCATCCCAGTCCCGATTTTCGATGGCTTCGAGGACTTCGTAGGTTTCCTCGAGAGTGTAAGGTTTAATCGAATCGAAGGTCTGTTCCCGATCCCAGGGACACCCGCCTGGACCACGCAGCCGGGCCATAATCGCAACCGCGCGTTCGAAACGCTCTCCGGTGGTTGGCATGAGGCCCAAACACTGTAAACGACAGGCGTGCGTGGCGCAATGAACGCTGGCTTCTCCTGGTGAGTTTGCGATCGACAGTTGGCTCGTGAATTGACTCGCCGTGGCGCAAATGGATGAACAAGCCCGCGAACATTGATGGCGATGAAGCCCCTGAAATTTTGACCGGCTCTGGCTGGAATCAGCCGTGAAGGCGCTTGCTCCAGGTTAATCTACATAACGTCATCTTTAATCAGTAAGTTACACCGGATTATTAACCGGTAACTGCAGGTACTGGACGCCCGAAAAAGCCCTGCCACGAGGTTACCCCGCTGACCGATGTTATCTTTCCCAAATCGGTAAACCGGAGCAGGCTTATGCTTGAGAGAGCGCCGCAATCGCCACGGCCTTAGTGCGATATGAACTACGCCCCGCC
>JBOGLD010000015.1:0-33388 GCA_050745885.1 Terriglobales bacterium
TCCACGTGCGCGGTCGCAATCGTGATGCCGCGGGCTTTTTCTTCCGGCGCGTTATCGATCGAATCAAACGACCGGAACACGATCTTCGGGTTGTGCTTCTGCAACACTTTCGTGATGGCCGCCGTCAGCGTGGTCTTGCCATGGTCGATGTGACCAATCGTCCCCACGTTGCAGTGCGGCTTATTCCGCTCAAATTTCTCTTTCGCCATATCCTAAGCTCCGTATGCCCTGCTCATGTGGCGCGGGCGTCATCGCCCGCGGCCTTTCCTCTACCGCTTGGGTCCCTGGGAACGCCCAATGATCTCGTCCGCCGCGCTGCGTGGCACTTCTTCATAGCGCGCGAAATGCATCGAGTATTCAGCGCGGCCTTGGGTGCTTGACCGCATGTGCGTGGCGTAGCCAAACATCTCGGCCAGCGGCACCATGGCCTTGATCACCTGCGAACCGGCGCGATGTTCCATGCCTTCGATCCGTCCGCGGCGCGAGCTCAGGTCGCCCATGATGACGCCGGCATAATCTTCCGGCGTAACCACTTCCACCGCCATTACCGGCTCCAGCAGCACCGGAGAGGCCTTGCGGGCCGCTTCCTTGAAGGCCATCGAACCCGCGATCTTGAATGCCATTTCGTTCGAATCCACATCGTGATAGCTGCCGTCGTACAGGGTGGCCTTTACATCGACCATCTCGTAGCCGGCCAGGATGCCGCCTTCCATGGCTTCCTTGATTCCCTGATCGATGGGCTTGATGAATTCCTTGGGCACCGAGCCGCCCACCACATCGTTGATAAATTCGTAGCCCTTGCCGGGCTCGTTGGGCTCGAGGCGAATCTTGGCGTGACCGTACTGCCCGCGGCCACCGGTCTGGCGAATGTACTTGCCTTCCGCTTCCGACTTGCGGCGAATGGTTTCGCGATACGCCACCTGCGGCTTGCCCACGTTGGCTTCGACTTTGTATTCCCGCATCATGCGGTCGACGATGATTTCGAGATGCAACTCGCCCATGCCGCTGATGATGGTTTGTCCGCTGTCGGAGTCGGTGTGGACTTTAAAGGTGGGGTCTTCCTGGGCCAGCTTGGAAAGCGCCATGCCCATTTTTTCCTGGTCGGCTTTGGTCTTGGGCTCGACCGCAACCGAGATCACGGGAACCGCAAAGGTGATGTTTTCGAGGGCGACAGGATGTTTCTCGTCGCAGATGGTGTCGCCGGTCGAAACATTCTTCAAACCCACCGCGGCGCAAATGTCGCCCGCGAGAATTTCATTGATATCTTCACGTTTGTTGGCGTGCATCTTAAGCAGGCGGCCAATGCGCTCGGTGCGGCCGCGCCCGGCGTTCAGGACTGAATCGCCCGATTTCAGCTGACCGGAGTAGACGCGAATAAAGGTCAACTGGCCCACGAAGGGATCAGCCATGATTTTGAAGGCCAGCGCGGAAAACGGTTCGCTGTCGGCGGGCTTGCGAGTAACCACTTCCCCGTTGTCCGGGTTTACGCCCTTGACCTCGCCGGCATCGAGCGGTGACGGCAGATAGTCCACCACGGCATCGAGCAGCGGCTGCACTCCTTTGTTCTTGAACGCGGTACCGACGACCACAGGGAATACTTTCAAAGCGATGGTCGATTTGCGCAGCGAGGCCCGCAACTCCGCGGGCGAAATCGTCTCGCCTTCCAGGAATTTATGCAGCATCGCGTCGTCATTTTCGGCCACGGTCTCAACCAGCGCCGCATGAAATGCCTCGGCTCTTTTCTGCAATTCAGCGGGAATCTCGCCGCTGATGTACTCGGCGCCGATGGTGTCGTCCTGCCAGATAATCGACTTCATTTCGATGAGATCGACGACGCCCTTGAACTTGTCTTCCTGGCCGATTGGGATCTGAATGGCGACGGGCTTGGCATTGAGGCGCTTGCGGAGGGTATCGACGGCATGCTCGAAATCGGCGCCCATCTTGTCAATCTTGTTGATAAAACAGATCCGGGGGACGCCGTACTTGTCGGCTTGACGCCAGACTTTTTCCGATTGCGGCTGCACTCCATGCACCGCGTCAAACACGGCCACGGCGCCGTCCAGCACGCGCAACGACCGCTCCACTTCGGCGGTGAAATCCACGTGTCCGGGAGTATCAATAATATTGATGCGAATGTCGCGCCAGGTGCAGGTGGTGGCGGCGGAAGTAATGGTGATGCCGCGCTCCTGCTCCTGCTCCATCCAGTCCATGGTGGCCGTGCCTTCGTGGACCTCTCCGATGCGATGCGTCTTCCCGGTGTAGAAAAGGATGCGCTCGGTCGTAGTGGTCTTGCCGGCATCGATGTGGGCCATGATGCCGATGTTCCTGCACCGTTCTAATGGAACTTGTCTGGACACAGCTTTTTTCTTCTCTTCCTTGCGAACTTCCTGTCCGCCGACAATGTTGGCCGGAGTACTCATGGAATTCAGCTTTCAGCTTCTGGCTACTAGCTCCTAGCTATTCATCGCGTCCGGCTGGTTTGCCAGAAGCCAGGAGCTAGAAGCACCACCCTTACCAGCGATAGTGCGCGAACGCTTTGTTGGCTTCCGCCATGCGGTGCACGTCTTCTTTCTTCTTGATCGCGGCGCCGCGATTATTGCTGGCATCCAGCAACTCGTTGCTCAGTTTGTCGATCATGCCCTTCTCGGCGCGTCCGCGAGAGTAGGTAATGAGCCAGCGGATCGCGAGCGAAGTGCGCCGGTCGGCGTTCACTTCAACTGGGACCTGGTAATTGGCGCCACCCACGCGGCGACTCTTCACTTCAAGCAGCGGCTTGGCATTCTCCACCGCTTTCTTGAACAGCTTCAGGGGCTCGTCGCCACCCTTTTCCTGCAAGCGCGTCAACGCTTCGTAAAAGATGCCTTCCGCCGTGCTCTTCTTGCCCTGCCACATCATGGAGTTGACGAACTTCGTGACCAGGTCCGACCCGTAAACTGGATCGGGCTCCACCTTCCGCTTGGCGATATATCCTTTTCGAGGCATGTAAGCTTCTAGCTCCTGGCTTCTGGCTGTCAGCTCTCAGCTGTCAGCTCTCAGTCCAACCCTTTCGATCTAATTCTTCGATCCCTTGCTCGACCGATTTGTCACCGTTTGACCAACGACCAACGGCCAATAAGCAACGGCCGCCTTACGCCTTCGGGCGTTTCGCCCCATACTTCGAACGGCTCTGCTTGCGGCCGGCGACGCCCACGGCGTCGAGCGTGCCGCGAATCACGTGATAGCGCACGCCGGGAAGGTCCTTTACCCGGCCACCGCGAATCAGGACAATCGAGTGCTCCTGTAAATTGTGGCCGACGCCCGGAATGTAGGTGGTGACCTCGATTCCGTTGGTCAAGCGGACGCGGGCGACTTTACGCAGGGCTGAGTTCGGCTTCTTGGGAGTCTGGGTATACACGCGGGTGCACACACCGCGCTTTTGCGGGCACCCTTGCAAGGCCGGGCTCGCCGTCTTGTACCGCGGCCGCTTGCGGCCGGCACGCACCAATTGATTGAAAGTAGGCATACTGTTGCTGGTGCTCCTGTTCCTGACTGCTGCGAATTCCCGGTACTGCTCGGCCACGTCTTTGCTGCCAGCGCTCCGTTCGGGCACGCCCTCGCAGAAAGGCGCCTCATCTGCTGTTCCCCGATTTTCGAGGACTGGCCGGCGGACCCGCCAACCATGCTTTCCGCGGCGCACAGCGCCAGCGGAAGATTTTGGTTTCCCGTTCAGACTAAAGCCGCCGACGGTGGCACCAAGCCCGAACTTCCGGGAGCTGCTCCGTTTCGTCAGCACCGCCCCGCATAGCCTTTCAACGGGTGAAAGGTGCGCGCAGGACGTTTTCAGCGAGGACGCCCCAGTTCGCGTTGCTCCGGGGACGTTTGTTGCTAAAGCTCAGCTGCATTTTTCAGGATTTTCCCACACGCGCACCAGCGCAGCGCAGCAAAACCCACTGCCTACAGGCAAGCCAGACTTAACTCGCGGAACCTTATAAATATAGCAACTCGCTGCACACATCGTCAATGGTGGTCGCTTGCATCAGATGGGAAGAGTAGCGGGCCCGGGGTTTAGGCCTTGCCTGATTCCGGATTGACGAGCTTGGGACGCAGATCGGTGTCACGGGGACCGTTCGCTGCGCTCAGGATTTCGGCGCGCGGCTGAGACGCCGCGCAGGCGCCTCAACTTGCTGAAAAAAATTCTAGCCTCTACACTTGGGGTTTTCGAGAAACTGTGGAGACAAGCTCGCCCCGTGGATCCACCGGGGCGGGGAGGGTGCATGGGTAGGTCGTCCGCGGAAGTCCGGTTGGGCTTCATCCTTATCATCATCATCGCCGGTTTGATCCTAGCTTTGACTAGCTGCAGCAGCAGCGGTCCGACTGCAGCCACCAAGTTCCCCACCCCGGCCAACATCACTCTCTCCCCCGCCAACGCGGTCTCTCTCGACGTGGGCAGCGCCACTCAGGGCTTTACCGCCACCCCGCAAAACAGCCAGAGGGTTGCGATCACTACCCCGGTGGCGTTTCTTTCCAGCAATACCGCGGTTTTGACCATAGCCAGCAACGGGTTAGCTTGTGCCGGCACCTGGGATTCACTGAGCACGCCGCAGATCTGCACCCCCGGCCCGGTCGGGGTCGCTGAGGTAACGGCAACATCGCACGGGGTAAGCAGCCCGCCGACAACCGTGTACGTGCATCAGCACATCGACAAAATCGTGATCAGCCCGATCCCGGGACAGACCCCGCCTGCCGGCCCCTGCTTTTCCAAGGGCCAGAGCTTTAACTACCAGGGCACCGCCTCCAGCCGCGGCCTGGATATCACGCCCAGCGTGGGACCCTTCATCTGGCAGGCGGTCAATAGCACTGTAGCGACACTGGAAGTGGCGGCCGCGAATACTCCCGTGCCTGGCCTGGTGATCGGGCAGGCCAAGGTCACCGCAAATACCCCGGGGATCACGTCGCTGTTGGCCGCCGCCGGCAACGTAACCAGTCAGCCTCTGGATTTCAATACTTGCCCCGTGCAATCGATCACCCTCGCGGTCACAGGCAGCAATAGCAATTCCATCAACCTGACGTCAGGCAATGGAAAGACAGCGACGGCTACCGTGGTGGATACTCAGGGCGATACCATCACACTCGTGCCGCTGACCTGGAGTTCGTCAGATCCGTCGACCGTGGCCGTGAGCACCACAGGTGCTATTACGACTTCGCAGGGTGGGGGCGGGACCGTCACCGCCGCTTGCACTCCGCCGACCTGCAATATTGGATTGAGTCCGCTGCTGCCGGTCTATCCCGAGAAGGCCATCGACCTGGTGGTGGCTCCGGCTGCCACTACGACTACGACCACGACTACCACGGCCACCGTCTACGTATCGAGCACCGGAGTTTCTTCTTCCCCTCCCGGCAACTGCGCGACAACTGCAGGCTGCGTCAGTCTCCTGATTCCAATCGCGTCGCCAAACAACACCGCGGGCGCCGCAGTGGGATTGCCGGCGACCCCGAATTCTCTGGTCTTCGACCGCCAGGGTGCGAAGGCCTACATGGGCACGGACTATTCATTCTTCGGAAGCCGCGGATTGATGGAGGTTACCGTCGCCAGTCCGCCCACGGTCACCCAGTTCAAGTCCGTGACCGGAAAAGTGCTGACCGTTTCTCCCGATGGGAAGAAAGTGATTCTGTCGGGCGCCGATCCGAATGCGGTGGCTGTCCCCGGCAGTACGACTCCTCCGCCGGCTACCCAGGTGATTCTGTTCGACACCACCAGCAATACCAGTACGACGCTCAACATCGCGGGTGCCACTGCGGCCGCTTTTTCCCCGGACAATCTAAGGGCTTTCATCGCGGCCGGCTCCAATTTGTATGTGTGGTCGGCGCAGGATGCGCTGAAAAAAATTCCACTCACCGCCCCGGCCAAGGATGTGTCGTTCTCGCCCGAAGGGGCCTTTGCCTTCCTGGCGGGCGGGTCCAGCGCTTCCTCGGTTACGGCCTGGAGCACATGTGGCGTGAATTCCGCGCTCACCAACAACGTAATCCTGCCGGCAACTCCGTCGTTTCTCAAGGCGCTTCCGCGGGACGCGGCCAATCTGGCGGACCCGCCCACGGCGGGCACGGCCACTGCGATCACGTCCGTTTTGGCGCTGGATTCACCTGGAATCGACCTCTTCCGGGTGGCCCGGGCGCCGGTCGGCTGTTCGTCGCCGGCCAGCAGTGGTACGGCGACATCTTTTAATCTGGGCCAGGGCAGCTTTGTGCCCATCCAGCTGATTGTGTCGCAGGATGCGGCGCGCGCCTATGTGATTGCCAGCAACCGGGGCAGCGTGTTGGTGTTCAATATCGACAATCAGACCTCTTCAGCCATTCCGCTGTTCGGGGATGCGGTCCCGATCCAGGCTTCGCTGACTTCCGACGGAAGCCGCCTCTACATTGCGGCCGCCGACGGCCAGGTCCACATCCTGGACACGCAGAACGGCGGCGACATTCAGCAGATTTCTTTTCCCACCGATCCCACGACTTTTCAGGCTGGCCTGTGCAATGGCACGGACTTCACGTGCAATCCGGATTTAATCGCGGTCAAGCCGTAAAGTCGTCGTTTGTTAATGTCAATGTAGGCGCGAGCGTCCTCGCTCGTGCCACCACAAACGATGTAGAGATTCGAGCGGGTGGGTGGGGTTGCTCTGCGCCGACGACTGACGACTATCTAACGACCGCTTTCCAGCTGCTTGCCCACGCTATCGAGCACACCATTAATGAATTGCACCGACTCCGGGCTGGAAAACTTGCGCGCGATTTCGAGCGCCTCGTTGATCACGACGGCGCGGGGAGTGGTAGGAAAGCCCATCAGTTCCGCCACCGCCGCTCGCATCAGGTTGCGGTCGACGGCGGCCATGCGTTCCATACGCCAGTGCTGGGCGTGCCCTTCAATCAGGGCATCAATTTCGGTCGAGCGGTCGGTGGCGACCCGGAACAGATCGTCAGCAAAGCTTTGGACGTCGGCGCCTACGTCGCCGCGCTCGCGCCAAAAGCTTTGACGCACCTGCTGCGGGGTCTGCTTTCCCATGTCGGCCTGGAAAAGCATTTGCAGCGTAAGCTCGCGAGATTTGCGGCGGGTTCCCAAGGTAGCTGTCAGCTGTCAGCTCTCAGCTTTCAGCTATCAGTGTACAGCCTGCGAAAACTCCGCTAGTGGCGCTTGGAGCGTCGCGCGTTCTGTTTGGATTTTCGTTCTCGGCTGAGAGCTGATGGCTGAGAGCTGATGGCTTCCTTCAACGAAGCCATCTCCACCGCCGCCAGCGCCGCTTCCAAGCCCTTGTTCCCCATCTTCAGGCCGGCGCGATCGATGGCCTGTTCCAGGGTCTCGCAGGTGAGCACGCCGAAGGCGTGCGGCACGCCTGTCTCCTGCGCGGACTGCCCGATCCCGCGAGCGACTTCGTTGACGATGACATCGTAGTGTGCGGTGTCGCCGCGCAGCAGGCATCCAAGACAGATGATCGCGTCATATTTTTTGGGCTCAGCCAGAGTGCGTGCAGCGGAGGGGATTTCGAAGGCGCCCGGGACGCGGACGATTCTGATGTCCTTCGCCTTGGCACCGCATTGCACCAGCCCGTCGTATGCGCTCTGCAGCAAGCGCTCCGTGATGAAGGCGTTGAATCGGGAAACTACGATGCCGAAGCGCTTTCCTGCAGCGCTGAGTTTACCTTCAATCAGTTTAAGCCGCGGTTTCGATGGAGACTTCAAGATCTGATTCCTGTTCCAATCTTGTCATCCTGAGCGAAGCGAAGGCGGCTATGCATTTCGCCGGCAGCATCGAAATGCATAGGTCCTTCGGCGGCTAAAGCCGCCTCAGGATGACAATCACTGAAGATGACAATCATACGGGATGGCAAATCGTACGAGACAGTATCCCGCTAAAGCTTATTCGGCTGCGGATTCGCCGGGTCCGAGTAATCGTAAAATCCTTTACCCGATTTCCGGCCGTACCATCCCGCCATCACCAGCCGCTTCAACAGCGGCGGCGAGGCGAAGCGGCGCTCCTTGAATTCGTCGTACATCACGTGGGTGATGTAGTAGGTCGTATCCAGTCCGACAAAATCCAGCAGCGTGAAGGGCCCCATGGGATAGCCGCAGCCCAGCTTCATGGCGTTGTCGATGTCGTCGATCGAGCCCACGCCCTCTTCGTAGGCGCGGATGGCGTCGAGCAGATAGGGTACCAGCAGCCGGTTCACGATGAAGCCGGTCTTGTCGCTGGTCCGGACCGGAACCTTGCCCAGTTTTTTAGCAAACTCGCAGGCCGTATCGTACACGTCGCCGGCGGTCGCGATGGTGCGCACCACTTCAACCAGCTTCATGAGCGGCACGGGATTGAAAAAGTGCAGGCCAATGAAACGCTCGGGACGCTGGGTGGAAGTCAAAAGCTCGGTAATCGAAATGGAAGAGGTATTGGATGCGAAGATTGCATTTTTCTTTACGACCCCGTCAAGCGCGGCATACATCTTCTTCTTTTCATCGACGTTTTCGATCACCGCCTCGACGATGATGTCGCAGTCGACCAGCTCCAGCATGCTGGTCGTGCCCTTGAGCCGGGCGCGCACAGCCTGTGGCGTTTCCTTGAGCGCACCCTTCCCGGCAAATTTGGCCAGCGACTTCTCGATGCCGGCGAATCCTTTGTCGAGATACTTCTGGTCGACTTCGAGCACCACGACTTCGAATCCGGCCGTGGCCGCCACTTGCGCGATACCCGATCCCATCAGGCCGCAACCGAGAACACCGACTTTTTTGATTTCCATACTGTTCCTTCAATTCACCACGGAGGCACAGAGACACAGAGAAAATCAGAGAGCCTTAGAATTTCTCAGTGACTCTGTGCCTCCGTGGTGATCCCTAGTTCATGCTCTCCACCACCATCGCAATCCCTTGCCCCCCGCCGATACACGCCGTTGCCAGTCCGTACTTCTTCTTTCTACGACGTAATTCGTAGAGCAGCGTAACCACAAGCCGCGTCCCGGTCGCCCCCAGCGGATGTCCCAAAGCAATCGCGCCACCGTTAACGTTTACCTTTTCGCGATCGAGGCCGAGTTCTTTTTCAACTCCAAGATACTGCGCGGCGAAGGCTTCGTTCACTTCGATGAGATCGATGTAGTCGAGAGTCAGCCCGGCCTTCTGCAAAGCAATCTTGGTCGCGGGCACGGGTCCGCGGCCCATTACCTTGGGATCGACTCCGGCGATGCCCCAGCTCACCACTCGTCCCAGCGGACGGATACCGCGCTTGCCGGCTTCATCGAGCGACATGACGACCACCGCAGCCCCGCCATCCACGATTCCGCTGGCGTTGCCGGCCGTGACCGTACCGTTTTTCCCGAATGCAGTCCTGAGTTTGGCCAGACCCTCAAGCGTGGTCTGCGGTCGCCGGTGATCGTCTTCAGTGAGCGATTCGCCTGTCGGCTCGCCCTTGGAATTTTTCAGCGCCACCGGAACCAGTTCTTCCTGCAGGCGTCCTTCTTTATAGGCCGCATCCGCACGCTGTTGGGAGCGCAAGGCAAACTCATCCTGCAGCTCGCGTGTGATGCCTTGTTGCGAACCGTAAAGCTCGGCCGTATTCGCCATGTACAGGCCGCAATAGCTGTCGAGCAGGGCGACCATGAGCGAGTCTTCCATCTTGCCGCCGGGCGCGAGATTGAAGCCGTCGCGTCCGCGAATGGTAAACGGGGCTTGCGACATGGCTTCCATGCCACCGGCGAGAACCAGGTTGGCTTCACCCAGTTGGATCATCTGCGCGGCGCTGACAATGGCCTGGATGCCGCTTCCGCAAAGCCGGTTGACCGTAAGGGCCGGCGTCTCGACAGGCAGACCTGCACGCAAAGCCGCGTGCCGGGCGCCATAGATGGCATCACCCGAGGTCTGTTGCGCATTGCCGAAAACCGCGTGATCGAATTCCTTGGGATCGAGTCCAGCCCGTTCAATGGCGCCCTTGCCGGCGATGGCGCCCAATTCCTGGGCGGTAAAATCCTTGAGCTTGCCGCAGTAGCGCCCAAACGGAGTGCGAGCTCCGCTGATGATCGCGATGTCGCCGGGTTTCAGCATGTGGATTTCCTGGTGCTCTCTGAAATCAGAATGGTTAAGCGTGGGGTAATCAAACTGGATAGTTTAACAGCGGGAATGCGCACTCTGCCACGCTATGCGACTGCGGCGGCGGCGGCAGACGGGGCCAGGCTGACGATGCGTCCCAGACCCTGGGCTACGGCCGAATCGAGCGCCTTGTCGGCGCGATTGATGACCTCGGTGACGATGTCCACGGGATCGAACTGCTGGCGCACGACAGCTTCCGCCAGACCGGCGCTGAAGGGGACAATCTCGCCGGAAAGCTTCACGTCCGCCAGCAGTTTGCGCAATTTCTCGACCGCCATCATGGCTTCCTTTTCCCCGGTTTCTCCCAGGATCAGCGCGATCGTGGTCTTGCCGTAGCGGAAAGCAAGATCATTCTGCCGGATGTTGGCGCCAAAAAGTTGTCCGATCTGCTGCATCACTGCTTCCACCGCTTTTTCTCCGTGCTCCTTCAACATGGCCGAGCCCTTGCCGAATTGCAGCAAGGTCACCGTCACCGGAGTGCTTTGCTGGACGGCGCGGCGCGTCTCCGCCATCAGCAGATCAATGTAGGATGCGCGCTTGAGCAATCCGGACTGCTCATCAGTGACCGACAAGCTCTTGACCAGCCGGCGCAGGCCAGCGTTGGTAAGCGCGATCACAATCTGTTCGCTGATAGTCTTAAGCACCACAACATCGGCGGAATGCCAGCCCCGAGCCGTGTTTTGCGCCAGCAGGAGCACTCCCATCTGGTCCTGGCCGTCACTGAGGGGCAGCGCCAGCAATGAAGTGATGCCCAACTCCACCAGAACTTCCCGAACCCCCTGCAACTCCGGCGCGGCGGGTGCGTCGGTGATGGTCAGAGTTCCCTGGCTGATGGCGGCGTCTTGCACCGCCGCGACCAGCTTGCTCAAAGCTTTTGCGTCTCCAGCGTTTACCCCTTCCCGGTGGTACTCCTTAACCGCGCTCGGCACCATTCCCGGCTTGCGCATAGCCACGATGCAGCGGCTGAGCTTCCATTGCGCTCCGATTTCCGCCACTGCGGTAGACATCACCGCATCGGCATTGGTCTGGCGATAAAGCTTGCGCGTGATGTCGGCGACTTTGGTGAAGCTGTTAACATCGGCGGATTCCGCCGGTGGGGATGGCCGCGCCGGCGCAGACTCGGAGGGCGCTTTGGCTGCCGAGCTGGCAGTTCCGGACGGCGGAGGGGCCGAGTTCGCATGCTGCGGAGTCAAGCCCGCGGACAGGTACAACTGCTGCAGATCCTGATTGCGTTCTTCTTCGCGCGGAAAGAGTTCCTGAATGCGCTGCAGGCGTTCAATCGCCTTGGAGCGCATGCCGTACTGCACCAGGATTTCAGCCTGCAGCATCAGGTCCTGCAGAGCAGCGGCGCCCAGCGTCGGCCCTTCGGTCTTGGCCGGCTCAGACGCAGTTTTCGCCATGCTGGTAAAGCGCGAGGCGATGACCTTATATCGGCTTTCATCGATCTTGCCGCGCAGCAATTCCAGGCGCTTCTGGTGGCCGGGCTCGTAGGCATCCACGTCGGCCGCGCGATCCAGGCATTCGGCGGCTTTGGCGTAGTTACCCATGCCGCAGTGCAGATCGAAAAGCTTGAGCAAGGTCTGGCAATAGTCTCCTTCGCGGTTGGAAGCATTGAACAGCTCGCTCATGAACTCCAGCAGATCCGGCGACCCGCGATGCTTGGCGATGACATCCTGCATCATGGCGACAAAACCGCGACGGTCTCCCCGGTTCCGCTGGAACTGTTCCAGCTTTCGGGCCAGCGCAACCGCCTCTGCGTCCTGTTGCGCATCCACCAGCAGCCCGATCAGGTCAGCAACTTCTTGCTGGCGGGAGGGATTCTGCTGAAAAAGCTGCCAAACCAACGGCTCCGCATCGCTCAGGCGGTTCGCGGACAGGAGTGCCTTGACGTAAGTCTCACGCGTCTCGGCGCTCGCTCCATCGGTCTTGGCCAGGGGTTCCAGGACAAATATGGCTGCCCCGACCTGGCCTTGTGCCATCAGACTCTTGCCATAACCCAGGGCTATCTTGGGGTCGGCGGGATCCTCGGCGTAGGCCCGTTCAAACCATTGCGCGGCGTTGGCTCCCGACCCCTCCGTCATTTCTGCCAGCTTGAGGAAGGCCGCTGACGCGTCCTGTTTGTCTCCGGTCTGCGAACACAGTTCGCCCAGTCGCAGGAAGTTCTTTTCCGACGGCTCGAGCGCGACCAGGCGCTTCAGCACCGCCAGGCAATCCTGCGGACGTCCATTCTGGGTGAGGTCTTCAAGCGCGCTCTCGTAAGTCTCGAGCGCGAGTTTCCGGTTGGAGGTCTCAAGGATCTGCCCGAAGTGAACCTTTTGCGTGCTGGTCGGGACGGCGTAACGGGCCAGCTTCTTGTAGGTAAGACTGGCGCGAGTGTTCTCCCCAGCCGCGATCTGGCGCTCAAACAATTCGCCCAGAAGCTTTACCGCCTCCGCAGTATGTTGCAAAGAAAGGCAGATATCGGCGGCCATCTGGCGCACGTTGTCATTCTGCGGGTCGTCGGCCAGGACCTGCATGTACTCATCAAGGGCGTCACCGGTCTTGCCTTTCTGCAAGAGCTTCTCCGCGCGCTCGATGCGTCGGGCGATCTCGGCTCGGTCCATTCGCTTGGTCGGGTCTGGCATGAGAGACACGGGTAACGTGCGTGGTAACCCAATTGAGATTTTAGGGGGCGGTTCCGGCAGCGGCAACGAAGTCGGGCGCCGCGGGGATTACGAAGGTCACGCCGGAATAATGTCTTTGCTGGAAAAAGGGGTTGTCTGTTATAGCTGCCGGATGCCAGCGGAGCCGGAGGAACGAGGACTGCGGCACCAGCTCGGCGCCGGGCAGATGGCCATGGTCGCTGTCGGTGGGTCGATCGGCACCGGGCTGTTGCTGGGGTCGGCCGCTGCCCTCGAAATCGCCGGACCGGGAGTGATCCTCAGCTTTGTCCTGGCTGCATTTATTGGTTTGACCGTGACCATGGCGTTGGGCGAGCTCTCCAGTGTGCATCCGGCGGCGGGTTCGTTCGGGGTCTATGCCGATCTTTACCTGAACCCCTGGGCAGGATTCGTCGCTCGCGCCGGCTATTGGGCGGCCATTTCGATTTCGATCGGCGCAGAGCTGGTGGCTTCCGCCACCTATCTTGCTTACTGGTTTCCTACCGTTCCGGCCCTGGTCTGGGTGCTGATTTTTTCCTCTTTTCTGTTGCTGATCAATTTGCGCAGCGTGGGCAACTACGCCCGCTTTGAATACTGGTTCGCGATGATCAAAGTAGCCACCATTGCGGCTTTCATCGTCCTGGGAGCGGGGTTGTTGCTAAGCGGCCGGGTAGCGCCGGAATACACGACGCATGGCGGATTTTTCGCGCGGGGAGCTCTGGCGCCCTTGCTGGCCATGGGCTTTGCTCTCTACACCTTTGGAGGAATTGAATTTGTGGCCATTACCACGGGAGAGTCGCGCTCGGCGCAGGAGATTCCCCGCGCCGTCAAGCTGACTTTCGCCATACTGGCTTCCGTCTATCTGGGGGCGATCGTCGTCCTTGTAGGTGTGATGCCGTGGAACCGCGCCGGCGTTACCGAAAGCCCGTTTGTCAGCGTGTTCCGGCTCGCGCACATCCCGGCCGCGCCGCACATCATGACCTTCGTAATCCTGACGGCCGCGTTGTCGGGAGCGAATGCGGCCCTCTATGCCGCTTCGCGGGTGTTGTTCTCACTAGCGCGAACGGGATGGGCGCCGGCAGTTCTGGGACGGCTGAATGCGTCAGGATCGCCCAAGCTCGCGGTGCTGGCGTCGTCGTACGGTATCCTGGTCGCGCTGGTGCTGGAGAAGTGGGCGCCGAAGAATGCTTTCGTTTCGATTCTGGGCGCGGCCCTGGTGGGAATGCTGCTGTCGTGGCTGGTTTCACTGGCGGCCCACATCCAGTTCCGCCGGCAGCTCCCAGCCGGCCAACTCTCCGACTTGCCGATGCGTTCTCCGCTTGGAGTCTGGGGTTCGGCGCTGGGGTTCGTGCTTATCCTGGTGGCGTTCCTGGAGACTGGCTGGAACTCTCACTTGACGCTCATCAGCGGCGCCGTGTACATGGTCGTGCTGACGGCGGCCTATTTCGCGCTGAAGAAGTAGGACAACAGTGTCCGTCCCATGCTTTCTTACATCGTGCTGATCCTAATGTAGCGGCGGACGTCCTTCACACTCGCGATGAGTACGTACCCGGCATAGAGCAGACTCGCCGTTCCCAGAATGTTTCTGATTATTTTCATGGCTTTCATTTCTCTCCTAGTCTGAAGAATCCGATAAACGCGCAAAATTCAAGTTTAGGATGCGTCGAGGAGTCGTAGAGTTGTCGGCCAGCCCGAAGTATACAGGCCGGACGCGCAGTACAATACGTGGTATGGCCGATGAGCTTCTCCGCTATCGTTCCGAATTCCCCATTCTGGAACGCACCACCTATCTGATCAGCAATTCGCTGGGCGCCATGCCGCAAGCCGTTTACCAAGCCATGAAGGGCTACGCCGACCTCTGGGCCACCCGCGGCGTGCGGGCTTGGGAAGAACGCTGGTGGATGCTGGCGGCCCAGGTGGGGGACGAAATTGGCGCCCTGATGAACGCTGCTCCGGGCTCGGTTTCGACCCACCAGAATGTCACGACCTGCCAGGCCGTGGTGGCTTCCTGCTTCGATTTCTCCGGTAAACGCAACCAGGTGGTGTACAGCGACCTGAACTTCCCCTCGGTGATGTATTTCTGGGAAGCGCAACGAGGCTATGGCGCCCGCGTCAAGATGGTACCGACCGACGACGGCATCACGGTTCCCACGGAACGTCTGCTGGATGCGATCGATGAGCACACTCTGCTGGTCCCGGTTCCACACGTGATTTTCCGCAGCGGGTACATCCAGGATGCCAAGGCCATCATCGAGAAGGCCCACCGGGTTGGCGCCCACGTGCTGCTCGATACCTTTCAGTCCCTGGGCACCGTGCCCGTCGATGTGCAGGCGCTGGATGTCGACTTCGCCTGTGGCGGAGTCTTGAAGTGGCTGTGCGGCGGGCCGGGCGTGGCCTACTTCTATGTTCGTCCGGACCTGGGCAGGAAGCTGCAGCCAAAATTCACCGGCTGGTTTGCCCACCAGAATCCCTTTGCTTTTGAAATCGGACCTACTCGTTACGCCGAGCCCCCGTTTCGCTTCATGAATGGCACGTCCCACGTCCCGGCGTTGGAGGCTGCGCGCCCCGGACTGAAAATCATCGCCCAGGTCGGCATTGACCGGATTCGAGAAAAGTCGAAACGGCAGACTTCCCGATTGATCGAGTTGGCTTCGGAGCATGGTTGGCGTGTGAATTCTCCACGCCACGCGGAGCAGCGTGGCGGAACGGTTTCGATCGACATGCCCGATGCCGAGGAGGTCTGCCGCGAACTGCTCAAGCGGGACATCCTGGTTGATTATCGCCCCCAGGCCGGCGTGCGCATGGCTCCGCACTTTTACAATCAGGATGAGGAATTGGAGACGGCAATCGCGGCGGTGGATGAGATCCTGAAAGAGCGCTCGGTGACCACCAAGTAATCGTGTCGGTGTGGGGCGGGCGCCCTCGCCAAATGTAGGCGCGAGCGTCCCGCTCGTGCGGCCGAGCAACGCTCGGCGGACAAATCGGCGGCCAAGTCGGCAGGCAAGAAGGTCACCAGCCTTCTCACCTCCTTATCCGCGCAGCCCATATAAAATGACTCAGTGAGCGATCCTGTCCGCATTGGAATTCTGGGGGATTATGATCCCAAGTCTCCGACTCTTCCCGCAGTCGAGAAATCGCTGCAGCACGCCGCTGCCCAGCTGAATCTGCCGGTCGAAGGGGAGTGGATCGCGACTCCGAGCCTGCTCGATCCAGGCACCCAGAAAAAGCTGGAGACTTTCGACGGAATTTGGGCCGCGCCCGGCAGTCCCTACAAGAGTTTGGACGGCATGCTGAAAGGCATCGAATTCGCCCGCCGCCGCGACTGGCCTTTCCTGGGCACCTGCGGCGGCTTTCAGTATGCGCTGATCGAGTGCGCCCGCAATGTGCTGGGAATCAAGGATGCGGACAGCGCCGAGAATAATTCCGGGTCGAAAAACATCATTATTTATCCGGTAGCCTGCGCTGTTCCCGGGCGCGCGAAGGGCGCGCCCAAGCTATCCGGTGCGGTTCCGGAAATCCGCCTTCGCCCCGGTTCCTATCTCCAGTCGTACTATTCGCAGGACACAGTCGCCGAGGAATTCTTCTGCAACTTTGAAGTTAATCCCGACTATGAGTGGGCCGCCATGGAGGCCGGATTCCCCGTGGTTGCGCGCGGCCCGCAAGGCGAGATCCGGGCGATCGAGTCGCCCACCCACCGTTTCTATATCGCAACCCTGTTCCAGCCCCAACTGTCTTCCCGGCCCGATAAGCCCCATCCCCTGGTGCAAGCGTTCGTACAAGCCGCCGCTGACTGGGGAAGAAAGAAGCTGGACGACAGCGTGCTGGAGTAGGACGGACGCCGGGCCTTGAGACGACCAACCTCGGGTCTCCGACCCGTCCTGGTCGAGCGCGGCTCGACGGTGAACTACGCCGGCATTAATTCAAACGCCGGATAGCTCGTCACCAATTCACGAAAAGCCTCCACCGGTGATCCGGCCGGCAGCGGAAAGTAGGTTTGAACTTCGCGCTTGAACTGATCCAGATAAGCCTTCAGCACTTCCGGCTTCTCCTCATCTGAGAGAGCTCGCAGCCGGTACTGCTGCCGCTGGCTTCCCTTCTTGAGCGCGACTTCTCCGGCCGCTTCCGCGTTGCGCACCCATTGCGTACGGCCACGCGGGGCCACCAGGAACCGCTTTCCTCCCAGCTCCAGCAGATCAATCGGGGTGGAGTATATTTTCCCGCTCTTGCGTCCCCGCACTTGCAGGAGGTAGTTGTAGGAAAAACCCAGTCCCAGACCCACCACAAATCCAAACGCGCGATTGAATACCCGCTCGGTCGCGCTGGGCGCCCGAAATGAAGAAGGAAGAGTGGAATTCATGCCCGCATTTTATACTGTCATCCCGAGCGCCGCCTGAGTCGCGCCCTGCGCGGCTCAGGCAAGTCGAGGGACCTTGTGTTGTGGGAGCAACACTGAGGCTTAGACCTGCTTGATGAACTTCAGGGAGGCCGAGTTCATGCAGTAACGCAGCCCGGTAGGCTGCGGCCCGTCATCGAAGACGTGCCCCAAATGCGCGTCACACAGGGTGCACGCCACCGCGCTTCGCACCATGCCAAAACTGGTGTCGTTGATGGTGTGAACATTTTCGGGCGCGATGGGTTCCCAGAAGCTGGGCCAGCCGGTGCCGGATTCAAACTTGGTCTGGGAGCTGAACAGAGCGTTGTCGCAACAGATGCAGCGGTACAGACCCTTGTCGTGCAGGTTCCAGTACTTCCCGCTGAACGCAATTTCGGTGTCTGCCTGACGGGTAATGTCGAATTGCCCGGGAGAGAGTTGCTTGCGCCATTCCTCGTCGCTTTTTACTACTTTAGGGACCCGGACTTTTTGCAGCCGCTGCCCGGAATCGGAGAACTGCACAATCACGACTTCGCCGGGAACCCCCTGCGGCCTCGCCGCTTCGATGAGCCGCGGCTTGCGCAGCGACCACAGGGCGGCGCCGGCAATCGCCGAAACCGAGATCCCCAGAAATGCGCGCCGTCTCAGGTTCACCGACGAAGCATTCTGATCAAGCTCAGAATCGAACATAGCTCGCTCCTGAAGTTGCCGTTGGCCCGGCAGAACACTACTACTTTCCCGTATACAATTCGGGAAATTCCCGCCGCAGATGCGCGACTTTCGGCGCATCGTTAAAAACAATATAGGGCTGGTTGGGATGACGCGTCGCGTAATCCTGGTGGTAGGCCTCCGCCGGATAAAACGCCTTCAGCGGCACAACCTGGGTCACGATCGCCCCGGGGAACACTTTCGCCTTGTTCAGCTGCGCGATGTACGCGGTCGCGATCTTGTTCTGTTCTTCATTGCTGTAAAAAATCACCGAGCGATATTGGGTGCCCTCATCCGGACCCTGCCGGTTCAGTTGGGTCGGATCGAGCGCCACGGAGAAGAACACTCGCAGCAGTTCGCCGTAGGTAATCTGCGAGGGATCGTAGGCGATCTTCACGGACTCGGCGTGGCCGGTTTCGCCCGTGCTTACGATTTCATATTGCGCGGTCTTGGCTTCGCCTCCGGAATATCCCGAGGTCGCGCTGATGACCCCTTTCACATGCTGAAAGACCGCCTGGATGCCCCAGAAGCAGCCTCCGGCGACCACGGCGGTTTGCTCGCCGGCTTTCGCCGCCTTGGCCTGGTCAACCACCGGGCCCGGCACCGCAACTCCGGCTGCATTTCCCGCAGTGCACGCCACCGTGCCCGCGATCAGGACCAAAAACAACAGAAAGATATAACCGGAAAATCTGAACATGAAGGCGCCTCTGCGGCCCGCTTGCGGACTCGCAGTTTATTAGAGTCCCGCGGCGAACAAAAGTTTCGCCAGGCCCATGATCTACATGTCACAGATTTGGCGTTACTTCTGGTTCGTACCCAGGGCATGAAAGAACGGGCAGCCGGGGATATTTCTTGAACCGGCCGTCCGTCAGAGCGAGTTGGCAGAGGAAAAACACCGAACCGCGGTCGGACTCGATGCGCCGCGCGTGAATGCAGTTCTGGCAGAGTCCGGGTTGGGGATGGGATGCCGCATTCTCGGTGGGAGGGCTCACTGGTTCAGGATAACAGCTCAGTATCGCCCATTTTTGCGGTCACAAGATGCGCCATCAAAGCCAAATTTTGGTACTGTAGACGGGCATTTCTTTCAGCCGCACGACGCGGAGGGCGGCACGCCCTCCAAACAGCCGGCGGGCCTGTCCTGAGCGAAGTCGAAGGAGCGCCGGCGCTACCAAGGAGCCTCGATTGAAATATCGGAACTGGTCATTGACGGTCGCTTTCCTATTCCTGGCAATCACTTTACCCGCGCAGATAGACGATGCCACCCGGCAACTCTCCCACGACATTTTCAAGCAACTGATCGAAATCAACACCACCGATTCAGTCGGCAATGTGACCACCGCCGCCGAAGCCATGGCGCGGCGCTTTCGCGATGCCGGGTTTCCTGACAGCGACATGGAGATCATGGGGCCGAACGATCGCAAGAAGAATCTGGTCGTCCGCTTGCACGGCAGCGGCCAGCACAAACCGGTGCTGCTCATCGGACATCTGGATGTGGTCGAAGCGCGGCGCGAAGACTGGACCACCGATCCCTTTCAGTTCGTCGAGAAAGACGGTTACTACTACGGTCGGGGCACGCAGGACATGAAAGACGGCGACGCCATCATGGTCACGACCCTGATCCGGTTCAAGAAGGAAGGCTTCGTGCCCGACCGCGACATCATCCTGGCGCTCACGGCGGATGAAGAGGGCGGCACGTCGAATGGGGTGGACTGGCTGCTCAAAAATCACCGCGAACTGATCGATGCTGAATTCGTGCTCAACCACGACGGCGGCGGAATCCTGTCCGAGAACGGCAAGCCGCAATTCATGACGGTGGACGCGGCGGAAAAATTGTATTCGGACTATCAGCTGACGGTGACCAACCCCGGCGGCCATAGTTCCCTGCCCAGACCGGACAACGCCATCTACCATCTGGCTGACGGCCTGGCGCGGCTGGAGCACTACCAGTTTCCGTTCGAGCTGACCCACATCACCCGCGCTTATTATGAGCGCATGGCAAAGATCGCCAGCGGCGAGCGGGCGGCTGACATGCGGGCCATCCTCAAGAACCCTCCGGATATGGCGGCGGTGGCGCGGCTGTCGAAATACCCGATCGACAATTCGATCATGCACACCACCTGCGTGGCCACACGCCTGAGCGCGGGCCATGCCAACAATGCCTTGCCCCAGATGGCCCAAGCCAACGTAAACTGCCGCATCATTCCTGGCCATTCGCCCGAAGAGATCAGGCAGGAACTGGAAAAGGTCCTGGCCGATCCCAAGATTTCCGTGAAGGACATGGGAGCCATTGGCGGCGCGGATCATCGCCGCTCGTACCCGCCTCCGCCACTGCGTCCGGACGTCTTCCAGCCACTGGAAAAAGTTGTCAACGAGATGTGGCCGGGCCTGGCGGTGATTCCCGATATGTCGACCGGCGCCTCCGACGACATCTACACCAACGCAGCGGGCATGCCCTCCTATTGCGTGTCGGGAGAAGCCATCGATCGCGACGACATCCGCGCCCATGGCAAGGACGAACGCATCCGCGTGGATTCGTTTTACCATGCGGTAGATTTTTACTACCGGTACCTGAAAGCGGTGGCCTCGGAATAGGGGCGCTGTCCCGAGTGCATGGCCCTGTCATCCTGAGCGTAGCAGCAGCTTCGCTTCGCGAAGCTGCGACGGAGTCGAAGGACCCCTGGCTTCGTACCGAGCGCCAACATTCTCCCGCAACTTCACCGTGGATCGCCCTCGCGGCAGCGATAAGCTTGTAGGGGTCCTTCGACTCCACCGACCCATTCGCAAGCGAATGGGTCTGTTCCGCTCAGGATGACAGGCTCCGATGACAGGCGCTATTGTTTCCTTGACATTTCGCCTTCCCTTCGCCCAAAATTGCGCTATGGCAATCACCAGACGGCAACGGCAGGTTTACGACTTCATCTCTGAGTTCGTGCAGAAGAACGGCTACTCGCCTTCGTTCGAAGAGATTGGCCAGGGCCTGGAACTCAGTTCGCTGGCGACGGTCCACAAGCACATTTCCAATCTGGAGAAAAAGGGATTGCTCACGCGCGACTACAACCGCAGCCGATCAATCGACCTGCTGCCTCCCAAAGGCCGGCTCAAGCAAGCCATGGCGGTGAATACCACCATGGTGCTGCCGTTGGTGGGCCGCATCGCCGCCGGCCAACCCATCGAGGCGGTGCAGAACAACGAGACTATTTCCCTGGCCGACTTCGTGCGCTCGAAGGAAGTTTTCGTGCTCGAAGTCCGCGGCGATTCCATGCAGGATGAGGCCATCCTGAATCGCGATTACGTGATGGTGGAGAAAAGCAGAACGGCGCACAACGGCGATATCGTCGTCGCCCTGGTGGAAGGCACCGATGCCACGCTCAAACGCTTTTATCGCGAAGGCGAAAATATCCGGCTGCAGCCTTCGAACGCCAGCATGCAACCCATCATTGTGCCGGCGGCTTCAGTCGAGATTCAGGGAAGAGTGATCGGAGTGTTGCGGAAGTATTGAGGCAGCTTCTAGCCTCTCGCTCCTAGCTTCCAGGCGGCGGATCTGCCCTGAAAACATTAACGCCAGGGCGATAAACCCGGGCGTTTGAAGTCTTTGCCAACGACCAACGACTGCCTTACCCCACGTGCTTGTCAATCGCCTTCTGGATCGTCTCCTTGGGCACGTAGCCTACGATCTGTTCCTTGACTTGTCCGCCCTTGAACACGAGCAGGGTGGGAATGCCGCGGACTCCGTAGCGCATGGGCGTGGCCTGGTTGCTGTCGACATCCATTTTTCCGACCTTGATCTTGCCGTGGTAGTCCTTCGCCAGTTCATCGACGATCGGAGCCAGGGCGCGGCAGGGTCCGCACCAGGCCGCCCAGAAATCCACCAGAACGGGCTGCTCCGACTTCAGAACATCCTGGTCAAAGTTTGCGTCCGTCACTTCCAGAATTCCGTTACTTGCCATTTGTCCTCCGCGGGTTCCGGTGCTCGCGAATGCAGATGCGAGAACGGTCGAGCAGCCTACGTTGGCTGCCAGTATCGTAACACTGTATTAGATGCATCCGTAAACGGAGAAGTCGCAAAGGCGGGACTTTGCGCTCCCAGACCTTGCGCTATCGGACCGGAAGGGGAATGAGATGGTCGGGATGGGCCAAAAAAAAACGTCCCGAACTTTTCAGTTCAGGACGCCTCGGCAGCCCTCCCCCAGAACTGCCAAACCACGAGATGGATACTAGGGCCACCCTGTGTTGCTGTAAACGTCACTTTGGTAACTCTCGAACTGGTGTTGGTCACTTCGGGAATCATCACGGGTTTGGCTGTTCCTGGCAGCAAGCCCTTTGACAATAGTGGAGAACCGCGGGTTACCTGCTTTGCCAGGTTTCCCCCGCGTCGCTGGTGGTCCAGGTTTCGCGGTTACTGGTGGTCAGTTTGCCATGTCGGGCATCGCTGAATTCAACAGCGACAATATCAGCAGTCAGGAACTTGCCGTCCGCCATCGGCTTGATCCGGGTCCAGTGTTGGGCGGCATCGGAAGAATGGTAGAGAACGCCGGCGGAGCCGCCCACCCAGATATCAGAATCGTTTGCGGCAAGCGCCCGGAAGACGACGTTGCTCGCCACCGGAATTGTGTGCCAGGTCTGGCCGGAATCGAACGAGCGTTGCAGGGCACCCTCGGCGGAAATCGTCCAGCGGGGCGCATTGTTGTTGCCGGCACGCGACACGGCATGCTTCCCTAACGCGCTCTCCGCCGAGAGCATGTCCGCCTTCCGATCTCCGGGCGACCCGGCACTTGCTCCGCCGTTTGCGGCCTGAACTTCCTTCTGCGATTCGTTCCTTCGTGACTCGTCCTTTGCCTTCTGCTCCGTGGGTTGCGCCGTCTTCGGGGCCGGGGCCGCCGCGCTCTCCACCATGACGGTCTGCGTGCTGGCTCCGGCCGAGTACTCGACGGCGTTGTTTCGGGCCTGGGTCGGTTGCTCTGTTCCAGCCGTCTTCGCGGCGGACAACGGCATGGGACCCGCTGCGGGCACTGGCCCCGGCATATCGGCGGATCGAATCGCCTCAACGTTTGCCAATTGATTATTGGCCGGCTCCTGAATTTTCTTGCTTTGATCCAGCGCCAGCGCGGGTGGCGCAGACCCTCCGGTTCGCGCAGCAATCATCCCTAAATCCGCAGGTTTCTCGCGTGGCTTGAACACCTTGCCCGCAGTCGTGATGTCGCGCTCCAACTGGGCCGGCGCCGATGGAGCAACCTTGGCCGCCAGCTCCTGACCAGACTGTTTGGAGACCTCGCTTTCCAGCCTGGCTGGCGCCGCAGGGGCCTTGTCCGCAAGCGATGGCTCAAGCTTTTGCCCGCGTTCATAGTGCAGCGTCACCGCCGCACTCACCACGACTACGCATGCCGCCAGCGCCCCCCAGCGCAGCACGGGCCAGCTCAGCCAACGTGACCGTTCCGGGCCCGGCGATGGTGCAGATTCGATCTCGGGCATGGCCAGTGACAACACATCGCGGCAATCGGCACACTCCGCCAGGTGCTGCAGGACCTGGGCGCGTTCGCGGCTTTTCAACGATTGCTCGGCGAAAGCAGTCAACAGGTCGGGATCAGGATGCACCCCGGGATTGGCCGGTCCCTGCATGCGCTGTTGCACGATTTTTGGAAGTTGCTCCATTCTCTTTCGCCCTACGGGCTTTGCTTTGCGTGCGCTTACTCAGGGCTTGCGCCCTGGGCTGCATTCTTACGTCGCTTCGCGGCTGGAGGCGGGCAGCCAACCGGCCAACAGGCGTTCCGCCCCAACTCAGGCGTCGGAAGTCACACGCCGGTTGCCCGAGGTCCGACGTCCGGCGCCCGCAACTCTCCCTCCTTATCAGAGAACGACTGAGGAGCCGTTTCTTGCGCCACCCGGTCACGGACATTCAATCTCAGATCACGCACGTCCACGTCCAAGGCTTCCTCGGCCTGGCGGCGGCTCATGCCCTTGCGCTCAAGCGCCGCCAGAATCTGCTTGCGCAGGGACTTGGCCAGTTTGTCGAGCTTGCGGCTGATGGTGGATTCATGCACCTTGAGCGTGCGCGCAATCTCTGCCAGCGTGCGGCCGTCCAAATAATAGGATGCCAGAAGGAAGCGCTCTTCCGCAGCGAGTCTGGACAGGACTTCGTCGGCCGTGGCTTCGACTCGCGGATCGACTACCATGGGCGGCTCGGGACCGGTCGCGGCAAACTGCGCGCCGTCTTCACTCTCTTCATCCAGGCTGACCAGCCGGCGCTGGCGGCGAAAGCGGTTCACGAATTCCTGCGCCATCACGGTGCGCAGCCAGCCTTCCAGAGACCCGCGACCAGTGTACGAGGCCAATTTCGAAATGCGCTGACCGTCGCGGGTGGTGGTTCCGTAGAGATCGGCATAGAGCGAGTCCGCGAGTTCGCGAGCGGCGGAGTCTTCTTTGGCGATGTAGCCCGCCATGTCGTACAGCTTCTCGCGATACCGCGCCATGAAAACTTCCCACGCCCGTTCGTAACCGGCGGCGCAAGCCCGGGCCAGCGCCAGCTCTTCCACCCGCAAGCCGGCATAGAAGTCCGCAGTCTGCCGGGCAGAGGCATCCGCCGGCAGATATTTGGCGGCGACCTGGTTCAGCACGGCTGCGAATTGCTCGCGGCTGAGACCCGATTTTCCACTCTTTTCGTAGAGCTCGGTGAGCATGGATTCCAACCCGGCGGACACTTCAACTATGGGTTGGACACCTTGATCGGTCATGGCGGGCAGCCATCCGGATGCTATCAACATTTGTGATGCAAGAAGCCGAATATTTGCCGTTCCTGATGTAAGCGCGGGCACTGCCGGGTGGTGGGCGGGACGTCCACCGGACAGCCGGCGAGACGCCGGCGCTACGGAGGAACACCATGAACTTCAAGCTATTTGCATTGCTCCCGGCGCTGGCCCTTGCCGGGATCGCTCTATTCGTGCCCGCTGCCGCCCCTGCCGGAGACGCGACTCCGCCTTCCGGCTACAAGGTTCTCGAGCCCATCCGCCACGGGAACCTGACCGTGTTCCCCGTAGTTGCCGCCCGCTCCCACGACACTCAGGAATTCCTCACCCTGGACGAAGGTCTGCGCTCGGGCGAGGTGATTGTGACCGAATCGGGAAGCCTGCAACCATTGATGCGCCGGCATCGAACAACGCCTTTTCAGGGCGGCGCCCAGGTCAATCAGTTGGTCTTGATCAACAACTCAAAACGTCCCTTGATTCTGCTGGCTGGCGAGATCGTGACCGGAGGGAAGCAGGACCGGGTGATCGGCAAGGACCGCATTATCCCGGCCGAAAGCGATCCGATCGATCTCGGCGTGTTCTGCGTTGAGCCGGGGCGCTGGACCGGCAGCAGCGACAGATTTGGAGTGGGAGGAACAGTCGGTTCGGTACAAGCGCCGATGGCAGCGCCGAATGTCCGCGCCAAAGCGATGGCCGACAAGGACCAGCAGCAGGTGTGGTCGGAGGTGGCGAAAACCAGGACAGCAATGGCCGAAACTGTGACCGCCGCGGGAGCGGCACAGGCCATCAACGGAACCAGTTCGTACGCCCGGGTGATGGACAACCGCGAGGTTAAACAGAAAGTTGACTCAATAGCGGAACCCATCCAGCGAAATTACCAGAGCCTGATTCAGCAGCTCCGCGATCAGAATGCTGTGGGCGTGGTGGTGGCGGTGAACGGCCAGGTGGTCTGGTCCGACATCTTCGCCAGCACCAATCTTCTGGAGAAATACTGGCCCAAGCTGGTGCGATCCTATGCGGCAGAAGCGGTCGTGACCCGAACTCAGGACGGCCCGGCTGACATCAGGCAGGCGCGGGAATTTCTCAACCATCTTGACGGACGTCATGAAACGGTGGACAGCGAACCCGGACTCTACCGGCAGACAGAAATTGCGGGCGATGGCTTTAGAGCGTTTGAATTGACATCGCTGCTGCCCAAGACCGGGTTTGATCTGCACCTGGCCAAGATGGCGGAGTAGGGACGGTACTTATGGCTTCCGGTCTGGAAACTGGAAGGCTGGAGACTGGAAGCTGTTTCATCATCCCCGGTGAGCGTCGTACCAGCTTCTCCAGGAGGATGAGTCGTTGGGCAGAGTCTGGCCGGTGATGTCGCGCAGCGCCTGATAAACCCAGCCGTGGGTCTGCGCGTCCAGGGAGGCGTCGTCGGCGTAGTCGAGCAGTTGCGGGATCACGCTGCGGCGCTGTTCCTGGGTGAGCATGCCGGATTGCGCCAGGCTGCAAGCGGCGCGCTCCCGGACCATGGCTGACGAATCGTCGTGAAAAGCATGCAGTAGCGGAGCGATGGCCTCGTTGGTCCCGAGATAGGCCAGGCCTTCCACTGCCCAGTGGCGGATTTCTGGATCAGAGTCGCGAAGCTGGCTGACCAATATCTCGTTCACGCGTTCGGGTTCGACGCCGCGGTTGCCAAGAAGACCTACCTCCCAAAGCGCCCACACCCGTTGTGACCGCGGTCCGCGTTCCGCCTCCTGGGCCAGGCGCTCGACCGTCGCCGGCGATTTGATGGCGCCCATGGCGGCCAGATCTAACTCGATCCCAGCTGCCCGGACCCGAAGGTCATTGGAGTTGAGCGCCGTGGTGATCAGGGAGTTGAAGCGGGGAGTAAACTTCAGTTTCCCCCACCAGCCTTCGACGCGCCCCGCGATCTGCTCGTTGGCCCCCTCATAGTGGTTCACGGCGCGCTCCAGAAGGAGCTCCGCCTGTTGTTGCGGGCTCTGGTGGTCCAGGGTTTCCATCTCGTGCTCAGAAAGCACCGCGGGCGAGGCCGCTTCCGGCTTGCCTCTCAGAGAAAGAAAACTGGCGACCTGCTCAAATGCGGCGTCTGCATTGCCTGTGGCAAAGAATGCCGCCAATAGAATCCCCGCAGCCACGGCGAACAGAATACGCCAGCTGCCCGCCTGCGGATCGATGGACTGATCCAGCTTCAGGCTCGAGCCGGGCCGTATGGCGCCGTACTCGGGCGCGGGCTCGGGACGCGGATCTCCTTCCCAGGAATGCATGAAAAACAGTCTAGGAGTGTTTGGAAACAGGGTAAAGTTACGGTCGAGTACTTTGGTTATTACTTCTACGAGGCTGATGCAAATGAAGCGCTTGAAGCAATTCTGCCTTACGACCGTCGGCGTCACGCTGGTTACCCTGTTGCCGGTTACGTCTGGTTTGGCCGCAGCCCCGGGGTACCACTTGATAAGGACCTACAAACTGGGCGGCGACGGAGGCTGGGACTATCTGTCGCTCGACGGCAGCGCGAAGCGTTTGTACATTTCGCGTTCCACGCACGTCATTGTGATCGACCCGGATTCGGGCAAGCCCGTGGGCGATATCCCGGACACGCCTGGAGTTCATGGCATTGCCCTGGCCCCGGAACTCGGCCGCGGCTTCGTCAGCAACGGTCGCGAGGGCACGGTGAGTGTTTTCGACCTGGAGAGTCTGAAGTTTCTCAGCAAGATCAAGGTCGGTGAAAATCCGGATGCGATCCTTTACGATCCCGCGAGTAAACGGGTCTTCACGTTCAATGGCAGGAGCCATGATGCCACCGCCATCGATGCCGCCAGCGGCACGGTGGTGGGCACGATCAAGCTGGATGGGAAGCCTGAGTTTGCCGTCAGTGACGAAAAAGGAGAGATCTTCGTCAATCTTGAAGACAAGAGCGAATTGTTCGCGCTGGATCCGAACCAATTGGAGATCAAGTCACGCTGGCCGCTGGCCCCGTGTGAGGAGCCGACCGGATTGGCCATTGATCGCAAACATCGGCGGCTGTTTTCCGGGTGCAGCAACCAGCTGATGGCCGTCGTGGATGCGGACAGCGGCAAAGTCATCTCCACCCTGCCCATCGGCCGGGGCGTGGATGCCACCGGGTTCGATCCCGAGACCGGATTGGCATTCGCTTCCTGCGGCGAGGGCGTGCTCACAGTTGTGCATGAAGATTCGGCCGACAAATTCAGCGTCGCCGAAAATGTTCCTACCGAACGCGGCGCCCGTACCCTGGCGCTCGATCCCGCGAAGCACCGGATTTTCCTGGTGACTGCGAAATTCGGACCGCCCCCGGCACCGACGGCGGAACAGCCCCGTCCCAGGCCAGCGATTTTGCCTGACAGCTTCGTGCTGTTGGTAGTCAGCCAGTAGGAAACCGGCTGTTACATCACGGCCGGCACGCTGATTCCCATGACCGCCAATACCCGCGCCAATTCCCGGCGGACTACGGCCACGGTTGCCAGTAGAAACTTCTTACGGCCGTCGTCCATTTCACTGAGAATGGGATGGCGGTGGTAGAAGGCATTGAAGAGTTGGGCGAGTTGAAACGCGTGTTTGGCCAGGTACGCGGGTTCGGTGGTGGCAATGGATTGTTCGATGATGTAGGAAGTCTTCGCGGCGGCCAGCCACAATTCCCAGATTTCGTTTCCCGCTTCGCCGGTCAGGTGTTTCGCCAGATCAGCCGCCGAAGGTCGCTCCGCCGGGTTCCTGTCAAATTCTTCGGGATCGAAACCACCCTTGCGAAATATGTTGGCTGCGCGCACCGCCGCATACTGGGCATAGGGACCAGTTTCGCCTTCAAAGCTCAGCGCTTCCTTGAAATCGAATGCGATCACCGACGACTTGGTGAACTTGAGCATGAAATAGCGCAGCGCCCCGACCGCGATCTGGGTGGCGATGGTGGCGCGCTCGCCTTCCGTCAGCTGAGGATGGCGTCCGTCCACCTCGTTCTTCGCCGCGGCGATGAGCCGGTCGAGCAGGTCATCGGCCTTTACCCCAAATCCCTTGCGGCCGGAAACTTCAATATACGGGCGGCCCTTGTCCTCATCGGAAAGCTGGTAGCCCAGTTCAGCGGCGCAGCGCGGGGTAAGCGCCACCATTTCGTAGGAGAAATGGGTGTAGTGGTCGGCCTGTTCGTTATATCCCAGCCCGCGCAGGGCTTCGATGACGGTGTTCTGTGCCTCTGCCTGGCGGGCGTCAATCACGTTGTAGATTTCCGCCACGTTGCCGAAATGGGGATGGTCCAGAGATCCCACTGCCGTCGAAAGCCAGCAATCGTGGCCGTTGGGATAGCGATAGAACTTCCGATAGCCAAAATCCCGGCCCAGCAGACCAAACTTCCACAGGTGGTAGGCGATGTCTTTGCCGACGTAGCCAACGGTCCCATTCGACCGCACAATCACCTTCTGGTCCTCCTCGGCAACTTCGTCTTTCTCTGGGTCACCCGGGGAAATCTCCAGAGCTTCCTCGCCTTCAGGCTTGGCCGTCCCCGCCCGGCGCATCACCCAGCAACCCTGGTTCTTGCCCTGGGTCTCGTAGAAAAGCACTCCGCCTTCCTTTAACTTGGCGAAGGCGGCATCCCAGAAATGAAGACGGAGAATCTCGCTCTCGCGGGGCAGGAAATCGTATTCGATATCGAGGCGGTCCATGGTCTCGAGATGACGGCGCAGAACTGCAATGGAAATTACGTCGGCAACGGCAGCACTTTCGTTGTTCCCTTCCTCGATGGCATGCAGCACTTGTTGGCGGAGTCGCAAGTTCTGCTTGTCCTGCGAGTACCACTGCGAGACTTGGGCGTAGAGGTCCCAACAGTAATAGTCAAAGCGGGGCTGACGGGCCAGTTGCTCGATTTCGGCGCGCGACTTCTTTTCAATGTGCAGAAAACCCACGACTACGTCGGCAACCTGCACCCCCGTGTTGTCGATGTAATTCTGGACGTCCACTTCCCTGCGGGTGAACCGCAGCATCCGGACGAAGGTATCGCCGAGAATGGCGTTGCGCAGATGGCCGACATGGGCCGCCTTGTTGGGATTGATGCTGGAGTGTTCAACCAGAATCTTGCCCGCGGGAACTTCAGGCCGCGGCTTTTCGTCGGCCATCAGAGTGGCGCCGAGCTCGGCGCGTTGCAGTCGGGCGTTGATATAGCCCGCGCCTGCTAATTCCAGTTTCTCAAAGCCCGGGATGGGGCCGATTCCGTTGACGATTTCCTCCGCAATCTTGCGCGGCGCCTGGCGCAGCTTCCTGGCCAGCTCGAAGGCCAGGGGCAAAGCGTACTCGCCGAATTCCACCTTGGGGGGCTGCTCGATGACGATCTTGGGCACATCCAGGTCGTAGGTGCGACGCAGAAATTCGCCCACGTGTTGGGCCAGCCGGCGCTCGAGATGGCGATACAAGAATTCCCCTAAGCTGTTGAAGGAAAGAGTGATTGTAGCAAACCGGGCGAGCCCGCGAGGTTTGACGCGGGTTCCGCCGTTCCCTATGATGAAAACTGCCGTTGGTCGTTCGTCGTTGGTCCTCCGCTGAGACGCTTCCTGATCAAAGAGTTCAGCCAACGACCAAGGGCCAACGACCAGCGGCAGTTCATTATGCGCATAGCCTACCTCGACTGCTTTTCCGGCATCAGCGGCGATATGTTTCTCGGCGCCCTGGTGGATGCGGGAGTGCCGGCCAGGCTTTTCGAAGAGACGGTCGCGGCTTTGAACATAGGAGCGCGCCTGGAAATTTCCCGGGTGAACCGTAGCGGCATCACCGCTACCAAAGTCGATGTCTTCGTGCACGGTGAAAAGGAACTGCCGCGCGAGGTGTTCTTTGAGCAGCAGCGTCAGGGGCACAGAGGAGATGAACACAGCCACAGGCATGTGCCGGAACATGTTGAACTGCGGGAACACAACTACAGCCAGCCGCAAGGCGAAACCACGCGGGCGGGGACGCCCGCGCCACACCAGCACGAACCTGGCCGCGGTCTGAAAGAGATACGCGAAGTGATACGGCAGGCCGGCATCAGCGAAGGCGCGAAGAAAACCGCGATTGCCATTTTCGAGGCGTTAGGCGCAGCAGAGGCCAAAATCCATAACAGCGATGTGGAGAAAGTGCACTTCCACGAGGTGGGCGCCGTGGACGCGATGGTCGATATCATCTGCGCCGCCGTGGGAGCCGAGGCGTTGGGCGTGGATGAGATTGTGTGCTCCCCGTTGAATGTCGGTGGGGGCACGGTGAAGTGTGCGCACGGAGTTCTTCCCGTGCCGGTCCCGGCCACGGTCGAACTTTTGCAGGGTGCGCCAGTTTATTCCTCGGGCATTCAGGTAGAACTGGTCACTCCGACGGGTGCCGCGATCGTGAAGACGCTGGCTAAACGTTTCACGCCGTTTCCGGCCATGAAGATTGAGAAATCCGGATACGGCGCCGGCACTCGAGACTTTCCCGGCCATGCCAATGTGGTTCGTCTGACCATTGGCGAGTCCCAGGCGGGATTTGCGGAAAACACTTCGCAGGAGACCGTCACCGTGCTCGAAGCCAACCTTGACGATCTGAATCCGCAGGTGTTTGGCTACGTGGTGGAGCGCCTGCTCGAAGCCGGAGCGCTCGATACGTTTGCCGTACCGGTGCAGATGAAAAAGAATCGTCCGGGAATGTTGCTGACCGTTCTGGCGAGACCGGAAGACGCACCCCGGTTGACCCAGATTATCTTCACCGAAACCAGCACCCTGGGCGTGCGGCGGCGGGAAGAGCAGCGGCAGACCTTGACCCGAAAGTGGATCAAGGTGGTCACACGTTGGGGAGACGTACGATTGAAGATTGCCAGCATGAACGGCACCATCACCAATTACGCGCCGGAGTACGAAGATTGCAAGAAAATCGCTGCTGCGAACCATGTGCCCCTGAAGAGCGTGATGAATGAGGCCATGGAAGCCTATCTGAAGGCCCTGAGAAGCTGAGGCCCCTGAACTGCCCGGATCAAGCGCTGGCACCCAAATGGACAAGAAGTTTTACATCACGACGCCGATCTATTACGTGAATGCACGTCCCCACATCGGACATGCCTACACCACCATTGCCTGCGACGCCATCGCCCGCCGCCGGCGCATGCTGGGCTTTGATACCTATTTCCTGACCGGCACCGACGAACACGGGCAAAAGATCGAGCGGGCCGCGCAGGCCGCGGGAAAAACTCCGCAGCAGCTTACCAACGAAGTCTCCGCTGAGTTTCGCGCTCTCTGGGACCGGATGGGATTGAGCTACGACGATTTCATCCGTACCACTTCCGACCGGCACAAGCAGGGTGTGCAGGCGCTGTGGCGGCGCATTCGCGACAATGGCTACATCTACAAAGGGCACTACACCGGCCAGTATTGTGTGTTCGACGAACTCTACGTGGACGCAGTCGGACCGGGCGCGCCCTGCCCGGAATGCGGGCGCCCCACCGAAACCGTAAAGGAAGAGAATTACTTCTTTAAGCTGTCCGCATTTCAGGACAAACTGCTGGAACTCTACACCGGGCAACCTGATTTTATTCGTCCCGAGACGCGGCGCAACGAGGTGCTGTCGTTCGTGCGCTCGGGCCTGCGCGATCTTTCGGTCAGCCGCAGCACGTTTTCCTGGGGCATTCCGGTCCCGGAAGATCCCAAGCACGTGATTTATGTGTGGCTGGATGCGCTGGCGAATTACATCACCGCGTTGGGTTACGGATCAGACGATACGGCGAAATACGTTAAGTATTGGCCGGCCGATGTACAGATGATCGGCAAGGAGATCGTACGCTTCCACTGCGTCTACTGGCCGGCATTTCTGATGGCCGCGGGCCTGCCTCTGCCGCACAAGATCATGGCCCACGGCTGGCTGCTGTTCGAAGAAAACAAGATGTCGAAGTCGCGCGGAAACATCGTGCGCACCGAGACCATTCTTGACGTGCTGGGCTCCGACGCCCTGCGCTACTTTCTGCTGCGCGAAATCGTCTTCGGGCAGGACGGCTCGTTTTCGTTCGACGCGCTGGTGCAGCGTTACAACGCCGACCTGGCCAACGGCTTGGGCAATCTGGCCAGCCGTACGCTCACCATGATCACGCGCTACTTCAAGGGCGAAGTGCCCTACCCCTCGCGTGCTGCCACCCGCACGGCGGAAGAGAATACTATCGTTGAGGCCGCGCGCCAGACTATCGCGGAATGCAACACTCTCTTCGACCAGTGCCATTTTTCGCGCGCATTGGAAGTGGCCTGGAGCCTGGTTGGAGCAGTAGACAAATACATCGTCGAGACGCAGCCCTGGGCTCTGGGCGAGAAGCAGGACGACGAAAGCCGCTCGCGTCTGGCAACCATTCTTTACAACAGCGCGGAGGCCCTGCGCATCGTGAGCGCCCTCGCCCATCCCGTGATTCCCGATGCGACCGCCAAAATCTGGGGGCAGATGGGACTGGGAGATATCCGCAAATTTTCCCTGTCGGAACTGCAGTGGGGACAACTCAAGCTGGGGACCAGGCTCGGCGAGGTGCTGCCCGTCTTTCCGCGCGCCGACAAGAGCACAATTGAAAGGATGCAGCAGATGGAAGAGCAGGGACGCAGTGCTTCGGTCGCGATCGAAGAAAAGGCTCCCGCACCACCGGCGAGCGCGCCCCCGCCGAAACCCGTCGCAACCGTACCCGACGGCAAAATCGGCATTGAAGACTTCGCCAAGGTCGAACTGCGCGTGGGCCAGGTGAAAGTCGCCGAAAAAGTGAAGGGGGCCGACAAGTTGCTGCGCCTGGAAGTAGATCTCGGCACTGAAATTCGGCAGGTGGTGGCGGGAATCGCCGAGGCTTACGCACCAGAGACGCTGGT